>JAODBI010000075.1 GCA_025463875.1 Actinomycetes bacterium
GGTCCAGCTCCCCAGCGGGCCCGGGGCGATCACCGCGATGTTCGGGGTCTGGCTGGCCGGTGCCGTGTTCGTCCCGGTCAATCCCCGCTCACCGGCGGGGGAGCTTCGGACCATCCTGGAAGCGACCCGGCCGGCCGTGCTGTTGACGGGCACTGCGTCCGAGGGCAACAGACCGGAGCTGCTCCCCGAGGCGCGTGTGTACGACCCGGGTGTCGCGTTCGTGACATGGACGTCGGGGACGACGGGCGCGCCGAAGCCGGTGCTGCACACCCATGTGAACTATCTGGAGTTGCTCGATCGCGTGCTCGCGCCGCTGCGCGGGTCGCGCCCGGAGGGCGACGCCGACCGCCGGCCCACACCGAACCTCGTGCCGGTGTCACTCGCGTTGAACGCCGGCATCTACAACGTGTTGTTCGGCCTCCGCGCCGGCGCCGAGGTCGTGGTGATGGATCGTTTCGATCCCCGAACGTTCGCGGACCTCGTCGGTCGGTTCTCCATCCGGTCCACGGTGCTCCCGCCCGCGGCGATGACGATGTTGTCGGACGATCCCACCGTGGTCGATCTCGCGCCTCTGCGCTACGTGCGCAGCATCACCGCGCCGCTCTCGCCGCTGCAGGCGCGCCGGTTCGCCGCGAAGTTCGGCGTCGTCGTGCTGAACGGCTACGGCCAGGCCGAGATCGGGGAGGTGATCGGGTGGACTGCCGCCGACGCGCGCGAGCATCCCGACAAGTTGGGCGCCGTCGGCCGTCCGCACCCCGGCGTCTCGATCAAGATCGCCCCGGAACCCGACGGAGCGGCAGCGGAGCCGACCGGACGGAAGGATCCAGACGATCGACCCACGGGTGAGGGAGGCGGAGCGCGAGCGACCCATGAAGAACGAGCGGCAGCGGAGCCGACCAATCAGATCGGCCGGTTGCTGGTGCGGCCGCCATCGACCGCCGTGGGCATCGCGGCGGATCGGGTGGATGCCGAGGGGTACATCGACACGGGAGACCTCGCCCGCGTCGACGACGACGGCTTCGTGTGGATCGAGGGGCGCGCGGGGGACGTCATCAACCGGGGCGGCAACAAGGTCTTCCCCGAGCACGTCGAAGAGGTGTTGCGGCTCGTGCCGGGCGTGACCGAGGCCGCGGTTGCCGGCGTTCGCGATGAACGGCTCGGCGAGGTCCCCGTCGCGTACATCGTGACCGCGTTCGAGGTGTCCGACGACAACCTCGTCGAGGTGTGCCGCGCCCACCTCGCCCCGTACAAGATCCCCGTCGCCTTCCGGCGCGTCGCCGCGTTACCGAGAAGCGAGGTCGGCAAAGTGCTGCGCCGAGAGCTCGCGCAACTGCAGCCCGAGCCGCCGAGCTGACCCGAGCAACGCTGTTTCAGTCGGCGGGAAGGTCGCGCGACGGCTGCGCGGGCGTGTCGCTCATCTCCCCGTCCGCATTCGCGATGCGATCGCGGACCCACGAGAGGCTGTTGTCACCGGAGGACATCGCCGCTTCCCATCCGCTCATCACCGCGGTGGCGCGCTCGCGGCCGTTCACGACACCCAGGACCTCGACGGTCAGCTGCTCGTCGGAAACGGGAGTGGGGCGCACGTCGCCGATCGGGTCGCTCCAGAGCCCGCCGAGCGGATCCCGCATCGCGTATATCTCGCCCGTCGTCTCGACCCACGACACTTGCGTCCGCGCGCCGTCCTCGCTCCAATCGGTCCCGAACTCGAGCTCTTCGGAGTGTCGGCGGCGGGGGTCGGCGTTGTAGAAGTCTTCGAGATCCACGGCGCCATTCTGGCGCGTCGAGAGTACGGTCCGGGCATGGGCGCCATCGATCCCTTCGCCCCGGCGGCTCTCGGGCCGGCCCGACTCCGCAACCGGATCATCAAGGCCGCGACCTTCGAAGGCCGTACTCCCAAGCGGGTGGTCACGCCCGAGCTGATCGCCTTCCATCGCCGGTTCGCGGCCGGCGGTGTCGGAATGACGACGGTCGCGTACTGCGCCGTCACGCGGGCGGGGAGCACCGACGGGCACCAGATCGTCCTCGACACCCCCGACGTCGGCAGCGGACTGCGTGCGCTCACGGACGCGGTGCACGCCGAAGGCGCGGCGATCGCGGCGCAGATCGGCCACGCGGGCCCGGTCGCGAATCCGATGGGCACCAAGTCACCCGCGCTCGCGCCATCGCGCGTGTTCAGCCCGCTCGGGATGCGGCGGACGCAGGCGGTGACGCCGAGCGCCATCGCGACGATCGTCGACCAGTACGCGCACGGGGCCGCCGTGTTGCGCGACGCCGGGTTCGACGCGATCGAGGTCCACATCGGCCACGGTTATCTGCTGAGCGCGTTCCTCTCACCCAAGCTCAACAAGCGCTCCGACGAGTTCGGCGGGAGTCTCGAGAACCGCGCCCGCTTCCCGCTCGAGGTCGTGCAGGCGGTGCGCGCCGCCGCCGGACGCGACGTCGCGGTCACGGCGAAGATCAACATGGCCGACGGCGTGCGTGGCGGCTTCTGGCTCGAGGAGAGCGTGAAGTTCGCGCGGATGCTCGAAGCCGACGGCTCGCTCGACGCGCTCACCCTCACCGGCGGAAGCTCGTTCGAGAACCCGATGTACCTCTTCCGGGGGGAGGCGCCGATCGCGGAGATGGCGGAGATGTTCCCGGGTGTGTTGAAGACGGGCATCAAGCTCTTCGGCGGGAAGTTCTTCAAGGAGTACCCGTTCGAAGAGGCCTACTTCCTGCCCTACGCCCGCCAGTTCCGGGCAGCACTTTCGATGCCGCTCGTGTTGCTCGGCGGCATCAACCGGCTCGGCACCGTGACCCGCGCGCTCGACGACGGCTTCGCGTTCGTCCAGATCGGCCGCGCGCTCCTGCGCGAGCCCGACCTGTTATCGGAGATGCAAAACGATCCCGATCGCGACGGCCTGTGCATCCACTGCAACAAGTGCATGCCCACGATCTACACGGGCACGCGCTGCGTGATTGCCTGAGAAGCTCGACGACTGCCGGGCGAGCTCCGCGCGTCAGGCGCGGCCGATCTCGCTGGGTGAGATCGCCAGGAACTCCTCCAGGTTCTCGTGCAGATTGACGATCCGGCACTCCTCGGTCGGCGAGACCGCGAGATGCGTCAGACCCGGTTGGTGCAGGCCGCGCTGACTCCGCGCGAAGTTGGCGAAGTCCTGGTTGAGGATGAGACCGATCGGCAGCTCCTCGTCGGGGGAGAGCTCGATGTCGATCGGTTTGACCCGCGGGTGGTTCGCCGCCGGCGCAACCCGTTCGAACGAGAACGCGTCCATGTACGCGTCGTTCGAGGTCGCGCCCGGGCGCGCCCGGACGATCTGCATCATGTCTGCGAAGACGAGCACGGTGACGTTCGGGAAGAGGTTGTACTGCGACATGTCGAGAAGTTGGCCGTCGTCGAGCGCCGAGAACCACGTGTGTCCGGCAACGAGTCCGCGCTCGCGGACCATGCCGGCGATCGCGCTGCGGATCGTGCCGCCGGCCGGGACGTCGGGCGCGGTCCCCGCGTCGGTCTGCAAGGAGTTACCGACGCGTACGCCCATCACCTCGACAAAGGCCTCCCAGACCTGTTGGTCGTCGGGACGCTCCCGCAGGCGCGGTGACGACACGCCGTACGACTGCTGCAGCTTTCCGTGCCGTTCCCAGACGCGCTGCGGACCGTTCACGTCGTCGCACATCGCCAGCATCTCGCGGTGGATGCCCTGCACGTGGTACGTCTCACTGAACCCGTCGATGAGCGTCTTCCAGTTGCACGGCGCCGCGATCGACACCGCGGCGGTGCAGTGGAACTCGTCGACGCGCGCCCAGGCGCAGTCGGCGGGCACCGCGCCGAGGAACTCGTGCAGAGGTTCGGTGTCGGCGTCGAGATTCACGAAGACGAGCGGCCCCCACGTGTCGACGCGGACCGGAATCAGGTCGGAATGGTCGTCGAGCGCGCCGAATTCGCGCCGGGACGGGACTTCGCGCAACCGGCCGGTGAGGTCGTACGACCACCGGTGGAATGGGCACCGCAGCTCGCGCAGACCTGCTCCCGTGCCTTCGCACAGCGAACTCCCACGGTGTCGACAGGCGTTCTGGAATGCGCGCAGCTCGCGGTCGTCACCCCGCACGACGAGCACGGAGATCGGCCCGATGCGCAGCTCGTGGAAGTCGCCCGCGCTCGCTACGTGATCGACCGAGCACGCGAGCTGCCACACGCGGGGCCAGAGCCGATCGTTCTCGAGGGTCGCAAAGGCGTCGGACGTGTAGCGGTACGTAGGGATCGTGACTGCCATGCAACCGCTCCCGGTGAGAGTTCCGGCACGCTTTCCGACGACCGCGAATCGTCGCGTCATTCGGTAGATCCCGGCAACCCTGCTGTGGGGCTCCGCGGATCGCCCCGCGGATCGAGACCCCGGGGTGAGCAGTTTGCTCACGCTTGCTGAACGTTCGCGAAGGCCGCGGCACCTTTTTGGATCGACAGACGTGCACAATGTCCGTACGCTTCGGCCCGTCCAGCGACTCGGGGGAGACAGAATGCGGCTGCGTTTGTGCGTGCTCGCGACGGCTTTGGTGCTCGTTGTCACCGCTTGCGGTGGCGGGAGTAGCAAGAATTCCAGCGGCGGAGGAGGCGGTGGAGGCCTCGGCGGTCCATCCACGACGGCGCCGGCGCCCGACGCCTGCAAGACCGCGAAGCTGACGAGTCCCGAGATCGGTGTCACACCGAAGACCATCACAGTGACGGTCATCGCCGACGTGAACAACTCGATCCGTCCCGGGCTGTTCAAGGGCTCGTGGGACGGCATGGTCGCGTGGGGCAAGTACATCAACTCCAAGGGCGGCCTCGCATGCCGCCAGGTCGTCGTCAAGCAGGGCGACTCCAAGCTGAGCCCGACCGACGCGTCCAACGCGATCCTGGCCGCGTGCGGCAACTCGGTCGCCATGGTCGGCACGACCGCGCTCTTCCTCCAAGACGTCACCGGCATGGAGGGCTGCAAGGACAAGACCGGCAAGGCGACGGGTATCCCCGATATCGCCGACCTCCAGACCGAGGTCGCGCAGCAGTGCTCGAAGATCTCGTTCGCAACCTTGCCGACCGGCTCGTCGTGCCCCTACGCGGGCACCGGTCTGCGCACCTTCCACGTCGGCTACACGCAGTACGACTACTACTTCAACAAGTTCGGCGCGAACGCGATGCACGGCGTGTTCGTGATCCCGAAGGACCTCCCGTCGACCATCTCCGCGTCGATGCCGATCTTCCGGGCCGAGAACAAGATGGGTATCAAGAGCGACGCCGAGTTCGGTGAGAGCGGAGTCTCGATCCAGACCGACTACACGCAGGTCGCCCAGGCGATGAAGTCGAACAAGTCGACCTACGGGCGCAATGGTCTCGACTACAAGGGAACAGTCCTGATGCGCAAGGAAGCCGCGAACCAGGGCGTCGACTCGGTGAAGGTGTGGGACTGCTCGGTGCAGTGCTACGACAAGCGGCTCATCGGTGAGGGCGGCGCCGCGGTGGAGGGCCAGTACGTCTGGCTCAACTTCCTTCCCTTCGAGGACAAGGGCTCGAACCCCACGCTCGACGGGTTCCTCAAGTACGACAAGACCCCGGAGGGCTTTGGCGCCCAGGCGTTCATCGCGGGCGAGATCTTCGCCCGTGCGGTCGAGGACACGATGAAGGCGAACGGCGACGACCCCAACTCGATCACGCGCGCCAACCTGCTCACGGCCATCCGTGCCATGCACAACTTCGATGCGAACGGCATGGCGGCGCCCGGCATCGACGTCGGCCGCAAGATCGGGAGCACATGCCTGGTCGGGATGCAGGTGCAGAACGGGAAGTTCGTCCGGGTCGACCCGGTCGAGCCCGGCAAGTTCGACTGCGACAACAACAAGAAGGCGTTGGAGTTCTCGATCGACGCCGCCAAGGAATACCACGGTTAACGCAAGGTCGGCCTAGTCACGAAGGGGATCTGGCGTGTCACAACGGTGGTCGAACCTGCTGGTTTGGGCGGGCACGATCGCGTTCATCGTCTTGGTCAGCAAGGCGGCGTGGGCCGGTAATCCGGTCAACGGCACGTCTCTGACCAACCTCGTAGTCCTGGCGCTGCCGGTTGCGGGCATCATCGCCATGTCCGCAACCGGTCTCGTCGTCGTCTACACGACGACAGGAGTGTTCAACTTCGCCCAGGGCGCGATCGGCATGTTCCTTGCGTACGTCGACTGGGAGCTCACAGTCGCGCACGGCCTGCCGCAGGCCGTGGCGCTGCCGCTCGTGGTGCTGGTGATCGCCCCGTTGCTGGGCATCGGGCTCGACCGGGCGATCATGCGCCATCTCCAGGGCAAGCAACTCGTCGTGCAGCTCATGGTGACGGTCGGGCTGCTGTTCGCATTCGTCGGACTCGCGAACATGATCTGGAACCAGAACAACGCGCACTCGATGCCGCAGCTCTTCGCGGGTAAGGGCTTCCACATCGGCGACGTGTTGCTCACCTGGCACCGGTTCATCACGATCATGGTCGCCGTCGCCCTGGCGATCGGGCTGCGCATCCTCTTGGTCCGCACGAGGATCGGCATCGCGATGCGCGCCGTGGTCGACAACCGTGATCTCGCCGCCCTCGAAGGTGCACGCTCGTCGGTGCTCTCGAGCTTCGCGTGGGCGCTGGGCTGCTCGGTCGCGGCGCTGGCCGGGATCCTGATCGCGCCCGAGACCGCCGACATGTCGACCACCACGCTCACGTTCTTGATCCTCACCGCGTTCGCCGCCGCGGTCGTCGGCCGGCTGCGCAGCCTGCCGCTCACGTACCTGGGCGCGATCATTCTGGCGCTCGCGACGCAATGGATGGCTTCGTTTCTCAGGTTCTCCGACCGTTGGACCAACGTGCCGGACGCGTTGCCGACCATCATGCTCTTCATCGTCCTGCTGTTGCTGCCCCGCGCCGAGGTCCAGTTCGCGCGCATCGGTCAGATCCGACGCGTCGAACGCGTCTCGTCGGTACGCGACACCGCGATCGGATTGGCCGCGTTTGTCGCGTTCATGGCGATCCTCACGCTGTTCCTGTCGAGCAGCGACCCCACCAACACCAATCGGCTGGCGCTCGGGATGTGCACCGCGCTCCTCGCCTTGTCACTCGTACCGCTCACGGGCTGGGCCGGGCAGGTGTCGCTCGCGCCGCTCGCGTTCGCGGGGATCGGAGCCGTCGCGTACACGCGTCTCGGCGGCGCGCACGGAAGTGTGTGGGCGGTGTTCCTCGCCGCGTTGGTGACGATCCCGGTCGGCGCGCTGTTCGCGTTCCCGGCGATGCGGCTCCAGGGCCTGTATCTCGCGCTCGCAACACTCGCGTTCGCGGCCATGGTCGAAGAGGTGTTCTACACGCAGCCGTTTGCAGTGGGTCCGGGTGAACGGCCCGTGGCGCGCCTGCATCTGCTCGGTATCGATTTCTCCTCTCCGAAGTCGTTCCTGATCCTGGTCACCGTGGTCTTCGGCCTGTGCGGTGTCGGCGTCGTCGCGCTCCGGCGCAGCCCGTTCGGCCGTCGCCTGGTCGCGCTGCGCGACAGCGAAGCCGCGTCCGTGACGGTGGGCGTGAACATCCTCGAGACGAAGCTGGCCGTATTCGCGCTTTCGGCCGGCATCGCCGGCTTCGCGGGAGCGTTCTATGCGATGTCGTTCGGGACGCTGAACAATGCGCAGGGGTTCCAGATGATCGCGGGCCTGCCCGTCGTGCTCGCACTCGTCATCGGCGGCGTCGGGTTCGTCGCGGGCGCCTTGTTCGCGGGCGTCTTCGGCTTCGTCACGTTGTTCGTCCAGGACAACTGGCACATCTCGCTCTGGATCGCGCTCTTCTACCTCGCGCCCGGACTCGCGGTGCTCGGCATCATCCAGAACCCCTCGGGCGCCGTCGTGCCGATCGGTGAGGGATTTGCCCGGCTGCTCCCGTGGCGCAAGGACGCGAAGCAGGAGTACGAAGAGATGACGGCGGCGGCCGCCGAGCCCGAAGTCGGCGAGCTCGGGCTGGAACGTCCGTTCGCGGAGTCCGACGTCCTGCTCGTCGACCGCGAGCTGGGCATCAGCAACGACGTACCGCGCCCAGTTGCTGCGGCTCGGAGCAGCTGAGATGGGTCTGCTCGAGATCGACGAGGTATCCGTGCAGTTCGGCGGCCTGCTGGCGGTCGACGATGCTTCGATCTCAGTCCCCGAAGGATGTGTGACCGGACTCATCGGACCGAACGGTGCCGGAAAGACGACGCTCTTCAACGTCATCACCGGCCTGCAGGCGCCGAGCGGAGGTCGCGTGCGGCTCGATGGCGCCGATATCACGCGGCGCCGGCCCTACCGGCGGGCGCGGCTCGGGATCGCGCGCACGTTCCAGCGCCTCGAAGCGTTCGGCAGCCTCACCGCGCGCGAGAACGTGCTCGTCGCGCTCGAGATGCGGCGCCGATGGGCCAAGTCGCGTTACGACTCGGGAAAGATCGCCGCCGAGCTTCTCGAGCGCGTCGGCGCCGCACAGGTCGCCGACAAGCGGGTCGACTCGTTACCGACCGGAAGTGCACGCCTCGTCGAGCTCGCACGCGCGCTGGCCACCGACCCCAAGGTGCTGCTGCTCGACGAGCCGTCGTCCGGTCTCGACGAGCAGGAGACCGACGCGCTGGGTGTGCTCCTCCACGAGCTGACCGCCGATGGTCTCGCGGTGTTGCTGGTCGAGCACGACATGCCGCTCGTCATGGAGGCGTGCACGCATATCAGCGTGCTCGACTTCGGCCGCATCATCGCCGAAGGCACCCCGGCCGAGATCCAGGCCGACCCATCCGTGCAACGCGCGTATCTCGGCACCGCGAAGTCGGCCTCGTGAGGCGGCGGGCGTGACTTCGATGCAAGCGGTCCCCACGCCGGACGCCACCGACGACGAGGTGCCGATCCTCCAACTGGCCGCCGTACGCGCCGGCTACGGCCGCATCGACGTGTTGCACGGCATCGATCTCGAGCTCCGCGCCGGCGAGGTGTTCGCGCTGCTCGGCCCGAACGGGGCCGGCAAGTCGACGACGCTCGCGGTCTGTTCCGGTCAGATCACGCCGAGCACCGGCGGCATGTTCCTCTGCGGCCGCGATGTGACGGGCGTCGCGCCCGACGCCTTGGCGCGTGCCGGCGTCTGCCTGATCCCCGAGGGCCGCGGGATCTTCCCGAACCTCAACGTGCTCGAGAACCTCCGCATGGCGACCTTCACCGGTCACTCCTTCTCCCAGGTGCTCGACCTCGCGTTCGCGCAGTTCCCCCGTCTCGGCGAACGGCGCAAGCAGACGGCGGGCACCCTGTCGGGCGGCGAGCAGCAGATGCTCTCGATGGCCCGGGCCCTCGCCACCGAACCGGCAGTACTCCTCATCGACGAGCTCTCGATGGGTCTGGCGCCGATCATCGTCGAGGAGCTGTACGAACACGTTCGCCGGATCGCGGCGTCCGGGCTGTCGATCCTGATCGTCGAGCAGTTCGCGCACGAGATCCTCGGCCTCGCCGACCGGGCCGGGATCATGCTGCACGGACGGCTCCTGCACACCGGTCCTCCGGCAAGCATCGCGGACGAGCTCGCCGACGCGTATCTTGGCGCCGAACACGAGACCCCGGCGGCGCATCCTTCCCAATGAGGAGTTCCCAGTCATGACCGACGCACACACCGATGCAAACGGCACGATGTCGTCGTCGCGCCTCTCGCAGTTCGAGGCCGAGGTCGCCAAGCTCAAGGTGACGGGCGGCGGCGCGAACCCGGAGCGACTCGGATCCCAATGGGGAATCGGCCTGACGATTCTCGGCTTCGTCATCGCAATCATCGCGTGGTGGAGCGCACTCGACGCCAAGGGCGACAATGCGGCCGTCAGCGCGCTGCGCGCCGAGATCTTCGGCTTCATCGGCATCGGCGTCGCGATCGTCGGCATCGTGATCTGGGCGCGTAACTCGATCACCCGCTACTTGCGCTACTGGATCATCCGGCTCGTCTACGAACAGCGCGAGCAGACCGAGCAGCTCGTCCAGGCCCTGCGCGACAGCAAGTAACGCGCCGGATCAGCGGATCGGGACCGTCAGCACTCCCGCGACCGTCTGGGGCAGTCCATTGCTGCCGATGGTCGTGACCTCGACGAGCATCTTGTAAGTACCCGGGACCGTGATGGTCGCGTCGTTCGTGAGGAAGTGGTTCGGCCCGGCGCGCACGAGGTTGGCGGGCACCGACGTCGTGCCGTCGACACTCACGAGCTTGGCCGACATGTCGCGGACGTTCAGGTCGGCGCCCTTCGGCGTCAGCGTGTACACGTGGATCGTGTTGAGGCCGACGCGCGCGGGGTCGATCGTCACGCTGACCGTCATCGCGCTGTCGCCCGAACCGGCGGCGACCGAGCCCGAGAACAGCTTCGGCGTGAGCTCGCTGCGCGCCGGCTGCGCGTTCACGAGAACCGCGGTGACGGCGAGCACCGCAATGCCGAGGACGACCTCGAGCCCGACGGAGCGGCGCAGGCCGGCGACGGTGCGTTCGTCGACCGCGGCGATCGCGCTGTCGGGCGCGCCGAGCGGGAGCGAGCGGTGCTTGCGGACGATCGAACGACTGAGCGCCGCGATGCCGACCAACGCGACAACGATGGCGAGCTTGACCAACAAGATGTTGCCGTAGCTCGTCGACGTGTAGCCCCGGATCGTGAACCCGACCTGGCGCCACGAGGCGAACAGCCCACTCAGGACCAGCACGACGACGCACCAGAACGCGAGCCGGGAGAACGTCGTCAGCGCACGGCGCAGGCCACCGCTGAAGCCGCCGCCCAACGCGGCCAGGAGGAGGACGGCGAGACCGCCGAGCCACACGCTCATCGCGAGTACGTGCAGCGTGTCGAGCGGTACCGCGAAGATCGTGAAGTCGCCGGTCGCGGCGTGTCCCGCGTATCCCGGCGTCGCGGCGAGCAGCGCGGCGACCGGCGCCGCGAGCACGATCCACCAGATCGGTACCCCGCGCTCGCGGTCGAAGGAGCTCATGAGCGGCAGTAGGGCGGCGGCGACGACGAGCAGCAACATGCGTACCTCGGACACGTGCCCGAAACGCGTGGTGAGCACGTCGTGGACGACCGTCCACTTGATCGCGTCGCCGATTCCCGCGCCGGCCGCGTACGGACCCTGCAACATCAAGGCCGCGATCGTCGAGACCACGAGGATCGCCCAGCCGACCCAGACCGCGCGGCGCGTCAGGCGAGCCGCGCTCGTCCGGCGCGCGATGAGCACGAGGAACACCACACCGCCGATGAGCAGTGCAAGGCCGAGGAACAACCCCGCGCGCGCGATCCCGAACAGCACGCCGACGGTCGTGCTGCTCTTGACGCTCGCCTCCGTCGCGCAGCCGTTGACGCTCGGCGCGGGGCCGGGCCCGACGCGAAACGAATAGGTGCCATTGACCGGATGCGAGTCGGCGGAGATGACGTGCCACGCGACCAGGTACACCCCGGGATCGAGCTTCGGGGTCGAGAGCTCGACGGTGTGATCACTCGCACGTGCATGATGCGGCGCGTCCGTCGTGATGCGCTTGCCCGCGCACGTGTAGACGCGTATGGAGCCGAACGAGACCTCGACGTTCTCGTTGAAGGTCAGCGAGAGCACCTTGGGCGACTGGGCCACCACGCCGTTCTTGGGCGGGTCGCTGCTCTGCAACGTCGCATGGGCCCACGCCGGGGCGGCAGCCGCGACGATGAAGGCTCCCGCGAGCGCCGGCACGACGCAGAACCGAGCCAGACGCCCTGCTCTCATTGGGCCGTCACACTACGACGCGCCGGCGCACCGAGGACGACGCGCCGGCGCACCGAGGACGACGCGCCTCGGAGCCAAGGGGGTGCGGGCCGGTCCCCGCTACACGGGACGCGCGTCGTAGCGTGGTTTCGTGCGTGTTGGGGTAGTGGTCCGAATCGCGACGGCCGTCGGTGCGGCCGCAGTGCTGCTCGGGCTGAGCGCCGCGCCCGCCTCGGCGCACACGATCTCCGGGCCCAAGCCCACGAACTATCGCAGTCGCGTGGTGGCCATCGCGCCGTCGATCCCGGGGATCAGCGCGCGGGTCGTGGATCTGGGAAACAAGCTCGAGGTCACGAATCGCACGCCTACCGAGATCACCGTGCTCGGCTACGAGGGCGAGCCGTACCTGCGCATCGGTCCGGCGGGCGTCTTCGAGAACCTGCACTCGCAGGCGACGTACATCAATCGGACGCGCCAGGGCAGCAGCGTTCCTCCCGGTGTGAACACCGCGCCCGACGCCGTGCCGGAGTGGAAGAAGATCTCGAGCGGTCATTCGACGAGCTGGCACGACCACAACATCCATTGGATGCAGGCGCAGCCGCCCCCGGAGGTCGCGCAGTCGCCCGGAAGCTTCCATCATCTCTCCCAACGCAACGTGATCTTCCGGTACAACGACCAGCGCGTCGCGATCGCGGTCGCACTCGACTGGGTTGCGGGACCCAGCGGTCTCCCCTGGATCGCGCCCCTCGTCGGGCTGTTCCTGCTCGGCCTGCTCGCGGTCGTCGTGACGAAGTGGTGGCGACTGCTTCCCGCGCTGCTCGTCGTCGTGGTCGGGTCCGACATCGCGCACGCGATCGCGTTCGAGATCCCGCGTCCGGGTGGCAATCTCACGAAGGTGTTGCAGTTCTTCGGGGGCAACTTCGTGTCGATCGCCGTCTGGGCCGCCGCGGTACCCACCGTCGTCGCGCTGGTCCGCCGCCGGACGGAGGCGTTGTACGGCCTGGTCTTCGTCGGGCTCCTCGTGGCGTTGATCGGGGGAGCGACCGACCTCGCCGCGCTCTGGAAGTCGCAATTGCCCGACGCCGGACCGCCGTGGCTCACGCGCCTGGAAGTGGTCGTGGCGCTCGGACTCGGCAGCGGTCTGGTGGTCGGCGCGCTGTTCCGCATGGCGCGGAGTCGGGCCGCGGCGCCGCCGGCCGGCGAAGGTCGCTGGCTCTCACTCCTCGTTTCCGGCCTTTCCGACGCGGAGCTCGATCGCATCGCCCGCGACCTCGACACCGACGAGGTGCTGGAGGTCGCGTTCCGCGATCTCGCGACACGCGCGGCTCCGGTGCGCGACGCGTTCGCGGCCGGGCCGGTCGCGTTCGTCGTTCTCGACGAGGATCCGGTGATGGTGTGGACGCTCGGTCGGTCGGGCGCGTCGGACGAGCTCCGGGCCCTGCGGGGTCAGGTCGAGGCGCCCGCGGCCGAGATCCGCGCCCCGTTCACGATGCTGTTGCAACTGCTCGCGGGGACGGTGCTGGTCGACGACGCACGCGCCGGATCGCGCCTCACGACCACCGGCGACGGCGCGTTGATCGCCCGGCTCGGGCCCTACCTCGCGGAGCATGCGCCGCTCACGATGGTGGAGGGTTCGGCGCCCGCTTCTTGAATCGCTGGACCCGGGCGCGCAGCTCGGCGGCGCGCGCGCGCTCGTCACCCTCGCTCCCGCCGCGCCGGGGGGCGTCGTCGTCATCGTCATCGATGTCCCGGTCACCGCGTCCGCGGCGATCCCGCACGGTGCGAACACCGAGCACCCCGACGAGCACCGTCCCGACGGCCACGAGCGCGATGCCCGCGATCGTCGTCGCCGACACACTCGATCCGGACGAGGTCGACGGGGGCGTGATTCCCGCGTAGACGAACTGGTCGAGTGCCCGGCTCTGCGCGCTCGCCGGGTCGGGAGTCGACCGGGCGACGACCGCACCCGTCGCGGAACGTTGCACGAGCGGGATGCCGAAGGCGCCCCGGCCCGGGGCCGTGACGCCGAACGAGAAGTACTCGCAGGCGAAGCGCGGTATCGGCCCGCCCCGGAAGCGGACGCTCGGACCCGTCCGCGTGATCGACCACCCGGCCTTGGCATCGACCCGCTGGAGCTGGAGTCCGGCCGGCATCGTGATCGTGACATCCGGGACAGCCGTACGTTCGACCGTCACACCGACCGCAACCGTTGACGGTTGCCCGACCGGGATCTCGACCGCCCGGGCGCAGACGTGCGCGCTCGCGGGCTGCGCTGCGAACCCGATGGCGCCGGTCGTGGCGAGGGTCGACGCGAGCGCGAGAACCGCCAACCGACGCACCCGGCGCACGCTACCGCCGGAAACCCTCGGCGCCGGGGCTGCGACTGCCCCGGCGAGCGTCGAATCAGTACGCTCCCGATGTGCGCATTCGACTTCTCCTGCCCGTGACGCTTTCCCTCGCGGCTCTGCTCGCCGCCTGCGGCGGTAGCGCGAAACCGTCGACGAGCCCGACGACGCCGGCGGGCCCGACCACGACCGCCGCCGGTCACGTCGCCAAGCCGGCCTCGAACGTGGCGTCGGTGTCGGCGAAGATGATCTGCGAGTCCGAGGCCGAGAACGAGATCTACCAGAGCGCGACGGGCGTGAAGACCGTGGCGCCGTTCAAGCCGAAGTGGGTCGACCACGTGTACTCGTGCGACTACGTGTATCCCGGCGGCGCCAAGATGACGCTCGCCGTCAAGGAGCTGTCGAACGAGGCGGAGACGACCGCCTACTTCGACTCTCTCGCGACCAAGCTCGGCAAGACCGACAAGCCGGTCGGCATCCCGAACGCCTTCCAGGTGCCCGACGGCTCGGTCGTGGTCCGCAAGGATTTCAAGGTCATGCTGGTCGACGTGACCAAGCTGCCCGCCTCCTTCGGCGTGCCGCCGGCCTCCAAAGGCGACGTCGCGATCAACGTCGCGGCCACGATCATGGGGTGCTGGACCGGCGCCTAGGCCGTCTGCGACCCGGGCCTTCCTCAAGGCATACGGTGAGGGCGCCGAGATCCTCGGCTGTCCACTCGACAATCCGTCAAGAGCGCGTACGAATCTGTTCCGCTTCGCCGCGACAGGAGTACCGTCGGTTCCGACGTCGGGACACGACGACACGGGACCTGGCGGCGTCCCACCCCCACCGCCCAGACACCCGGCCATGCGTGGTCGGACGCCCGCTCACCTCCGGCCGACCGGCCGGGGCGGACGTGGGTAGTCACAGGAGGCAATCGAAGTGTCCGTCGTCATCCTCGTCATCGTCATCGCGCTCGCCGCACTCGTGGTGATCAGCGCGCTGCAGTCGTTCCATACCATCGGCCCAACCGAGGTCGGGCTGGTCCAGAAGCGGTTCTCGTTCAAGAAGCTCCCGAACGACAACCCGATCGCCCTTCACGGTGAGGCCGGCTTCCAGGCCGAGTTGCTCACCCCGGGTCTGCGGTTCAAGTTGTGGCCCGTCTTCGGCGTGAAGAAGTTCCCGTGGGTGCAGGTTCCGGCGGGTGAGATCGGGGTCGTGATCGCGCAGGTCGGCGCGCCGTTGCCGATCGGCGCCAAGAGCGCCGACTACAAGCCCGAGTTCGCGAACTTCTCGTCGCTCGAGACGTTCATCTCGGGTGGCGGCCAAAAGGGTGTGCAACGGCCGGTGTTGACACCGGGCACGCTGTTGCCGATCCACCCGGTCGCGTTCCTCGTCGTGACCTCGCGCAAGGTCTACGGACTTCCGGTATCCCCCGACGTGTCCGAGCGGGCGAAGGCGACGGGCGGGGTCTTGCGCCCCGAGTCGTTCGGCCTCACGCCCGAGCAGCTCCAGGTGGTCGTCATCGCGCCGCGCGGTCCGCAGGACATGATCGGCATCGTCACGACTCTCGAAGGGCCGCCGTTGCCGTCCGGCGACATCGCGAGCCGCCTCGGCGGATACGACGACATCGCGCGCATGGAGCAGGGCGAGCAGGCGCTCCAGGACTCCGAGGTCATCGAAGTGTTGATGGGCTCGAAGAACGACCTGCACAACAACTACCAGGACTTCCAACGGTTCCTGGAGGCCGGAGGCCACATCGGTCTGCAGCACGACCCGCTCCTGTACGGCGCGTATCTGCTGAACCCGTTCCTGACCCGGGTCGAGATGGTCCCGATGCTGATCGTCAACCAGGGTGAGGTCGCGGTCATCAAGGCGTACGTGGGTCTGCCCACGCTCGACACCTCGGGCGAGGAGTTCAAGTTCGGGTCGATCGTGCACCCCGGTCACCGTGGGATCTGGAGCGAGCCCCTGCGCACCGGCAAGTACCCGATCAACCCGCGCGTCTACGCGGCCGAGATCGTGCCGACTTCGATCTTGACGTTGAACTGGGCCGACGCGGTGTCGACGGCGCACAACCTCGACGCCCACCTCTCGCCGATCGAGGCGAAGAGCCGCGAGGGCTTCGTGTTCAAGATCGACCTGCAGGTGCAGATCCACGTTCCCGACACCCGTGCGCCGAAGGTCATCTCGATGGTCGGCACGATGCAGAATCTCGTCAACGAGGTCCTGCAGGCCGCCGTCGGCAACCACTTCCGGAACACGATTCAGGATCTCGAAGCCGTCCGGTTCATCGAGACCCGCCCCGAAGTGCAGGCGAGCGCGCTGGAGGCCATCCGCACGTACCTGTCGGCGTACGACGTCGAGACGCGCGGTGTGTACATCCAGGACGTCGACTTCCCGGACGAGCTCGTCGAGGTGTTGACCAAGCGCGAGATCGCGAACCAGGAGAAGGAGACGTACGCGGAGGAGGAGCGCGCCGAGATCGCGCGGGTCGAGCGCGAGAAGGCGAAGGGCACCGCCGACATGCAGGCCCAGCTCGCCCAGTCTGCCGTCGGCATCGACATCAAGAACAACGAAGCCCAGGCCCGCGAAGCCCAGGCCCGCGGCGAGGCTGCGTTCGTACGGCTCACCGGTGAAGCGGAAGCGTCGAAGACGCAGGCGATCGGTCTGGCCGAAGCCAAGGCGACCGAAGCGTTGGGACTCGCGCGCGCCGCGGGATTCCAGGCCCAGACCGAGGCGCTCGGCCAGACGGCGACGGCATTGGTCGCGGTCGCCAACGCGGTGGCCGAGGGTCACATCACCGTGGTTCCGGAGGTGCTCGTGAACGGCGGGGGTGGGGCCATAGAGGGTCTGGCCGCGACGCTCATGCGCACGCTGGGAACGGGTGCGAACGGCAACCACCGCGACAACGGCACGCGCGATT
>JAODBI010000086.1 GCA_025463875.1 Actinomycetes bacterium
TCAGCATGAGGCGCGGCCGGACGCCGATGCTCACGGTGTCGCGCGGAGATTCGCCGGCCAGCGCGTACGCGAACACCGGCCGGAGTGCGCGTTCGAACAGCAAGAAGAGCACGGCACACGTGACGAGGCCACCGTCGAGGATCGTCATCGCGATCCGGATGCCGTGCGCGCCGACGCCGTCGACCATGACGGAAAACACCCCGAACACCACCGAAGCGACCAGCCACGCGACGCTCGAGCGGCCCGCCTCCCGCAGCGGGAGCCGCAACGTGGCGTCGCGCTCATCGCTTGTGGGCATTCGATCGAGGGCCAGCCACCCCAATGCGCGTTGCCAGTTCACGCTCGACCACCACGCCTCCAGGGAGAAGGCGCAGACGGCGAAGATCGCAAATGCGACGGCATCGGGCACGGGGCCGTGCTGTGATCGTTCGCTCGGCGCGATCCCCACCAGATATGCGAACACGAAGACCGAGCCCGCGACATTGGCGATCGTGCAGATCGCGGTCAGCCGCCAGATCAGCCGGCTGCGATCAACGCCGATCGTGCTGCCCACGTCCCGAGGCTACGACGCCGGACGTGAGTCGTCACTGTGTCATCGGTCACATCTGAGCCATACCGCGCCGCCCATGCTGTATGCGGGGCCGACTTCGCGAGCCGGGCTAGGGGAGTTTGTACGCGTGGAGGACGTTGTCGTCTCTCGTGCCCGCGTACACGACCCCGTTCGCGACCACGGGCGATGTGGGCGACCCACTCAGTGTCGTCGTCCACAGCGGTGCGCACACACGCGGGGACCCGGAGCAACCGTTGACGCCGGCCGCGTCGTAGGCCGCGATCCGCCGTTCCGAGAAGGCGCTCACGTATACGAGGCCGTTGGCGATCGCCAGTCCCTGCGGGCTTGCCGCGAGATGCACGGTCCACAACGGCGAACACGTCGCAGTAGTGGTGTGACAAGCGGCGAAGTCGAATGCGCTCAATGTGTAGCGGGTCGTGACCTGAACTTCGCCGGAGTGGAAGAATTGCAGTGCATACACGACGTGTTTGGCGACCGCGGGCGGATATTCGACGCCGTCGGTCGCCGCTCGCCAGGTCGGGGTGCAGATCTTCGGCGTCCCCGCGCATCGCCTCGAACCGGTCGCGTCGAATCCGACGAGCGCGCCTCCGTTCGACAACTCGTCGCCGTTGTCGATGCCGATCCAGACGACACCATTCGAGATTGTCGGCGCGGTGACCGCGGGCAGCACGTCGGGGTTGATGCCCGTATCGCCCACCCACAGGGGTGCGCAGGTCTTGGGCGAGCCCGCGCACTTCGTGACTCCGGCCGCGTCATAGGCCCGCACCTCGAACGTGTGGGCGACACGCGCCACGTAGAGGACGCCGTTCGCCACCGCGGGCGACCAGCCGACGACGCTCCACAGCGGAGCGCACGTCTTCGGCATCCCCGAACAGCCGTCGACGCCCGCAGCGTCGAACGCCGATACGCCCTGTCCGACCGGCGCGTAGACGAACGAGTCGGTGATCGCGGGTTGTGCAGACCCATCCGCGAGGCCGCTCGCCGACCAGATGGCATTGCATGTCTTGGGGTTGCCGGAACAGCCCGCGCCGCCGGCTGCGTCGAAAGCAAGCAGCTGCGCGGCGGCGGTCGTGACGTAGACGAATCCGTTGGCAACGTCCAGGGAACGGGCGGCACCACGCAGGGTTGCGGTCCACAGTGGCGCGCACTTGTTCGGAGTGCCCGAACACCCGGTCGCGCGGCGCTCATCGAAGGCCTCGAGCACGAACGGAAACACGTCGGAGGTCGCGTACACGACGCGCGCGGACGTGACCGGCGCGACGCTCCCGCCGCCGGGCGCCCCGAGTGACGCGGTCCATGCCTCGTGCAAGCTTGCGACATCGTCGACGCCGATCGTCGACTCGCCGGGGTTGAAGCTCGTGTGAGCCGGCCCGTAGGCGAACATCGACCAGTCGCATCCCGCGGCAACGAAGACCAAACTCATGACCAGCGCAAGGAATCCGGAGCGGCGAAGACCCATGTCGGTTCCCCCTCGTGGAGCAACTCCGACTTCGTCCCCGCGCGGAGCGCTCGAGAGATTGCATAGCACCGAAGCGACGCGGAATCCATGCCTCCATCGGTCGAACTTGGTGGACTGACGCACGACCCGATCGGCGTGATCGTCGGCGTCGGCGCGCGACGCGGGCGGTAGCGTCGCTTCGATGGCCGGGTTGGTGGACTCCGTCGGCGCGCTCGCGGCCGATACTCGCTTCTCGGGCGTCGTTCGGGCCGATGCCGGTGACGATGTCGTCGTGGCCGGCGCATACGGCTACGCCAACCGCGCGTTCGGCGTTCCCAACACGTGCGACAGCCAGTTCGCGATCGCCAGCGGGGTCAAGGGCCTGACCGCACTGACCATCGTCAGCCTGATCGAACAAGGACAGCTCGATCTCACGACGACCGCGCGATCGGTGCTGGAAGCAGATCTTCCGCTCATCGACGACGACGTCACAGTCGAGCATCTGCTCGAGCACCGGTCGGGGATCGGTGACTATCTCGACGAAGACGCGCACGGTGAAATCGACGAGTATGTACTGGCGGTTCCGGTGTACGAGCTCAGGAACACCGAGCAATACCTGCGGGTCCTCGACGGGCACGTGCGCAAGTTCGAACCGGATACGGAGTTTTCGTACTCCAACGGCGGCTATGTGGTGCTCGCACTGATGGCCGAGCGCATTTCGGGCACTCCCTTCCACGATCTGGTCGAGCAGCGGGTGTGTGTCCCCGCGGGCATGGTCGACACCGGCTTTCTCCAATCAGACGAGCTCCCGGGTCGCGCGGCGGTTGGCTACCTCGAAGCGGAAGGCCTCCGGACGAACGTCTTGCATCTGCCCGTACGCGGCAGCGGTGACGGCGGGATCTACTCGACGGCGGCTGATGTGCGCGCGCTCTGGGTCGCAATGTTCTCCGGTCGCATCGTCGCCGAGCATTGGGTCGCCCGGATGATCAGCCCGTGCAGTGTCGTGCCGGCGCAGGGGATGCGCTACGGCCTGGGATTCTGGACCCACGGTGCACACGACGCGGTGACGCTGGAGGGCTTCGACGCCGGAGTGTCGTTCCGGACCGTCCACGATCCTCTCCGGAACATCACTCACACGGTGCTGTCGAACACCTCGAACGGAGCATGGCCGATCACGCGCCACCTCGACGAGCAACTCGGGATGTGACGAAGGCCTACGCGGGCTTCTCCCAGACCGAGACGTGTTTCCGGCTGTCACTCGTGAAGGGCTCGCGGTTCCAATCACTCCAGCGCTCACGCAGGGTGAGTCCCGCGAGGCGAGCCATGAGGTCGAGCTCGGACGGCCAGACGTACCGATACGGCGCCGAGAAGATCTCGACTCGGTCGTCGACGACGAAGTAGTGGTGAGAGAAGGCGATCTGGGTCGCGACGTCGTACTCCTCGAAGCCGAGATGCGCCGGTGTCACCTTGAACGCGTGGATCGTCTCCCCCGGCGGCAGGCGTTGCAGCTCCGGGACGTACACCTCGATGACGAAGCATCCCCCGGGCTGCAGATGCGCGGCGACATTGCGGAAGCACCCGACCTGCTCGTCCTGCGTCGTCAAATTCGTGATCGTGTTGTAGACGAGGTACGCGAGCTCGAAGGATCCGGCGACCGTCGTCGTCGCGAAGTCGCCGATGGTCACGTCGATCGCATCCGAGCCCGGTTTCGTATGGAGCTGCTCGACCATGGGCGGCGAGATGTCGATCCCGTGCACGTGGACGCCGCGTTCGCTGAGCGGCAACGCGATTCGACCGGTACCGATGCCGAGCTCGAGGGCGGAGCCCGCTCCCGCGAGGCCGGCGAGGAAGTCCACAGCCGGCTCGAGGACCTCGGGCTCGTACATGTCCGTCGACGTCGCGTCGTATCCGGCGGCGATCCGTTCATCGAACACGATCTTCGGCACGGGCAGAACTCTCGCAGAAAAGTGTGCCCGCGGACGGTGAATTAGGTTGCCGACACGCGTCGGATCCGGATCAAGGATTCATCTCGAACCAATCCGGAATACCGGTTCGGCGGGCATGGTCGAGCGCGTTGCACCGTAAACACGCGACGAGCCCGGACTTCTCGACAGCGCCGACGATCTTCTTCCCGCAACACGATCGGCCTGCAAGAGTCCCGAACCGATGCAGACGAGGCGGCGTTTCGCCCTCGACGATGCCGTACGTGGAGCGCGCAGGTGTCATGCGAAGCAAGGTACAACGACGCCCGGATCGGCGGGCTTCCCCCAGACGGAGATGTGCTGCCTGCTCCGGCTCGTGAAGGGCTCGCGGTTCCAGTCGCTCCAGCGCTCACGCAGGTTGAGTCCCGCGAGGCGAGCCATGAGGTCGAGCTCGGACGGCCAGACGTACCGATGCGGCGCCGAGAAGATCTCGACTCGGTCGTCGACGATGAAGTAGTGGTGCGAGAACGCGATCTGGGTGGCGATGTCGTACTCCTCGAAACCGAGATGGGTCGGCGTCACGGTGAACGCGTGGATCGTCTCCCCCGGCGGCAGGCGTTGCAGCTCCGGGACGTAGACCTCGATGACGAAGCATCCCCCGGGCTGCAGATGCGCGGCGACGTTGCCGAAGCACGCGACCTGCTCGTCCTGCGTGGTCAGGTTCGTGATCGTGTTGCGGACGAGATAGGCGACGTCGAACATGCTGTCGACCTCGGTGGTCGCGAAGTCGCCGATCGTGACTCCGATGTCGTCGGCCCCC
>JAODBI010000107.1 GCA_025463875.1 Actinomycetes bacterium
AACCGCGCCGCCCTCGCGTCGATGCGCCGGCACCGCATCGTCGAGCGCTTCCTCGCCGACATGCTCGGATACGCGTGGAACGAAGCCGACCGGTTGGCGACCAGCTTCGAGCACGAGATCCCGCAAGAGGTCGAGGACCGGATCTTCGTCGCGCTGCACCGGCCGGAGACCTGCCCGCACGGCTTCCCGATCCCGGAGAAGGAGATGGCGGAGCTTCCGGTCATGCCGCCGCTCTACACGTTGGAGCCAGGTGACACCGCGGTCGTCGCGGTGCCAGGCTCCACGGATCCCGAGATCGTCGCGTTTCTCGACACGCTCGGCCTGCGGCCGGGCGTGACGGTCGAGGTGAAGGAAAAGCATCCGTTCGACGGTCCGCTCGTGCTCCGAGTGAACGGCAAGGACCGCACACTCGGGGCCACGGTCGCCAATCAGGTCTACGTCCAGAAGTCCGCCTAGTCACCTGGGGAAGAGAAATGACGCACGCTGTACTGGCCGCCGAAGGCGGCTACCAGACGTTCTACCTGCACGGGGGTGAGTGGCTCATCCTGCTCGCCTCCGTCGCGACCGCGTTGCTCGCGCTCGCGGTCGGCTTCTTCTTGATGCGCGGTGTGCTCGCGGCCGACGAAGGCACCGAGAAGATGAAGGAGATCGCCAAGGCGATCCAAGAGGGCGCGATGGCCTACCTGAAGAGACAGTTCAAGACCATCGGGGTCATCTTGATCCCGCTCGCGATCATCGTGTTCGTCACCTCCACCAAGGTGAAGACCGACAACCTCGCGCTGCATCCGGGCACCGTCGCGTTGTCCTACGCGCAATCGGGTCTGTTCCGCACCGGCGCGTTCGTCCTCGGTTGCTTCTTGTCGGGGCTCACGGGCTTCATCGGCATGAGCCTCGCGGTGCGCGGCAACGTCCGCACCGCGGCGGCGGCCAAGCGCGGTTCGATGCCCGCCGCACTACAGGTCGCGTTCCGCACCGGCGGCGTCGCCGGCATGTTCACCGTCGGACTCGGTCTGCTCGGCGCGTCGCTGATCATGATCGCGTTCCAGAACACGAGCTCGGCGATCCTCGTCGGCTTCGGTTTCGGTGGTTCGCTGCTCGCGCTGTTCCTGCGCGTCGGCGGTGGCATCTTCACCAAGGCGGCCGACGTCGGCGCCGACCTCGTCGGCAAGGTCGAAGCCGGGATCCCCGAAGACGATCCCCGCAACCCCGCGACGATTGCCGACAACGTCGGTGACAACGTGGGCGACTGCGCGGGTATGGCGGCCGACCTCTTCGAGTCGTACGAGGTCACGCTCGTCGCGTCGATCATTCTCGGCGTGCCCGCGTTCCAGGCGATCTTCCCCGACAAGCCCGCGTTGTGGGCGGCCGGTGCGCTCTTCCCGCTCGCCGCTCGCGCCATTGGTGTGCTCGCGTCGATCGTCGGCGTGTTCGCGGTGCGGGCCACCGAGAAGGACAAGTCGGCCATGGCGCCGATCAACCGCGGCTTCCTGGCCGCCGGCGTCCTCACCATCGTCGGCACGCTCGTGCTCGCGTTGGTCTACGTGGGCAACCGCAGTGACGGCACGCTCTCCAACGTCGGCTGGCGGTTGTTCGGTGCCGTGGTCGCGGGCCTCGTGCTCGCGCAGATCGCGTCGCGCATCACCGAGTACTTCACCTCCACCGAGACCAAGCCCGTACGGGAGATCGCGGAATCGGCCTCGACGGGTGGACCGGCGACGGCCGTCCTCGCGGGCGTCGCCAGCGGTCTCGAGTCGTCGGTGTGGGCGATCATCGCGATCGCCGGTGCAATCGGAGTCGCGATCGCCCTCGGCGGCGGCGACATCCAGTTCTCGCTCTACCTCGTTGCACTCACCGGTATGGGCATGCTCGCGACGACGGGTGTGGTCGTGTCGGAAGACACCTTCGGTCCGGTCGCCGACAATGCAGCCGGTATTGCCGAGATGTCGGGCGAGTTCGAAGGCGAACCGGCCCGCATCATGGTGAGCCTCGACGCCGTCGGCAACACTACGAAGGCGGTCACGAAGGGATTCGCGATCGGTTCGGCGGTCATCGCCGCGGTCGCGTTGTTCTCGTCGTACATCGAGACCATCAAGAACCAGTTGAACCTGAACATCAGCGGCAACGACCTCTTCAAGAACCCGCTGACCGCGATCAACGTGGCGAACCCGAAGACGTTCATCGGTCTGCTCATCGGCGGATCGATCGCGTTCCTCTTCTCGTCGTTCGCGATCCGTGCGGTCGGTCGTACTGCGAACGTGGTCGTGCAGGAAGTGCGGCGACAGTTCGCCGACGGCCTCATCATGAAGGGCGAGAAGAAGCCCGACTCCGGCGCCATCGTCGACATCTGCACCGAAGCCTCGTTGCGGGAGCTCGCCACACCGGCGCTGCTCGCGGTGCTGTCGCCGGTCATCATCGGCTTCGGGGTGAACTACCTGGCTCTCGGCGCGTTCCTCGCCGCGGTCATCCTCACCGGCCAGCTCATGGCGAACTTCTTGTCGAACTCCGGTGGTGCGTGGGACAACGCCAAGAAGTACATCGAGGACGGCCACTACGGCGGCAAGAACAGCGACGCCTACCGGGCCGCCGTCATCGGCGACACGATCGGCGATCCGTTCAAGGACACCGCCGGACCGGCGCTCAACCCGCTGATCAAGGTGATGAACCTGATCTCGTTGCTGATCCTGCCCGCAGTCATCTCGCTGCGCGACAACTCCGCCGCGCGGTTCAGCATCGCCGGCGCTGCGCTCGTCGTCCTGATCGTCGCGATCCTGTTCTCGAAGCGGGGTGGCGCGACCTTGCAGGCCGAAGGCCCGAGCGAAGAGACAGCACGCGCAGTCGCGGTCGGCGACTGATCACCGCGGTTCGTACGTTCGCGACGGGTCGCCCTCCGGGGCGGCCCGTTCTCGTTGTGCCGACGTGTCGGAGAACGAGTCGCGCGCTCAGGACCCGGAAGCTTGCGCGCGCTTGTGGCGCCGGTACTCGATGAACGGCGGGATGAGCGACAACACGATGATCACGGCGATGATCGGATACAGATACCTGTCGATGTTGATCGAGCTACCGAGCCAGTAGCCGAGGAGGCTGACGCCCACGGCCCAAATCGCGGCGCCGATGACATTGGCGGTCGCGTACTTGCGCAGCGGCATCCGGCCCGCGCCGGCGAGCATCGGGACGATCGTGCGCACGAACGGGATGAAGCGCGCGAGCACCACTGCCCGCGGCCCGCGTTTGTTGAAGAAGTCCTGGGCGCGTATCAGGTACTCCGTCTTGAACAGGCGGGCGTCGGGTTTGAACAGCCGGATGCCGTATCGCCGTCCGATCTCGTAGCCGAGCTGCGCGCCCAGCACCGCGGCGAGGAAGGAGCCGATCACGACGAGGGCCAGGTTGAGGTGCGGGTCGCTGGGCTTGTTCGTGGCACAGAACGCACCGGCCAGGAACAAGATGGAGTCGCCCGGGAGGGGCGCCGGGATCAGGCCCGACTCGACGAACACTACGAGGATGAGGCCGATCGTCCCGAAGGTCTGGATCAGATCCTTGGGGTCGAGCCAGTTCACAGCGTGGATCACGGCGGCGAACCCTAGACGCGGCACGCAGAGTGGTGGTTTGCCCGCAATATGCGATCTCGGGTGCCGATGGGGCACCCTGGAAAGGGTGACGGGCTACGGTCCGCGACCCGAAGGCGATCAGCACGCATCTGCACCGACGCCGGAAACCGTGCCCCGACGGTCCCCACAACGGCCCAACGACGGCAGACGCAAGGAGAAGCAGTGGCGAAACCGCTCGTGATCGTGGAGTCCCCGGCCAAGGCGAAGACCATCGCGGGTTACCTCGGGAGCGACTACACGGTGAAGGCGAGCGTCGGGCACATCCGAGACCTGCCTCGCAGCAAGGAAGAGGTACCCGACGCCCTGAAGGAGACGCACGGCCGTCTCGCCGGCATCGACCCCAACGATCACTTCGACGCGTGCTACGTCGTCCCGCCCAACAAGAAGAAGGTCGTCGCCGAGCTGAAGGCGGCGCTCAAGGGCGCCGACGAGCTCATCCTCGCAACCGACGAGGATCGTGAGGGCGAGGCCATCGGCTGGCATGTCCTCGAGGCGCTCGCGCCCCGGGTGCCGGTACGCCGCATGGTCTTCCACGAGATCACGCCCAACGCCATCCGCGATGCGCTCGCCCATCCCCGTGATCTCGACATGAAGCTGGTCGAGGCCCAAGAAGGGCGCCGCAAGCTCGATCGCATCGTCGGCTGGGAGACGTCGCCGGTGCTGTGGCGCGTGTTCGGTCGGGGTCAGGCCGCGTCCGCCGGTCGCGTGCAGAGTGTCGCCGTTCGCATGGTCGTAGAGCGCGAACGGGCCCGCATGCGCTTTCGTTCGGGCCAGTGGTCCGACCTCGAAGGCACGTTCGTGGCCGAGGACCAGCCGTTCCGGGCGTCTCTCGTCGAGCTCGACGAGAAGCGTCTGGCCGAGGGCCGCGACTTCGATCCCGCGACCGGCGCGATCACGACCGCGCGGTCCGACGAGGTCGTCCTGCTCGATGTCGAGCGCGCCGCGAGCCTCGCGGATCGCCTGCGCGATGTCGCCTACCGAGTCACGAGCACCGAATCCGATCCGTTCACCGAGAAGCCGCGCGCGCCGTTCACCACGTCGACGTTGCAACAGGAGTCGGGCCGCAAGCTGCGGTTCACCGCCGCCCGCACGATGGCTGTCGCGCAGCGGCTCTACGAGCGCGGCTTCATCACGTATATGCGAACCGACAGTACGAATCTGTCGGAGCAGGCCATCGGCGCGGCGCGCACGGCGATTCGCGAGCGTTACGGCGAGGAATATCTTCCGGCCGAGCCGCGAGCCTTTCGCAACAAGGTCAAGAACGCGCAGGCGGCGCATGCGGCGATCCGGCCCGCGGGCGATCGCATCCGCACGCCCGATGCGGTGAACGCCGAGCTCGACGGAGACGAGCGCCGACTCTACGAGCTGATCTGGATCCGCACGGTTGCGTGCCAGATGGTCGACGCCCGGGGCCGCAAGATGACGATCCGTCTCGGCGCAACGTCGACGCAGGGCGAGCGCGTCGTCTTCCGCGCGTCGGGCAAGGCCTACGACTTCCTCGGTTGGCGTCGCGCGTACACCGAAGACGTCGACGAGGGTGACGAGGTCGAAGCCGAGGCGACGCTGCCGGCTGTGGTCGAGGGTGCGACGGTGAATTGCACGGAGCTTGCGTCGGTGAGCCACGAGACCAAGCCGCCGGCGCGCTATACCGAAGCGAGCCTGGTGAAGGAGCTCGAAGAGCGCGGCATCGGACGCCCGTCCACCTACGCCGCGGTGATCGAGACTATCCAGGCACGCTCCTACGTCTGGCGCAAAGGGACCGCGCTCGTTCCTGCCTGGACCGCGTTCGCGGTGACGAACCTGCTCGAACGGCACTTCGGTCATCTCGTCGACTACTCGTTCACCGCGACGATGGAGGAGTCGCTCGACGTCATCGCGCGCGGCGAAGGTGAAGCCGAGAAGTGGCTCCACTCCTTCTATTTCGGCAACGGGCAGCCGGGCCTGCACGAGCTCGTCTCCGCCGAGCAACTCGCACTGATCGACCCGCGCGGAGTGAGCACGATCCCGATCGGCACCGACGACACCGGTCACGAGATCATCGTGCGCGTGGGCCGGTACGGCCCCTATGTGCAGCGCGAAGACGACGAGACCGCGTCGCTGCCACCCGACATCGCGCCCGACGAGCTCACGGTCGCGCTCGCGCTCGACCTCATCGCCAAGCAGTCGGAGGGACCCCGCAACCTCGGGACCGATCCCACGACCGGGCTTCCGGTCTTCGTCATGACGGGTCGGTTCGGGCCGTACGTGCAGCTCGGCGAGCAGCAAGAGGGCACCAAGAAGAAGCCCAAGCGCGCGTCGTTGTTCGCGTCGATGACGCCCGAGTCCGTGACGCTCGAAGACGCGTTGCAGCTTCTGAGCCTCCCGCGCGTCGTCGGCACCGACTCCGAAGGCCGCGAGATCGTCGCGTCGCCCGGGCGGTTCGGCCCGTACCTCAAGCGTTCCGACGGTGACACGCGCAGTCTGTCGGCGGAGGAGCAGCTCTTCACGGTCACGTTCGCCGAAGCGGAAGCGTTGTTCGCGCAGCCGAAGATGCGACGCGGACGGCAGCAGAAGCCGCCGCTCGCCGAGCTCGGCGCGAACCCCGACAACGGGCAACCGGTCCGGGTGCTCGAGGGTCGCTACGGCGTGTACGTGACCGACGGCAACGTGAACGCGACGGTGCCGCGCGGCAACGATCCGGCCGCGTTGACACTCGACGAGGCGGTCGGCCTGCTACGCGCGCGAGCGGAGGCAGGACCGGCGAAGAAGGCCAAGAAGGTCGCCAAGAAGACGGCGAAGAAAGCGGCGAAGAAGGTTGCGAAGAAGGTTGCGAAGAAGCCCGCCAAGGCAACGGCCAAGAACGCTGCGAAAAAGGCGACCGGGAAAACGGCGGCCGATCCCGACTCGTCCCAGGATTGACCAGGCGGGAACCTAGGCTGACCGGCGCGTGAGCGACCAGCAGGCGCCGTTCATACCGTCCTCGCCCGACCCCGAACCGATTCGCCCGCCGCGGGCGCGAGTCTTTCGTAACCCGGGCTTCCCTCGACTCTTCAGCGCGCAGTTCGTGTCCAGTCTCGGCGACTGGACCGGGCTCTTCGCGATCCTCGCGATCGCGAGCAAGGTCTCGACCTCGGGCACAGGCATCGGCCTGGTCATGGTTGCGCGCATGCTGCCGGGACTCGTGCTCGCGCCCGTCGGCGGCGTACTGCTCGACCGTTGGAACCGCAAGACCGTGATGGTGAGCTGCGACATCGGCCGCGCCGCGCTGCTGCTCGTCCTGCCGTTCTGGGACAACCTCTACGGGCTTATCGTCATCTCGTTCCTGATCGAGGTGCTTACCCTCATGTGGGGGCCGGCCAAGGACGCGAGCGTCCCGAACGTCGTGAAGGATCCCGACCAGCTCGCGGCCGCCAACTCGCTCGGGCTCGGCGCTGCGTACGGGACCTTCCCGCTGGGCGCGGCGTTCTTCGCGATCCTTGCCGCAGTATCGAAATGGCTCGGCGAGATCCATTATCTAGGTCGCTTCCGGCAGCCGGAACTCCTGCCGATCTGGGTCGACGCTTTGACCTTCCTCCTGTCCGCGTTGCTCATCTCGGGGCTCCGGCTGGACGAGAGCGAACGGGGACCGATCAAGCGGGTCTCGGCCTCGCAGACATGGAAGGACATCGTCGACGGTCTCCGGTTCATGCGTTCGAACCCGCTCGTGCGGGGTGTCATGATCGGCCTGGCGGGCGGGATCATCGGCGGCGGAATGATCGTGCCGCTCGGTCCGCTGTTTGCACGCGATGTGCTCGGGGGTGGGTCGTCCGCGTTCGGATTGCTGCTGACGGCGCTCGGCGTAGGTGCCGCGATCGGTGTCGTCGCACTCTTGGCTTTACAACGGCGCGTGCCGAGGGAAGCCGTCTTCACGGCCGCGGTGGTCGCGACCGGTGTCGCCATCATCGGTGCGGGCTCGGTGTCGTCGTTGTTGCCTGCGATTCTTCTCGTCGCCGTCGTCGGCGCCGCGGCAGGTTGCGCGTACATCACCGGGTTCACGGTCATGCAGGAACGCGTCGGCGACGACATGCGCGGCCGGATCTTCTCGGCGCTCTACACCGTCGTACGATTCTGCCTGCTGCTCTCACTGACGATCGGTCCATTCGTGTCGAGTGGACTGGGATCGCTGTCCAACGCGCTCACCAACGGTTCCGTGAGGCTCGGCAGCGTGCATCTGAGCCTGCCCGGGCCGCGCCTCGCGCTGTGGTTCGGAGGAGCAGTCACGATCCTCTCCGGCATCGGTGCGCGCCGCCGAATGCGCATGACCGAGCGTTTCGACGTGCCGAAGCCATGACGGCATCCGCCGGACGGTTCATCGTCGTCGAGGGCGGGGAAGGCGTGGGGAAGTCGACCCAGGTTCCACGGCTCGCGGCGTCGCTGCGCGCGTCGGGTCGCGAGGTCGTCGTGACCCACGAGCCCGGCGACACGAAGTTGGGCGCGGAGCTGCGTGCGGTGCTCTTGCACGCCGACACCGACCTCGACCCGCGCGCCGAGCTGTTGCTCATGATCGCCGACCGGGCCCAGCACCTTGCCGACGTCGTGACACCCGCGCTCGCACGCGGCGCGATCGTCGTGTGCGACCGCTACGAGCCGTCGACGCTCGCGTATCAAGGGGTGGCGCGCGGGCTCGGAGTCGAGCGTGTCGAACGGCTCAGTGAATTCGCAACGGCCGGGGTCGAGCCGGACGTCGTGGTCGTACTCGATCTGGCCGACGAGATCGCCGAAGCCCGCGTCTCGGCCGATCGCGATCGCTTCGAGCGGGCCGGCGCCGACTTTCACGCCCGGGTGCGCGCCGCGTACCGCGAGCTCGCGCCCGCCCGCGGGTGGATCCTCGTCGACGCCGACGGGACGCCCGACGAGGTCGCGGCCCGGGTGCTTGCCGCGGTCTCGGTCGTCGTTCCGTAGGCTCGCCGGGAATGGACACGCCCGTGATCGAATCGGCCGTCGTCGGCCAGGAACGCGCGCTCAGCGCGCTACGCCACGCGGCCGCCCGTCCCGGTCATGCGTACCTCCTCGTCGGGCCCCGCGGTTCGGGGATCGAAGACGCGGCACGCGAGTTCGCGGCCTTGCTGATCGGCGTGGCCGACGACGAGCGGGGGCGCCGGCTCGTGATGCGCAGTGTGCATCCCGATGTCGTCGAGTTCGAGCCGAGCGGCGCGTCGTATCGAGTGAAGGAAGATGTACGCGAGCGCGTCCTGCCCGAAGCGGCGCGGGCGCCGATCGAAGGCGAACGCAAGGTGTTGGTGCTGTTCGAGGCCGAGCGGCTGCGCGGAAACCAGAACGAGTCGGCGAACGCGATGCTGAAGACGTTGGAGGAACCGCCGGACCGGACCGTCGTGGTCCTCGTCACCGGCGCGCCCGACGACCTCCTGCCGACGATCCGGTCGCGCTGCCAACGCATCGACTTCGACCCGATCGCCGACGCCGACATCCGCGCCACCCTCGAACGCGAAGGCAGCAGCGCGGCCGACGCTGGAACGCTGGCGGCGTTGGCCGGTGGCCAGCTCGCGCGGGCGCGCGCGCTGGCCGGGCGCATC
>JAODBI010000170.1 GCA_025463875.1 Actinomycetes bacterium
GTTGCTCCCGGCCGTCACGTGCGCGGTATACCGGCGCGGGACACACGCCCGACGCGCGAGGATGGGTCCTGATGGAGCTGCTCACCAAGAAGCGCCTGGTGCTCGTCGCCGGTAGGGGTCACCCGGAACTCTCGAACGAGGTCGCCGAGCATCTCAATGTGCCGCTCGGTGAGTGCGTGCTCTCGACGTTCGCCAACGGCGAGATCTACTGCCGGTACGGCGAGAACATCCGCAGCGCCGACGTGTTCGTGTTCCAGACGCACGGCGGTTCGATCAACGACCTGCTGATGGAGCAGCTCATCATGATCGACGCGGCCAAGCGCGCGTCGGCGAAGCGCATCACCGCGGTGTGTCCCTTCTACGGATACGCGCGCCAGGACCGCAAGGCCGAAGGTCGCGAGCCGATCACGGCCCGGCTCGTCGCCGACATGCTCACGGCCGCCGGCGCCGATCGCGTCGTGACCGTCGACCTGCACACCGGTCAGATCCAGGGCTTCTTCGACTACCCCGTCGATCACCTCACCGCAGTCCCCGTCATCGCGGAGTACCTGAAGCACAACGTCGAAGACGACGCGGTGATCGTGGCGCCCGACGCGGGCGGCGGCAAGCTGGCCCGGCGCTTCGCCGACCGGCTCGGCGCCGACATCGCGTTCATCGACAAGCGCCGCCCCAAGGGGACGCACAACGTCGCGGTCGCGACCGAGGTCGTCGGCGACATCGACGGCCGCACGTGCATCATCGTCGACGACATGATCGACACCGCCGGCACCGTGGTGAGCGCCGCGAATCTGCTGATCGACCGCGGCGCGGTCGAGGTCTACATCGCGGCGACGCACGGACTGTTGTCGGGTCCGGCCGTCGACCGGCTGAAGAACGGACCGATCCGCGAGGTCGTCGTCACCAACACGGTGCCGATCTCCGACGAGAAGCGCTTCGACAGCTTGCGGGTGCTCTCCATCGCGCCCTTGCTGGCAGAGGCGATCGACGCCGTATTCGAAGATGGCTCGGTCAGCGAGCTCTTCGGCGGCGACAACATGTAATGACGGCTCGCCCGTCGAAAGCCCGCCCGTTCGTGCTCTTGGCGGCGTTCGTCGTGCTCGCGTCGGGGCTCGCCGCGTGCGGCAGCTCGTCGAAGCCGAAGACGAACGCGCCTCCCAGTGCGATCGTGTGGCCTGCGCCGTCCGACCCCATGGCGCGCGCCCGGGCCGCCGGACTCGTTCCCGAGACCGCGGAGCGCTTGCAGTACCACGTGCATTCGCACCTCGACGTGTTCGTCGACGGCCAGCAGGTCACTGTGCCCGCCGGGCTCGGCATCGATATCACCAATCCGGCCGTCCACACGATCCGCGTGAACGGCCAGAACGAATACGGCGCCATCGATCCGCCGTGCGACAAGGCGTGTATCTCGCCGCTGCACACGCACGCGGTCAGCGGCATCCTGCACACCGAGTCGGCGACGAGGAGAGACAACACGCTCGGTCAGCTGTTCATCGAATGGAACGTCCGCCTCGACGCGAACTGTGTGAACACGTACTGCCAGCCCGCGAAGACGATCGCGGTATACGTCGACGGCAAAGCGTTCACCGGCGACCCTGCGACGATCGAATTGAGCAACCACAAGGAGATCGCCATCGTGATCGGTACTCCGCCGGCCAATGTGCCCAGCACCGCGGACTTCAACCAGGTCTGACTGCTCCTGAACAGCGGTACTCATGAGGCGGACGCCCGGACCGCCCGCCCGCTCCGGAGGGGATTCCCGGGTAGTGCGTCAGTTTCAATCGAGCAGTTCCGCGACCTGCAGGTGTGGCCGACTACGTCTGGTCACTCACTGATGATCTGCGCGTAGTCGATCCCGTTCTTCCAGAACGCCCAGACGACCGGCGCATACGAACCGGACAATCCCCGTCGTCTGGTCGGTCACAGAACCGCTGTAGAACCGAAACTCGACAGTTTCCTCGTCCTCGGACTGAGCGATCGTCTGCGCCGGCACACGCTGCTGATTCTTTACCGGGTCGTCCTTGCGTTCACGCTCGGCCATATGCGTACTGTATTTCGACACTTCTATACGACGGGGGCACGGCTATGGGACTACTCGGCAAGATCGCGCCCCGTCTCGTCAGCATTCTCATCGCCGTCATCCTCGTCGGTGGTTGCCAGTGGCTCATCGACCCCGCGACCGAGCACAACGGCCCGCAGGTCGCCGTCGTCGGCGACTCCATCACGATCCTTGCGTCGAACCGGATCACGGCCGACGTCAGCCCGACCCACGCGCTCATTGCCAATGCTGTGTTCGGAGCGACGATCCAGGATCAGCTTCCCTGGTTGCAGTCGCATCTCGCGGATTCGCCGATCGTGGTGGAGAACCTCGGCACGAACAACATCAACCATGCTGGCTGGGAGACGGAAGAAACCGCGCTGCTCGACGCGGTCGCGAGTCAGCCGTGCGTCGAACTCGTCACGATCCAGCACGGCTCCCCGAACGACGCAGTGACAGCGTTCAACGCCGCGCTGGTACAGGCCACCGTTACGAACCCGGATCTTCATATCGTCGACTGGGCGGCCGCGGTCGCGGCCGACCCGTCGCTCGTCTTCGATGGTGTGCATCCGAACGATTCGGGAACGGCATGGCTGGGCCGACACATCGCGGATGCGATCGCGAACGACTGCGTGGGAGAGGTGTCAAGAGCCTCCCGCACACCCCCGCGCAGAGGGGGCGGGAGCCGATGCGGCTCGATTCCTGGTCCTGCCGATCTTCAAACTGAGAGACGCGAGGCCATAACCACCTCCTCAGCCGAGGATCACCACCCGAACACCCCGAAGATCGTCGAAGCGAAGGTCGCGAAGAACCGCGATTGAAACTGACCCACTATCGATTCCCGCCGGTCCTCCCGATTGCGCGAGACTGTCGCGTTCACCTTTTCGTTGACCCGAGGATTGACGCGCCATGGCCGATGCCACGCTCATCGCAGAACGCCGCCCCGAGCGGGGCAAGCGCCCCGCCGGCCGCATCCGCCGCGAGGGCCTGGTCCCTGCGGTCGTCTACGGCCTCGGCGCCGACAACGTGTCGGTGACCGTGTCGCAGCGGGAGCTCATCCACATCCTCTCGGGCGGCAGCGGCATGAACACGCTGATTACCTTGAACATCGACGGCACCGAAGAGCTGGCGATCGCCCGTGAGCTCCAGCGCCACCCAGTCAAGGGCAACGTCATCCACGTCGACTTCGTGCGCGTCCGCGCCGACCAGACGATCCAGGCCGAGATCCCGGTGCATCTCGTCGGCGAGGCCGAGGGTGCGGTACGCGGCGGAGTGCTCGAGCAGCTCGTGCACACGCTCACCGTCGAGGCCAAGCCGAGCGACTTCCCGCCGTCGATCGAACACGACGTCAGCGCGCTCGAGATCGGCGGACAGGTCTACGTCCGCGATCTCACGGTTCCGCCCGGCGTCACCGTGTTGCAGGAAGGCGACGACCTCGTCGCCCAGATCTCCGCACCACGCGTGGCCGAGGTGGCGGAGGGCGCCGAGGGCGAGGCGGTCGAGGGTGCGCCGGCCGAAGGTGGCGCGGCGCCGGCCGAGGCCCCGTCCGGGGAGTAGACGGCACCGATGCCCGTCGACCTCCTGGTGGTCGGGCTCGGCAATCCCGGCGACGAATACACGCGTACGCGTCACAACGTCGGAGCCGAGGTCGTCGAGCTGCTCGCGCGCCGGCACGGTGGGAAGCTCCACGGCTCGAAAGGACGCGCCCGGAGGGACGACGTCCGCATCGGTTCCAAGCGCGTCGAGCTCGCGATCCCGCTGACGTACATGAACGACTCCGGCGAGGCGGTCGCGGCGCTCGCGCGCCGGCTCGGGATCGAGCCCTCCCAGATCGTGATCGTCCACGACGAGCTCGATCTCGAGCCGGCGGTGCTCCGGGTGAAGGTCGGCGGCGGGCTGGCCGGTCACAACGGTCTGCGCTCGATCAAGCAGCATCTGCACACCGACGAGTTCCTTCGGGTGCGGATCGGCGTCGGCAAGCCGCCTTCGAAGGAGCGGGGCGCCGACCACGTGTTGTCGCGGGTCTCCAAGCGTGAGCGTGAGGCGATGGACGTCACGATCGAAGAGGCGGCCGACGCGGTGGAGGCGATCGTTACCGACGGCGTCGACGCCGCCATGAACCGCTACAACGCACGCCCGCCCGACCCCGACTGACGACCCGTTCCCGGGAGCCCGGCGGGGACCCGTCTCCGGCGGAGCAACGTCTACCCTTGGTGACCCCGGGGGCGCGCCTGCGTTCCCGGGAGAACGCGCGCCCGATGCAGCCCACACTCGCCGGAATCACCACCCTGTTCGCCGACGACCCGGTCGTCGCCGCCGCGACCGGCGGGCGCGCGCGCCCGGTCGCGGTGCCGGAGCCCGCCCGCGCTCTCTTCGTGGCCACGCTCGCCCGCGCGACGGCCCGGCGCCCGATCGTCGTGGCCGTCCCGACCGGCGTGGAGGCCGAGCGTATCGCCACCGACCTACGCGAGTTCCTCGGCGACGACGCGGTCGAGCTCTTCCCGGCGTGGGAGACGCTGCCGTTCGAGCGCGTCTCGCCCGCGACCGAGACGATGGGCCGGCGGCTGCGGGTCATCTGGCGGCTGCGTGCCGGTGGCGAGCATCTCCCGCGCGCGATCGTCGCGCCCGTCCGCGCCCTCGTACAGCGGCTCGGTCCACATGTCGAAGACGTCGAGCCCGTCGTCGTGCGCAAGGGTTCGCAGCTCGACCGCGACGAGCTCGTCGCCCGGCTTGTCACGATGGGCTACCGGCGCGAGTACCAGGTCGAGGCGCGCGGCGAGGTTGCGGTACGGGGATCGATCGTCGACGTGTATCCCGCGACCGCCGACCACCCCGTGCGCATCGACCTCTGGGGCGACGAGGTCGATCGCCTTTCGCACTTCTCGGTCGCCGACCAGCGCTCATCGGCCGAGATCACGGAGTCATGGATCTTCCCCGTGCGCGAGCTCCTGCCGACCGTCGAGGTACGCGCCCGCGCCCGCGAGCTCCTGCAGACGCATCCGTGGGGACGCGAGCAGTGGGAACGGCTGGCCGAGGGCAACACGTTCGACGGCATGGAGTCGTGGCTTCCGTGGCTGACCTCCGAAGAGCATCTGCTGCCCGACCTCCTGCCGGCATCGGCGCTCGTCGCGATCATCGAGCCGCGGCGCCTCCGCGATCGCGCGCAGGAGCTGCTCGACGAGGAAGCCGCGCTCGCGCAGACGCTGGCGACCACGTGGGGCAAGCCCGTCGACGAAGCCGATACGCCGCGCTTGTCCTTGCCGTTCGATCGGCTGCTCGAGCACACCAAGGCGCAGCCGGTGCCCGTCCTCGCGGTGCCCGACTCACCCGAGACGCCGGTTCTCGCCGCGAGCGCGTTCGATCCGGTCGTCGGCGACGCGGACGCACTCGCGCAACGCCTCAACGCGCTGAAGCGCGACGGCTTCAAGGTGTTCATCGCGGCGGAAGGCTCCGGGAGCGCCGACCGGATCGAGCAGATCCTGGCCGACGAGGGTGTCGACGTCGACCGCATCACCGACGTCCCCGATTCGGGGGCGGTGTTGCGCGCGCCCGGCATCCACATCGTCGTCGCGCCCCTCGACCGGGGCGCGGTGTTGCCCACGCAGCAGGTCGCGCTCGTCGCCGAAGCCGACCTCACCGGCCGCCGGCGCGTCCACCGACGGGCGCGCGGCGCGCGCAAGGGTCTCGACCACTACGAAGGACTCACCGTCGGCGACTACGTCGTGCACCGCGTGCACGGCGTCGGGCGCTACCACGGGATGGAGACGAAGGAGATGTTCGGCGTCACGCGCGACCGTCTCGTCGTCGAGTTCAAGGGGGGCGACCGCGTCTACGTCGACTCCGAGGACATCGGCCTCATCCGCAAGTACACCGGCGGTGAGGAACCGAAGCTCTCGAAGATGGGTGGTGCCGACTGGGACAAGACGCGGGCGCGCGTGCGCAAGGCGGTGCGCGACATCGCGGGCGAGCTCGTCGTCCTGTACCGGCGCCGGCTCGCGACCGTCGGGCACTCGTTCGGGCCCGACACGCCCTTCCAGCACCAGATCGAGGAGGCGTTTCCGTACGAGGAGACGCCCGACCAGGCCAAGGCGATCATCGAGACCAAGGCCGACATGGAACAACCGGTGCCGATGGACCGCCTCATCTGCGGCGACGTCGGTTACGGCAAGACCGAGGTCGCGTTGCGGGCGGCCGCGAAGGCAGTGTTCGACGGCAAACAGGTCGCGATCCTCGTGCCCACCACGTTGCTCGCGAGCCAGCACGGGCAGACGTTCCGCGAACGGTTCGCGAATTACCCGGTGCGCGTCGAGGTGTTGTCGCGGTTCCTCACCGCGAAGGAACAGAACGACGTGATCAAGGGCCTGCGGGAGGGCGCCGTCGACATCGTGATCGGCACGCACCGGCTGCTCGGCGCAGACATCTCGTTCAAGGACGTCGGCCTCCTCGTCGTCGACGAGGAACAGCGGTTCGGTGTGCAGCACAAGGAGCGGATCAAGGAGTGGCGCACGAACGTCGACGTGCTGACGCTCACGGCCACGCCGATACCGCGCACGCTCGAGATGTCGCTCACAGGAATCCGTGACCTCTCGTTGGTGAACACACCCCCCGAGGACCGCCAACCCATCCTGACCTATGTCGGCGAGCTCGACGAGCGCGCGGTCTCGGAGGCCATCCGGCGCGAGCTGCTCCGCGAGGGTCAGGTGTTGTACGTGCACAATCGTGTCCACGACATCGCGCACGTCGCCGACGACGTGCGCCGCCTCGTGCCGGAAGCGCGCGTCGCGATCGCGCACGGTCAGCTCGACGAGAACCGGCTCGAGCGCGTCGTGCAGGAGTTCTGGGACCGCGAGCACGACGTGCTCGTGTGCACGACGATCGTCGAGAGCGGACTCGACATGCCGACCGTGAACACGCTCGTCGTCGATCGCGCCGACATGCTCGGGCTCTCGCAGCTGTACCAGTTGCGCGGGCGCGTCGGCCGGCGCGGTCAGCGCGCGTACGCGTATCTGCTGTATCCGCCCGACCGATCGCTGAGCGAGCAGGCCTACGAACGACTGAAGACGATCGGTGAGTTCACCGATCTCGGCTCCGGCTTCAAGATCGCCATGCGCGACCTCGAGATCCGCGGCGCGGGCAACCTGCTCGGCGCGGAACAGTCGGGCCACATCGCCGCCGTGGGGTTCGACCTCTACGTCGAGATGGTGACCGAGGCGGTCGGCGAGTTGATCGGCGAGGTGCGCGAGTTGCCGGCCGAGGTGCAGATCGACCTGCCGGTGACCGCGCACCTTCCCGTCTCGTACATCGCGCGCGACGACGTGCGCATGGAGGCCTACCGCCGGCTCGCCGCGGTCACCACGCCCGCCGACGTCGACGACGTGCTGGCCGAGTGGGAAGACCGCTACGGGCCGCCGCCGGCCCCGGCCGCGGCGCTCCTCGACGTCGCCCGGCTCCGGGCCGCGAGCCTGCGGCTCGGTGTCCGCGCCGTGTCCGTGCAAAAGGGCAACGCGCGCCTCGACGGCTTGCACCTGCTGAAGTCGCAGGAGGTGCGCTTGCAGCGCATGGTTGCCCGCGCCCGCGTGCTGCCCGACGCCGTCGTGATACCGGTCACGGCGACGGGCGAAGTGTCGATCGCCCAGGCGTTACTCAGGTTGCTCGACGCGATCGCGCCCGTGGACAAGGACGCGCCCCGGACCGAATCGCACGCAATCGCCCAGGTACCATCCGCCGGATGATTCGTCGCCCAACCCCAACGTTCAATCCCTGGTTGCGTCGCGTCGGGGTCCTGCTCGCCGTGGGCGTGGTCGGGCTCGGGTTGAGTGGCTGCACGAATCGCACCTCGGACGCGGCGACCGTCACCTACCACGACAAGACCGGTGATCACACCGTGCAGATCACGCGCGCCGATCTCGACGACGAGCTGCACGCCCTCCTCTCGAACAACCTCTTCACGAAGGAGTTGAAGACGAGCGGGATCTTCCCGAACGTCGGCGGCAACATCACCACCGACACGCAGCTGTCGACGCGCTGGCTCACCACGCTGATCCGCCAGACGGTAGTCACCGCCGAGATCAATGACGGGAAGATCACGGTCAGCCCCACCGACACCGCCCAGGCGACGCAGGACGAGACCTCGACCTTCACCCAGCCGGTACTCGCCGCCTTCGACAAGTCGTTCACGACGAAGCTCGTCAACCGCGATGCTCAACTGTTCGCGGTGTACCGCTACTACCAGACGTGTCCATCGGGTCGGTTCGTCTCGCACATCTTGTTGAAGACGAAGGCGCAGGCCGACGCCGCGCTGGCCGTCATCCGTTCCGGCGAGAAGTTCTCCGACATCGCCAAGACCCAGTCGACCGACACGACGTCGGGCAAGGTCGGCGGCGCGCTCGGCTGCCTTACGCCGAACGAGTTCGTGAAGGAATTCCAGAACGCGGCCGAGGCCGCCCCGCTCGGCGTCGTCACCGATCCGGTCAAGACCAGCTTCGGTTATCACCTGATCCTGGTCCGCGCCTGGAACCCGACCACCGACACCTCCTACGGGCAAGCGCTCACCCAGGCCGCGAGCGCGGTGTTGAGCGCGCGTCTGAGCGACCTCAAGGTCTGGGTCAATCCGCGCTACGGCACGTGGGGCGCCCAGAAGGACGCGCAGGGCAACACCAACTTCTCCGTGCTCCCACCCGCCGCGCCCGCCGTGCGCACGTGTCGAGAGGCGACTCCGGCGTGCGCGCCCGCCACGACGAGCACGTCCACGACCGCACCGCCGGCCGGGTGAGCCGGCCGCGCGTCGTCGTCGTCGGGCTCGGTCCGGCCGGCATCGACCTGTTGCTGCCCGCGGCGCGTGCCGCGCTCGAACGGATCCCGGTGCGGTACGTGCGCACCGCGCGCCATCCGGCCGTCGAGGATCTCGCGCGCGAGGGCCTCGAGCTCGAAGCGCTCGACCTCCTCTACGACACCGGAGACGATCTCGACACCGTCTACGCCGCCATCGCGGCGCGGGTGGTCGAAGCCGCGCAGGAGCACGGAGAGATCGCGTACGCGGTGCCGGGCAGTCCCTCGGTCGCCGAGCGCACGGTCGTGTTGTTGCGCGGCGCCGGCATCGACATCGAGATCGTTCCCGGCCTTTCGTTCGCCGATGTCGCGTGGAACCGGCTCGGTATCGATCCGATGACCGGTGCGCGCGTGGTCGACGCGCGCACGTTCACGATCGACTCTGCCGGGTTCGCGGGCCCGATGCTCCTCGCCCAGTGCGACACGCGCTTCGTGTTGTCCGACGTCAAGCTCGCGCTGCTCGAGGTGCTCGCGCCCGAGCACGAGGTGACGGTGCTCCAGGGACTCGGTCTCCCCGACGAGCAGCTGACGACGGTCGCGCTCGCCGAGCTCGACCAGGCCGTCGAGCCCGACCATCTCACTTCGGTCTTCGTCGACACCGGTGACGTTGCCGTCGCCGGTGAGCTCGCGCGCCTGCTCGCCCTCACCGAACGACTCCGCGGCCCGGGCGGATGTCCTTGGGACGCCGCCCAGACCCATCACTCGCTTCGGCGGCACGTGCTGGAAGAGGCGTACGAGGTCGCCGCCGCGATCGACGAGCTGCCGGTCGACGCGCCCGCCGGCGACATCCCGCCCGGCGCGTACGACGCGCTCGAGGACGAGCTCGGCGACCTGCTGTTCCAGGTGATGATCCATTCCGTCCTCGCGTCGGAAGCGGGCGCGTTCTCGATCGCCGATGTGGCGCGCGGGGTGCACACCAAGCTGGTCCGCCGCCATCCCCACGTTTTCGGTGACGTCGAGGCCGACACGCCCGACGCGGTCGTGACGAACTGGGAGCAGATCAAGAAGGGCGAGAAGGATCAGACCTCGTTGGTCGAGGGGATCACGCCGGGGTTGCCGGCGCTGATCTACGTGCAGAAGCTGTTGCGCAAGGCGTCGTCGATCGGGCTGACCCCCGATCTCCCGTCCCACCTCGCCGGCGGTGAAGCGGTGGTCGTCGACGAGGAGTCGCTCGGGGTCGCGCTCGCCGCGCTCGCGGTCGCGGGCGCCGGGGAAGGGATCGACGGTGAGTCGGCGCTCAGCGCCTGGGCGAATCGTTTCAAGGAGCGGTTCGTCCGCATGGAAACGCTCGCGGCTGCGAACGACGTCGATCTCGCGGCCGCCGATCCCGCGCTCGTCCGGAGCCTCTGGGACCGAACCCGGCAGGTCCCCGGAAACTGAAGCGTCGGCGGCAACAATGCACGCGTGGCAGTTATCGGCATTCTCGCAATTCTCCTGGTACTGGTGTTGCTGTGGCTGATCGCGTCCGGAGTCCGCGTCGTCCAGGAGTACGAACGGGGCGTGCTTTTCGTGTTCGGACGCTGCCGGGGCGCCCGCGGCCCGGGCATCTTCGTCGTGCCGCCGTTCATCAGCCGGATCGTGCGCGTCAACCTGCAGACCCAGGCGGTACCGGTGGCGTCGCAGCAGGTGATCACGAAGGACAACGTCACCGTTGCCGTCGATGCGGTGGCCTACTTCCGGGTGAAGGACCCCGTCGCGTCGGTCATCAAGATCCAGAACTGGTACAACGCCGCACAGCTCGTCGCCCAGACCTCGCTGCGGTCCATCATCGGTCGCCACGAGCTCGACCAACTGCTCGGTGAGCGCGACCGCATCAACCAGGAGTTGAAGATCGCGCTCGATCAGCAGACCGAGTCGTGGGGTGTGGAGGTCGAGCTCGTCGAGATCCGCGACGTCGGGCTCCCCGAGCAGATGCAGCGCGCGATGGCCCGCCAGGCCGAGGCCGAGCGCGAGCGCCGGGCGAAGATCATCGCGGCCGAGGGCGAGATGCAGGCCTCCGAGAAGCTCGGGGAGGCCGCGACGATGATGGCGAGAAGTCCCGGCGCGATGCAGCTGCGCACGCTGCAGACGATGTCCGAGATCTCCGCCGAACGGAACTCGACGATCATCTTCCCGATCCCCGTCGAGCTTCTCGACGTGTTCCGCTCCATCTCCGGAGTTGTGCCTCCGGACCGCCCGGCACCTACGGTTGCGCCGCTCGCCGCGCCGCTCGGCGCGCCCGAGCGGGGTGGGCCCGGCGCATCGGGGCCCGCAAGCTGAGCCGCGCGGGACGGACCGCGGCGGGCGCACCGAACGTGCGTTCGCTGCCACTGGGAGCGCGTGAGCGTCTACATTCGCAACATTGGCCCCAGGAGTTTCCGTGAGCATCATTGACGACGTCGCCGGTCGGGAAATTCTCGATTCCCGCGGCAACCCGACCGTCGAGGTCGAGGTCGAGCTGGTGTCCGGCGCCCGGGGTCGAGCCGCGGTCCCGAGCGGGGCGAGTACCGGAGCCCACGAAGCCGTGGAGCTCCGGGACGGCAAGGACCGGTACGGCGGCAAGGGCGTGCTCGGCGCGGTCGGACACGTCGACGGCGAGATCCGCGACGCGATCGTCGGCACCGACGCCTCCGACCAGCGGGCGCTCGACGCGGCCCTGTTCGCGCTCGACGGCACCGACAACTGCAGCCGCCTCGGCGCCAACGCGATCCTCGGCGTGTCCCTCGCGGCGGCCAAGGCGGTGGCCGAGGAGTGCGGGCTGCCTCTCTACCGTTACGTCGGCGGCGCCAACGCCCACGTGCTGCCGGTGCCGCAGATGAACGTGCTGAACGGCGGCGCGCACGCCGACAGCAACGTCGATATCCAGGAGTTCATGTTGTTGCCGGTCGGCGCGACCAGCTTCTCCGAGGGGCTCCGCTGGGGCGTCGAGACGTATCACGCGCTGCGCGGCCTGCTGCGCGACCGCGGCCTGTCGACGGGGCTCGGCGACGAGGGCGGCTTCGCACCCGACCTGCCGTCGAACGAAGACGCCCTGAAGTTGTTGCTCGCCGCGATCGAGGCGGCGGGCTATGAGCCCGGCTCCGAGATCGCACTCGGGCTCGATGTCGCGGCATCGGAGATCTTCGACGCCGGCACGTACGCGCTCGCCGGCGAGAAGCGCACGTTCACGAGCGCGGAGTTCGCCGACTACCTCGCCGATCTGTGCTCGCGTTACCCGATCGTCTCCATCGAGGACGGCATGGCCGAGGACGACTGGGACGGCTGGGCGACGCTGACCCGCCGCCTCGGCGCCGACGTGCAGCTCGTCGGCGACGACGTCTTCGTCACCAACTCCGAGCGGCTGGCGCGTGGCATCGAGGCGGGTGTGGCGAACTCGATCCTCATCAAGGTCAACCAGATCGGTTCACTGACGGCCACGCTCGACACGATGCAGCTCGCGGCGCGCGCCGCGTATTCGAGTGTGATGTCGCATCGCAGCGGCGAGACCGAGGACGCGACGATCGCCGACCTCGCGGTCGCGACGAACTGCGGACAGATCAAGGCCGGCGCCCCCGCGCGCAGCGACCGTGTCGCGACGTACAACCAGCTGCTGCGCATCGAGGAGGAGCTCGGCGACTCGGCGGAGTACCTCGGGCACCGCGCACTCACAGGGCGCGGCCCCCGACCGGAAGGGGCTCGTACGTGACCCGCGGTGCGCGCGCCCGCCTCGCCCTCGCCGCGCTGGCGTTGGTGGCGATCCTGTTCGTCTTCGTGTTCCCGACCCGTTCGTACCTGGCCCAGCGCCGCCAGGTCTCGTCCGCGCAACACGACGTCGAGGTGCTGCGCCACCAGAACGACCAGCTCCAGAAGCAGGCCATCGAGCTGCAGACGCCGGCCGCGATCGAACGGATGGCGCGCGAGCAGTTCCACTACGTGAAGCCGGGCGAGCAGGTGTACGACGTGGTGCCGGTGGATCCGACCCCGTCGGGGACGAGTACGACGACCGTTCCGTAGACGCGTCGCCAGACCTGTTTCCCGCCCGTTTCCTAGTATCTCGGCCGTGCCCACGACCGACGCGCGCGCTCCGGGTGAAGAGGACCGCGACCACGACGTCGCGGTGCTGACAGAGCTGCTCGGGCGGGTACCGCGCGCCGGCTTCGAGGTCGTGGTGCGCAACGGCGCGGGGGATCCAGTCGTGATCCGCAACGCACCGCTGCTCGACGACGGCACGCCGATGCCGACGCGCTACTGGTTGGTCGATCCCGACCTGTCGCTGCGCGTCGCGCGACTGGAGTCGACCGGGGGAGTCAGAGCCGCGGAGGCGGCGGTCGAACCGGAGGCGCTCGGCTCCGCCCACGAGCGGTACGCCCGCGAGCGCGACGCCGCGCTGGCGGCCGATCACTCGGGTCCGCGCCCGAGTGGCGGTGTCGGCGGCACGGCGCGGGGCGTGAAGTGTCTCCACGCGCATCTCGCGTACCACCTCGCAGGCGGGGACGATCCGGTGGGGCGTTGGGTGGAGGAGAACCTGCGATGACGCGTGTCGCCGCGCTCGACTTGGGGACCAACTCGACCCGTCTGCTCGTCGCCGACGTCGACGGCCGGGGCCGCGACGCCAAGCTCGTGACGGTCGAGCGGCGCACGCAGATCACGCGGTTGGGACAGGGTGTCGACCGTGACCGGGCGCTCCATCCCGACGCCATCGAGCGCACGCTCGCCGCGCTGCGCGAGTACCGAACCGTGATCGACGAGCTCGGCGCCGAACGCATCCGGGCCACCGCGACCAGCGCCGCGCGCGACGCAACCAACCGTGACGACCTCTTCGATCCGGTCGAGCAGGTGCTCGGGACCCGGCCCGAGCTGCTGGCGGGTGAGGACGAGGCCCGGCTCGAGTTCATCGGCGCCACCGCCGGTCTGACCGAACCGAGCCCCTATCTCGTCGTCGACGTCGGGGGCGGCTCGACCGAGTTCATCGTCGGTGCCGACGAGCCCGAAGCCCTCACCTCGATCGACGTCGGATGCGTACGGTTGACCGAGCAATTCCTGCGCTCCGATCCGCCGACGGCCGAAGAATTGAGTCAGGCCGTCTCGGTGGTGCGCGATCAGCTCGCCGACGTCGGCCGGCTGTTCCCCGCGATGCTGAGCGCCCCGACGGTGGTCGGTACGGCAGGAACCGTCTGGACGCTGGCCGCGATCGAGCTCGGCGTCGACGCCGGGCGGAGCGAGCTGATCGACCATTTCCGGCTCACCCGGGCGGCGGCGGAGGACGTGTTCCGGACGCTGGCGACCGAGCCGATCGGGCAGCGCCGCCACAATCCCGGCCTCGAAGCCGGTCGGGTCGACGTCATCGTCGGCGGCGCGATCGTCGTCGTCGGTGTGATGCGCCAGTGGGGCTTCGACTCGCTCCTGGTGTCCGAGGCCGACATCCTCGACGGCCTCGCCCGCGACTCGGTCTGAGTCGCGGGTCGCCCTCCGGCTCCAGGAAACGCGCCGGTCATCCGACCTTTACGGACGCGCGCTTTAACTCGAAGCCCGCATTGCCGAGGTAATTGACGTGGACGTGGTGGTTTTCGGACAGGCGCTGACGGAGCTGACGGTCGTCGACATTCGCGCCATCGCGTCCGATCTGCACGAGGTGTGCGTCTCGACCGCCGACGAGATCGCGAACACGCGCTCGATGCTGATGATCGAGCAGACGCTCCGGCGCAAGCATCGATTGCACGACGCGGCGCTCGCCGCGCTGTCGACCGCGACGAAGGTGCAAGAGGTCGCGCTGCACGCGGAGGTCGAGCTCCCCGACAAGGACGTCACGCGCGTCGCGCGCGCCGCCGCCCAACTCGCACGCGGCATGGTCGTCGGAGATCATCCCGGCATCGACCTCGCGCTGCACACACTCGGCCGGGGCTGGCACCGCCTCCCCTGCGTCGCGGAGTTCCAAGCTGCGTGACTCTTGGTCGCTGACGCTTCGCCTCCCTCTCCCGGGAGGTCGGTCGCGTCCTGTCTCTCAACTCGGTCGGCTGCGCTGTCGCTCGTGTAGCTAGTCTCGGATCGTGGTGCATTCGGATCGGTTACTGCTCGGGCCGGGGCCTTCGAACCCGTATCCCGAGGTAATGGAGGCGTTCCAGCGTCCGGTGCTGGGGCATCTCGATCCCGAGTTCCTCACGGTGCTCGACGAGATCGCCGAACGGCTCCGGCTCGTGTTCCGCACCGAAAACGCGCTCACGCTCCCGATCAGCGGCACCGGTTCGGCGGGCATGGAAGCGTGCTTCGTCAATCTGCTCGAACCCGGCGACACCGCGATCATCGGGGTCAACGGCGTGTTCGGCGAACGGATGTGCGAGGTCGCGCGCCGCTGCGGCGCCGAGGTCGTGCGGGTCGACGCGGCGTGGGGTCGGGCGATCGATCCGCAACAGATGCTCGACGCGCACCGTGCGCACCCCGGTGCGCGCGTCCTGGCGATCGTGCACGCGGAGACGTCGACCGGCGTCGAGAACGAGATCGCGCCCCTGCGCGCGCTGCAGGACACCGACACGTTGTTGTTGGTCGACACGGTCACCTCGCTCGGCGGCATCCCGGTCGACGTCGACGGGTGGGGCATCGACGCCGTCTACTCGGGGACGCAGAAATGTCTGGGCGTTCCGCCCGGCCTCGCACCCGTGAGCTTCTCGGCGCGCGCGGTCGATCGGGTGCGGGGCCGGTCCCGGCCCGCGCAGTCGTGGTACCTCGATCTCGGCCTACTGGCCGACTACGTCGGCACGGCCCGTCGTTATCACCACACCGCGCCCATCTCGATGCTCTACGCGCTGCACGCGGGGCTGGGCGTCGTGCTCGAGGAGGGACTCGAAGCCGCGCACGCCCGTCACCGTCACGCCGGTGTTTTGTTGCAGGACGCTCTCCCCGCGCTCGGGTTCCGCGCGTTCGCGCTCGACCGGCCGTTGCCGCAGCTCACATCGGTCTGGCTTCCCGACGGGGCCGACGACGCGAAGCTGCGGACGGAGTTGCGCGTGCGCTTCGGCATCGAAGTCGGCAGCGGGCTCGGCGATCTCGCGGGCAAGGGTTGGCGAATCGGGCTCATGGGTCATTCCGCGCGCGAGCGCTCCGTGACCACGCTGCTCGGCGCGTTGACCGCCTTGCTGTAGCTCGGGTCTGCTCTCGCGACTGGTCCGTGAGAGCTATTGGACGACGGCGTCTGTGCCGGCCGGATTCGGCGCAGTGAACAGCCGTTCCCGGTAGAAGCGCAGCTCCGCGAGCGACTCGCGCACGTCGTCGAGGGCCCGGTGCTGTTCCGCCTTGCCCGGCCGCTTGCCGTAGATGTCCGGATACCAGCGCCGGCACAGCTCTTTCAACGACGAGACGTCGATGCTGCGGTAGTGCAGGTACGTGTCGAGATCGTGCATGTAACGATCGAGGAAGCGCCGGTCGGTACCGATGCTGTTGCCGCACAGCGGCGCACTGCCGGGCGCGGGGACGTGCGCCCGGACGTAGGCAAGGGTCTGCGCGTGCGCCTCGTCGAGGCTCACGGTCGACGCGCTGATCGCCGGAAGAAGGCCCGACTTCGTGTGCATCTTGCGCACGAAGTCGTCCATCCGCGCGAGCGCCTCGGCATCTTGGTGGATGACGATGTCGATGCCTTCGTCGAGTGGCTCGAGCTCGGAATTCGTCACGATGCACGCAATCTCGACGATCGTGTGCTTCTCGACGTCGAGACCCGTCATCTCGAGATCGAGCCACACCAGGTTGTCGTCGTCGGCGTGGGCGGGCATGAGCGCACGCTATACGTAGGCCGACCGGGCTGGTTGCACGGGTTAGATTCGGCGACCGATGGCTGCTCCTCCCGTCGTCTGGCGTCCGGACGCTGAACTGATGCGCGAGAGCAACGTCGCCCGGTTCATGGCGGAGCAGGACATCGACGACTTCGCGACGCTCGTCGCGCGCTCGATCGCCGAACCCGAGTGGTTCTGGGACGCCGTCGTGCGATTCCTCGGACTGCCCTTCGACACGCCGTACGAACAGGTGCTCGACACCACGGCCGGGATCGAATGGGCAACGTGGTTCGGCGGCGGTCGTTGCAACGCGGCGACGATGTGCCTCGACCACCTACCGCCCGACGAGCCGGCCGTGATCTGGGAAGGTGAGGACGGCCGCACCCGCACGCTCAGCGGTTCCGAGTTGCGCACGCTGACCGATCGCATCGCGTCGGGGCTCGCGGCGCGGGGTGTGAAACAGGGAGACGCGGTCGGTCTGTTCATGCCGATGGTGCCCGAGACCGTCGCGGCCCTGTTCGCGATCGCCGAGCTCGGTGCGTTCTTCCTGCCGATCTTCTCCGGGTACGGCGCCGACGCGGTTGCGATTCGCCTGCAGGACGCGGGCGCGGTCGCCGTGGTGACCGCCGACGGGTTCAAGCGGCGGGGCAAGGTCGTCGCGATGAAGGAGACGGCCGACGCCGCGGTCGTGCAGGCGCCAACCGTGCACACGGTGCTGGTCGTGAGCAACGGGTGTCCCGACGCGCCGATGCACGACGGACGCGACATTCGACTCGACGACCTCCCCGAGGCGCCGTTCGACGCACGCCCCGTCGACAGCGAACACCCGTTGTTCGTCGCGTACACGAGCGGCACGACGGGCCGCCCGAAGGGCGCAGTGCACGTCCACGCGGGGTTCACCGTCAAGGTCGCCGAAGAGGTCGCCTTCCAGACCGATCTCCGGCGCGGCGAACGGCTGTTCTGGCTCACCGACATCGGCTGGATCATGGGCCCGTGGGAAATCGTCGGCACGCTCGCCGCGGGCGGAACGCTGCTCATGTACGACGGCGCGCCCGACTACCCCGGACCCGACCGGCTCTGGTCGTTCGTGGCGCGCCACCGCGTCAACATCCTCGGCGTGTCGCCCACCCTGATCCGGGCCCTGATGGCGCACGGTGACGAGCCGGTGCGCGCGCACGACCTCTCGTCGCTGCGGGTGCTCGCGTCGACCGGCGAGCCGTGGAACGAAGGGCCGTGGCGCTGGTACTTCGACGTCGTCGGCGGCGGCCGTTGCCCGGTCGTCAACATCTCGGGCGGCACCGAAGTCGGCGCGTGCTTTCTCTCACCGCACGTCGTGCAACCGCTGTCGCCGTGCTCCCTCGGTGGTCCGGCGCTCGGTATGGCGATCGACGTGTTCGACGACGACGGCCGATCGCTTCGGGGCGAGGTCGGCGAGCTCGTGTGCACGAAGCCGTGGCCGGGTATGACTCGCGGCTTGTACCGCGATCCGCAGCGTTATCTCGACACGTATTGGTCGCGCTATCCCGGCGTGTGGTGGCACGGTGATTTCGCGAGTGTGGGCGACGACGGACAATGGTTCCTGCACGGCCGTTCGGACGACACCATCAAGGTCGCGGGCAAACGGCTCGGGCCCGCGGAGGTCGAGACCGTCGTCGTCGCGCATCCGCGGGTGCTGGAGGCGGCGGCCGTCGGTGTCCCCGACGAGCTGAAGGGCGAGACGTTGTGGGTGTTCGTGGTGCCCGGTCCCGGAGTCGAGCCCGACGACGAACTGCGCGCCGAGCTGTTCGGGTGCGTGGTCGACGCGCTCGGGCCGTCATTCCGGCCCGCGCAGGTCCGGTTCACGACCGCGCTGCCGAAGACACGGAGCGCGAAGGTGTTGCGGCGCCTGATCCGTTCGGTCGTCACCGGTTCGGCGCCCGGCGACCTCTCGGGCCTCGAAGACCCGGGCGCGGTCGACGCGATCGCCGCGGCGATCGCCGGCGTGACCGGCGCGGGTGCCGCGGCGGGCGCAGGCGCATCACGGGGGCGGTCGGCATGACCGACCTCATCGGTTCGCGGGTGATCCTGCGGCCGTTGCGGCCCGAGGATTGGGACGTCTGGCGCGAAGTCAGGCTTCGATGCCGGGAGTGGCTGGAACGGTGGGAGCCGCGGCCCGACGCGGGGAGCGTCGACCCCGCGCTCGACCGTGAGGCGTTCCGCTCCCGGTGCGGCGCATGGGATCGCCAGCGGCACTTCGATGCGGCGTACGGGTTCGGTCTGTTCCTGCTCGACGGCAGCTTCGCGGGCGAGGTGAGCCTCGGCAGCGTGCAGCGCGGGCCGTTCCAGATGGGATACGTCGGCTACTGGATCGACGAAGCGCTTGCCGGACACGGTTACGTGCCCGAAGGCGTCGTGTTGATCATGCAGTACGCGTTCGACGTGTTGCAGCTGCACCGGCTCGAAGCCGCGATCGTGCCGCGCAACGCGGCGAGCCGGCGGGTGGCCGACAAGCTGAGCCTGCGCGACGAAGGCACCGCAGTGCGCTTCCTGCAGATCCAAGGCGTGTACGAAGACCACATCCGCTACTCGATGACGGTCGAGGAGTGGCGCGAGCGCGGTCACGAGCTCGTCGCCAAGTTCGTGCACCGGTAGCGCGCCCGCGGCGCGTCGGGGCACTACTCGGGAGCTTTGAACCAGCCCTGGCCGAGCGACCATGCCTGGCGCGAGACCTCGGTCGCGATCGCGGCTTCGAAATCCGGTTGCCAGGGTGCCTGGCGCAACGTTGCCTTCACCACTTCGAGCAGGCCGGTCGGGGCGCGGGTCGCGCGCGCCGCGAGCGTGCGCGCCGCGTCGAGCAGTTCGTCGTCGGGATGACACGACCACGCGAGACCGATCTCGGCGGCGCGGGCGCCGTCGACCGCGACGCCGAACAGGATCATCGCGGCCGCGGCCTGCGGACCCACCGCCCGTTCGAGCATCCACACGTGCCCGCCGCCGGGATGCAACCCGATCTTGGTGAAGCGTGTGTCGAAGCGCGCGGACGTGGCGGCGAGGCGCACGTCGCACGCGAGCGCGAGGTTCATGCCCGCGCCGACCGCGGCGCCGTTGACCGCCGCGATGGTCGGCAACGGCGATCGCAGCACGCGGAGGAATCCCTCGTAGATCGACGTCACGGAGCGACGTTCGTCGTCGGTCTCGGCTCGGGCGAGCGCGCCGAGACTCGACACGTCGGCACCCGAGCAGAACGCGGGCGGTTCGCCCGTGACGACGACCGCGGCCGTGGTGCCGTCGGCTTCCAGCGCGTCGAAGGTCGCGACGATTTCGTCGACCATCTGCGCGGTCATGGCATTACGGCGCTCGACGTCGACGAGCGTCACCACCGCGACGCCGTCACCGGTTTCGACCCGAACGTGTTCCATCCCGCCCAACCTACGCGCGCCCGCCCTCTGGACGTGGTGTGGCCGGCCGAACGGTCAGGCGGGGTCGCGGACGACGGCAGGGGAGTGGCGGAAGAAGTCCTCGACCTCGCGCTCGTACCGGTACGAGGGGCGGCTGTCGCCGATCGTGCCCGCGAGTCGCAGCGCCTGGGCGAAGGCCTCCACCGCGGTCGGGGTCGTGTAGCCGTATCGAAAGCCCGCGCGCTTGAAGCGCGAGTTGTCGATCGTGCGCCCGAAGCGCAGGAGCGCCATCGCCTCCGGGGGTAGGTCCCAGAGCCCGAAGATGCGCGCCGGTTCCGCGGCCAGATTCGTGAGCACGAACGGCAGCGCGACCCGCCGTTTGCCGAGGATCGCGCACACCTCGCTCCAGGGGAGGTTGCCGTCGGCGCCGACGTTGTAGACGCCCGGGCTCTCATTGTTGATCGCGTACATCAACGCGTCGACCACGTCGTCTTCGTGCACGAACTGCAGGCGAGGATCGAAGCCCAGGATCTCGGGCGCGACCGGCTGGCGGAGTGCTGCGGTGAACGGAGTGTCGATGTCGACCCCGAGCACGTTCGCGAACCGCAACAGGCTGACGTTCACGTGCGGATTGTCGTCGGCGAAGTCGCGCACAAACGCCTCGGCCTCGAGCAACGAACGCTCGACGGGAGTACGCGCCGGACCGGTTCGCTGCATGTCTTCCCGGAAGAAGTAGGGATCGGCCTTGTTCGCGCCGTACACGAGTCCGGAGCTCTTCAGCACCACCTTGCGGACCGGGCTCCCGGCCGCGCTCGCCGCCGCGAGCAGGTTCATCGTGCCGATGACATTGATCTCGTGCAGCGTGCGACTGGTCGCGCGCGTCGAGTCGACGACGAGGTGCGTGTGCACGATGGTGTCGACCTGGGTCGCGCGCACGATGCGGGCGAGGATGGAATGCGACGAGTCGGTCCGCACGAACTCCGTGCGCTCGAGCTGCGTGCGCGGATCGCGCGTGTCGACGCCGACGACGACGTCGACATCGGAGCGCTTCTCGAGCGCCTGCGCGACGCGACCGCCCCAGTACGTCGACAGACCCGTCACGAGTACGCGCACGCCGCCGCCCTACCCGTTCAGCCGAACCACACGCTTCGGCGTGTGCGGAGCATGTCGTAGAGCGCGTCCTGCACCATGCGCCGGATGCGTTCCGACTCTTCCATGACACGGCTTCGCGAATACCGCTCCTGATTCGGCGGCACGTCGAAGGAGACCGGCGGGAGCACCCGGATACGGAACTTCGCCGGCAGGTAGGCGACCAGGCCCGCGGGACCGAACGCGAGCATGTTGGCGGTGACCGGGAAGTACGGGACGTTGAGCATCTTCGCGAGGCGCGGGCTCTTGAACAGGATGGGCATCGTCTCCTCCGCGCCCATCACCGCGATCGGGATCACGGGCACGCCCGCGCGCATCGCGATGTCGACGAAACCGCCGCGCCCGAAGCGGCGCAGCCGGTACCGGTCGCGGTAGTGCTTGCCCGTTCCCTTCGTACCTTCGGGAAATACGAGCACGAGCCGTTCCTCGTCGTGCAGGAGCCGGTACGCGTTGTCGGGGTGCGCCGCGACACCACCGCTGCGCGACCACAACGTGCCGACCACCGGCATGGTCCGGAAGAGGTTCTCCGCCAAGCCGTACACCGGCCGCCCGAGATCCTTCTCGATGCCGTGCATGATCGACGGTGCGTCGGGCGGGATCGCACCGGCATGATTCGCAACGAGCAGCGCGCCGCCCTCTTCGGGAAGGTGCTCGAAGCCCTCCCACTCGACACGGAACCAGTACTTGTAGATGGGATCGAACGCCCGGCGCGTGAGCTCGCGGAAGTGCTCACTGCGACCCCACCGGTCGACGTCGGAACGCCGGACCTCGTCTGCAGGATCGGGAACCGCCCGCACGATCGGGACGAGCTCACGGCCGACCGCAGGGTCGCCGACGGCGGCGTCCAGGTCGCTGAGGTCGACGTCCGGATGGGTCGCGGCCGCGATCTCGAGTGCTCGCTCGGCTGCGTGCTCCGGTCCATCGGTCACCATCGAAGACTATGTACCCTTCGCGCCCGTTACTAGCCAAACGTTGCTGCGAAAACGCCGGCCCATGCCGTACAACCGGGCTGCCATGAAGACGAAGAGTGCGCCCCAGAGCGCGATCAGCCCGGCTCCGGTGGTGAGCACGAGTACGGCGCAGGGCACGAAGCACAGTGTCGCTCCGGCCATCGCGAGCGCGAGGTAGCGCACGTCGCCGGCGCCGATCAGGATCCCGTCGAGCACGAAGACGGCGCCGCCGAGCGGTTGCATCAACGCCACCGCCACCAGCACGGGTCGCAGCTCGTTGCGCACCGCCGGGTCGCGGGTGAAGACGAGAGCGAGCAGCGGGTCGAGCGCGAGCACCAGCACACCGAGAACGAGGCCCACGCCGACGCCCCACTGGATCATGCGCCGTGACGTCGCGCGCGCGAGATCGGCGTCGTTCGCGCCCAGCGCGCGGCCGACGATGGCCTGCCCGGCGATCGCGATCGCGTCGAGGCACAGCGCGAGCAGGAGCCAGAGCTGGAACGCGATCTGGTGGGCGGCGACCTGCGCGTCGCCGATGCGCGAGGCGATCGACGTGGCCGCGGTGAACGCGAGCAGCAGTGTGCCGGTCCGGACCGTGAGGTACGCGCCGATGGCGCCCGCGGCGCGCAGCTGGGTGGGATCCGGCCGGGCGGATGCCTGCGAGGCGCGCACGTTGCGCCGCACGATGGCGAGGTATGCGAACGCAGCCGCGACCTGGGCGATCACCGTTCCCCAGGCCGAACCGGCGATCCCGAGGTGGATGCCGTAGACGAGCACGACTTCGAGCACGAGGTTCGCGGCGTTCGCGCTCAGCGCGATGACGAGCGGAGTGCGCGTGTCCTGCAGGCCGCGGAGGTAGCCGGTGCCGGCGAGCGCGACGAGCACGAACGGCGCCCCGAGCAGCGAGATGCGGAGGTACGTGCGCGCGAAGGGCGCGACGCGCGCGGAGGCTCCCATCGCGGACACGATCGGCCCGCTGAGCGCGATCCCGACGACGGCCAGGGCGATGCCCAGCCCCAGCGCGAGCCAGACCCCGGCGACGCCGTGCTCGGCCGCGGCCTTGCGGTCGCCCGCACCGATGCGGTGGGCGACGGTGGCCGTCGTGCCGTACGCGAGGAAGTTGAAGATCCCGAACGCGACGCTGAGGATCGCACCCGCGACCCCGAGGCCGCCCAACGGCCGCGTGCCGAGATGCCCGACGATTGCGGTGTCCGCCAGCACGTACAGCGGTTCCGCCGCGAGCGCGCCGAACGCGGGGATGGCGAGGCGGAGGATCTCGCGGTCGTGACCGCGGTCGTGACCCGCTGGCGGCCGAAGCTGTCTCACCCGACGTATTCAATACGGCTGATGGACGTCACACCGCCGATCCGGTTCGCCGAGCTTGCCCGTCGTATTGGCGCGGCCGCGCGCGCGGCCGGATTGGTGGTCCCCGCCTTCCGCACTCCGCCGCGCCGTTCGGAGGTTGCACGCTCGATCCGCCGGTTGCCGGGCGGGCCGGTGATCGCCGTCCGGTTGCGGTCCCGGCCTACCGCCGATGTCGTCGTCGACATGGTCGAAGGCGTGATCGTCGCCAACGGGCTCACCGGTGATGCCGCCCGCCGGGTGCGCGAAACGCTGCTACACACGGTCGGTGGACCGTCAGGCGCAGTCGGGCCCGAGTCGGCGGCTGCCTGATGCCCGCATCTCGTAGCGTCGGTCGGAGCCGTCGGTGGTTTACCGTTGCCTCACCGCCCGCCCGGGTGGCGTAACCGGCAGACGTAGGCGGCTTAAACCCGCCGGCCCTTCGGGGCGTGAGGGTTCGAGTCCCTCCCCGGGCACCTGGTCTGATCAGGCAAAATGAGCTCGGCGCTGCATACGCCCGGGAACCGCCGTTTGGCCAAATGCTAACGCCTTGCTAACGTCCCGGTCCTTGCGAGGTCACGTTCTCCGCCGCGGTCCGACATGGAGTTACGTCGTCGATGTCGGACGTGACCCCGCGACCGGCCGTCGCCGCCAACGAACGAAGGGCGGATTTCGTACCAAGCGCGAAGCCGAACAGGCGCTCGCCACCGTGATCCGGACGCTCGGCGAGGGGACCTACGTCGCGCGTGATCCGGAGACGCTCGAGGAGTGGATCAAGCGCTGGCTCGTGACTATGGAGCCCAAGGTCCGGTCGTCGACGCTGCGCGATTACTCGAACGGGTTGGGGCGCGTCTCGGACCGTCTCGGTCAGATGCCGTTGCAGGCACTGCGACCGCTCGACATCGAGGAGATGTACGCGGCGCTGCTGAAGGAAGGTCATCGCTACGGCGGAGGTCTCGCTCCCAAGACCGTCCGCAACCTGCACATCGCCTTGCGCCGGTCGCTGGCCGACGCGCATCGACTCGGTCTTGTCCCGCGCAACGTTGCCGCGCTGGTCAGGCCGCCTGCCCCGGTTCGCCACGAGATCACCACGTGGTCGGCCGACGAGGTGCGCCGGTTTCTCGGCGCGGTCGAACAGGATCGACTCGCGCCGGCGTATCGACTCCTTGCCGCGACGGGCATGCGGCGGGGTGAAGCCCTCGGGCTCCGCTGGGCCAACGTCGATCTCGACGCGGCGAGGATTGCCGTGAACCGTTCGCTGACGGTCGTGAACGACGAGATGGTGTGGGCGTCGCCGAAGACCTCGCGGTCGCGTCGGTCCCTCTCGTTGGATGCCGAGACGGTGGCGGTATTGCGCGCACATCGGCGCCGACAGCTCGAGGAGAGGCTGACCGCCGGCGAACTCTGGCAGGACGACGACCTCGTGTTCTGCAACGAGACCGGCAAGGCGCTACATCCGGACCGGTTCACGCGCGCGTTCACGTCCGCTGCACATCGCGCCGGGGTCACGCCCATTCGTCTGCACGACCTTCGCCACACGTGGGCGACGCTCGCGCTAGAGGCGGGTATCCATCCCAAGGTCGTCAGCGAGCGGCTCGGCCACGCGACAACCGGAATTACGCTCTACATCTACAGCCACGTGCAGCCCGAGCTCGATGCTCACGCCGCGACTGCCGTTGCTGAACTCTTCGGGTAGAGATCTCGCGCATCGCCGCTTCCCGCGATCTCTGGTGATCGCCAAAAGCGGCCCGTCGGACCTACGAACGTCTGCACTAGTGCTCTGCACGGTCCATCTGCACCGTCTCTCGCGAAGGTCCGGCTGAGAATTCGCGCGGTCAATCTTGAACTTCCTTGTCGCGATGACAGTGCCGGGCGCGCCATTCCTGCCTGACGTGACGGTGTGTGCGGACCCGGGTGTTCAGCACGGAAGCACCGCGCCTCACTTCCGACGTGTGACCCTTTGGAGGCAAGTCATGTACGAACCTGGTCTCGAAAAGCCTGATCGACCGCTGGTGTTGTCGGTCGGCGAGGCGGCGCACCTGTTGGGAATCTCGCGTGCTCATGCCTACGAACTCGTAGCTCGGGGTGAGCTCGCTCACATCAGGCTCGGCCGCCGCGTCGTCGTGCCGCAGCGAGCGATCGATCAACTCATCGATGACGGCTGCAATAGCGAGGCCAAGCGCGGATGTCTATCACTCGTGCCCGTTTCGTTCGTCGACAACGACAGATCGGCGGATATGTGCGCGATGTGTGGCGTGGTTACGACTGGCGGCGCGGAAGGTCACGCCTCCACAAGCGCAACCGCGTGCTCCTCGACCCACGCGATCTCAAGTGCTGCCTCGTCGAGCACACCGCGACGAGCGAGCTCAACCTCGTGCTCAGAACCGTCGGCGAGGAACTTCTGCTGGAGTGCCAGAAAATTTCGCATCCGCTCGATCCCCGCGTCCACGATGCCAATGTCAGGCTCGAGACCGTACGCGTCGAGCAACAAGCGAAACCGGCGAGCCTTCTCGGCGATGCCGGTCGGGAGTCCGACTGCTCGACATTTCTCGTCACGAAAAAACGGCACCCAACGCCACGCGGCCATTCCGAGGTCCCAAGCGCGCGGCCCCGGTGCCGCGGTGTCCCAATCGATCAACACCACCGGCACGCCAGCCCGAAAGACGGTGTTCGACGGGAAGAGTTCGTTGTGACAGACCGTCTCAACAGGCAGCCGAGGCTCGAAGCACCACTCCCGCTCCGCCCACGGGAACGTCGCCGCGGCATCGTGGTAAGCACGGATGAGCGCGCCGAGATGCACGAGCACGTCGTCACCCCAGACGAAGTCCGGGAGACGACGGTCGAAGCGCCCCCCTTGGGACGGGATGAAGCTGTCGCCTCGCCCGACCTCTCCCTCGATGTAAGTCAGAACCTCTCGCCCTTGGTCGTCGAAGCCCAGCGCACGCGGCGCGCCGGCAAATCCTTCACGTTCGAGGTGCCGCAGCAGATCGTGGACCGCTGAAGACCACGGGCGAGTTACGCGCCGAACTGTCTCCCCGACTCGAACGACTCCCGAGTGAGAGCCGCCCTCGAGAGGAATCTCTGGCTCAACCATGCGTAGGGCCCCAACTCCCGCTTCTGCCTCATCACCACTTGAGCATCGTTCTCGCCGATCCCCAAGCCGCTCAGATTGCCTGTGTCCTCAACTGGTCAACGCAATGCCAGAAGCGTGGCGGCTGCGGTGATCCATGGCGACGACTTCTACCGAGACATGGACGACACGGACCGGCGCAAGCTGTCGGCGATCCAAGGTGTCGATCGCTACTTCGATTGGCAGCGGCTGCGGAACGAGGCACTCCTGCCGCTCACGTGTCGGAAGTCGGCGCGGTTCGGGTGTTTCAACTGGGCCGTTGGCCACGGGCTCACACCGCCCGTCATCGTCGATGCGCGGGAGATTGTCATCGTCGAGGGCGTCTATTCCGCACGTCCCGAGTTCGACGATCTTCTCGACTTGAGAGTCCTGGTCGAGGTCTCGGATCAACTTCGCGAGCAGCGTCGACAGGCGCGGCCGCGTACCGTCAGTCGAGACGACCCGCAAGGGTGGGACGCCCTCTGGGACGCTGCAGAAAGCGTCTACTTCGACACGATCCGACCGCGCAGCGCTTTCGACCTCATCGTCACGGGCGATACATAACTGCCGCTCTGCGCTCGCCGACTGACGCGCGATCGAACCCTGTTTGTGTCAAGGGGTCTTTTCGCCGGGGTTTTGCGCGCGGAGCGTCGACCCCGTGGCGCGCGGGCTTCGAGTGGTCGTAGCGTTCGTGTTGGGTTCGGGAGTGACTTCTC
>JAODBI010000183.1 GCA_025463875.1 Actinomycetes bacterium
AGCCGGCGACGTACACCGGCTTGTCGGTGAACTCACGGGCGCGCTCGGCGCTGACGAGCAGAACTGCCGCCGCTCCGTCGGTCTGCGGGCAACAGTCGAGCAGGTGCAGCGGGTGACACACCGACACCGACTTCAGCACGTCGTCGACGGTGATCTCGTTCTGGAAGTGCGCGTACGGGTCGCGGGCGCCGTTGTAGTGGTTCTTCACCGCGACGGACGCGAGCATCTCGCGCGTCGTACCGAACTCGTGCATGTGACGCGTCGCGAACGGCGCGAACAGCACCGGCGCGGTCTCGCCGCGCGTGAAGATGGGGTGGCCGGCGGCGGCCCGCGAGAGCAAGCCTTCCTCCGACGACTTGTCGCGCATCTTCTCGACGCCGATCACCAGCACCACGTCGTGCACTCCGCTGGCGACGGCCATCGCCCCCACGCGGAACGCGTCCGAACCCGACGGGCACGCGTTCTCGATGCGCGTGCAGGGGATGCCGGCCAGCCCGATCGCGGTGGGGATGGTGTTGCCGCCGATGCCTTCCTGCCCCCAGAGCGTGCCGCGCTGGGTCGCGACGAACGCCGCTTCGACCTGGTGGGGCTCGAAGCCCTTGTCGACGCTGCCGACCGCGGCCTCGAACGCACCGGACGCCATTTGCTCGTAGCTCTGGTCGAACAGCTCACCCATCTTGATGAGCCCGGCACCGACGACGGCGACTCTGTTCCAACTCACGCGACAGCTTCTTTCTTCGCTCGGGCCTTGAATCCGTAGACGGGAACGCCTCGCTCGTGCGCGTATTTCCGCAGAACCAGCTCGACGCGCCGGCCGATCTCGATGTCGGTGCCGTCGCCGATCGCCTGGAGCATGAGCCGCGAGCCGTCGTCCATGTCGAGCACGGCGATGGGAAGTGGCGCGACGAACGGCGCGGGCATCGTCTGGTTGACGACGAACGTGTGCACGGCGCCGCCGCGCGCGAGCGCAACCGGCTCCAGCTTCGGGCCGCCGCAGTTGATGCAGTGCGGGTGGATCGACGGGGGCGTGCTGATCGTCCCGCAGTCGACGCAACGGCCGCCGAGCAGGCCGAGCATCTCGTCGGCGCCCCGCACGAACATCGCGCTCTCCGGAGGCACGCCCATCGGGATCGTCTCGCCGACGGGCTGCAGCTGTCCGCGGGCGCGCAGCGCTTCGGTGTAGCTCGCGGGGCGGCCGCCGGAGAGCGCATCGGCGGTGGTCGCGGCGCCCGGTACCGGGGCGTCGGCATTGATCAACACGCCGGTCGTACGCCCGCCGCCCGTGCCGACGATCGCGACGAGTCCCGCCGCGTCGAGCGCGGCCAGTCCTCCGAGCAGCGCGGCCGCCGCGCCCGAGTCACCGATCGCGCCGTAGACCTCGTGCGAAGGAGTGGAGGTCGCGTTCACGCCGCGCGCCAGCACCGCGCCGAGCCGCCCGTCGGGGTCGGGCAGCGACCAGGCGCGCACGTCGAAGGCGGCGAGATTCTCCGCGACCTCGCGCACGACGGGCAGGAAGATCTCTTCGCGGAAGAGGCGGCCGTCGTACATGTCGCGGTTGTCGATCTCGCCGTCACCGCGGTAACGGTCGAGGAACGGGCGGGTGCGCGTGACGCGTGTGCCGATCGTCGCGGCAGCGTCGCCCTCGGCCGCGAGCACCATCGCCGCCGCGCCCGCGCCGCAGCGCGCTTCGAATCCGGTGCCGGGGCCGGGACGCACGGCATCGGAGACGATGACCAGCGCCGTGCGGGCCGAGCCCGCGGCGATCGCGTCGGTGCCGGCGAGGAGGGCTTCCATGCCGGCATGGGCCGAGCCCGAGGAGAGTGACCCGCCGATCGTCGGCGCCAGACTCAGCGACGAGGCGAGGAAGGCGAAGCTCGGGCCTTCGGCGAAGGGCGGTCGACTGGTTCCCCAGAACAAGGCGTCGACGTCGCCCGCTTCGACGCCCGCGGCGGCCAGGGCGCGGTCGGCGGCCTGCCAGGCCAGCGTGAGCGTGTCCTCGTCGGGCGCGCATACGGCGACTTCACCGCGGCCGCCCCGGCCCCAGGCCGCACCGACGTCGGCGGCGCGCAGGCGTAGCTCGGGCGCGGCGGCACCGACACCCAACACTCGGACGGTCATCCAGCGCTCCCCGAGAGATGCGGTCGAAACGGGGACTGTAGCGGTCGTGATCTGCGACCGGCGACGTGGACGACCGGGTGTCGGTTAGCCGACCGGCGAGCGGCGGGACCGGCGCGCCGAGGACGATGCGGCGGCCGGTGTGGGGACCGGCTCGAGTCTCGTCCCGCGACTCAGGAGTCCGGTGACCGCGATGCACACGACTCCGGCGATCGCGAAACCGGTCCAGATCGCGACACCGCCGGGAGGTCGCCACGAGCCGTTCCACGGCAGCGACCACGACGCGTTCTGGCCGACGATGTAGCGGTGCAGGTTCGCGACGAATGCGACGGCCTGCAGGAACGCGATCCCCGCAAAGGAGACGACGCGGATGCGTCCTTCGAGGCGTCTCGTCACCCCATAGCCGCGCCGGCGTCCGGGTCGGTCTCGGTGGCGGTTCAGGATCTCGCCCGCGAGCATCGGCAAGCCGACGGCGAGCGGAAGGACGTAGCGGGCCTGCATGCCGAAACCGATCGGCGCTTCGATGACCGTCGAGATCCCGATGTCGGCGATCACGATGATGACGCCGAGCCCGACCAGCGCGATGCGTTCCCACCGCGCGCCGTACCAGAGCGCCAGGCCACCGATCCACAGCGCGAGCAGACCCCACAGCGCGTACATCACCTGCGGCATCGTCGTCTCGCTCCAACCGAAGACGCCGACGACCTGACGGAACTGATTGGGGAGCGCCTTGATCGCGGGCTTGATGGCGTGGGTCGTGACACTGAGATCGAGGGCGGGGTGCGCCGTGACGAACGTCGACCATGAGATGCAGACGACGCCCGCGACCACGAGGATGGCGATCGTCGTCTTCACCATGCGAGGCGCGCGTTCCGCTTGTTCGATCCACGTCGTGCGTGAATCCGTCGGCACGGGGAGGAAGCGGCCGCGCGCGCACAACACGACGACGACCGCGACGACGAGGAAGAGTGGGTCGAGGTTCCGACTGAGCTCCATGACGGCGCCGCCCACGGCCAGCCCCCACCACGCGACCTTCGGCGAAGTTGCGCGTTCGGTTCGGGTGAGATGGAGCAGCGCGGCCCACATGCAGATTGCGGCCGCGATCTCGACACCGTTCGGCGAGGTCGTGGCGCTGAGGAACACCACCATCGGTGTGAGCGCGAGCGCGAGGCTTACGAACGCCAGGGGACTACGGCCCTTGTCCCACGCGAGGACGGCGGCCCACGCGATGAGCACGCCGGCTATGAGAATGTCGACGAACCGCCCGCGCGCCTCGGCCGCGTCGAACGAGCTCGAGCCGTGCATCACGACGCCGGTCGGTACGTACAGGAACGGCGGGTAGGTGCCCATCTGCGTGTCAATCGAGTCGGAGGTCGGCGTCGGGTGGCCGTCATCGAGGCAGGAAGCCGGGTTGTTCCGGTCGAACGCGAAGCAGGGGACCGCGCTGTCGGGTTGGATGTTGCGGGGCATCTTGTACGAGCGGCCGACCGCGTCGAACCATTGGCGCTGCTTCAGCTCCGCTTTCGTCGCGGGTGGCGGTGCGTTGGGGTCGACGCTGTAGTGCTCGCCGGTGATCTGACCGTCGCCGGTCGCGTAGGCCTTGACGACGTGCGCCGGCTCGTCGGGCGACGCGCCGGGCGGGTTCGCACCGGCCCACGCGACACCCAAGAACAGCACGCCGATCGCGAAAAGTCCGACCGTCGCAGCTCGGCGGTGCATCGGAGCAAAGGTACCAGCGGATCGCGGCATGCTTTTCCAAAGCGGCGAATGCCACAGAGGGCGCGCGGATAGCATTGCTGGCTCCGGCGGCGTAGCCGAGTGGTTCAGGCAGAGGTCTGCAAAACCTTGTACGCGGGTTCGATTCCCGCCGCCGCCTCCAGTGTTCGGTGCCGCGCAACGGGCCCGACAGAGATCAGCGGCCGGCTTCCACGGCCGACCCGTCGGTCGAGCGCGCGGTCGACATGTCGGTGCTCGCCCGGCGGAGCGCGCGATACACGACAGCCGCGTCTCCGAGCCGGTGGCGCAGGTCTCGTTCGAGGCCGCCGATCGGGTACATGTTCTGCGGTGCCCGCGCGTCCTTGTGTGGTGCCGACGCGAAGCGGGGAAGCGTCGCCGCGACCCGGTCGGCGAGCGCGATCACGTTGTCGGCGCGCAGCGCGGCGCTCGCCTCGCAGCGGACGATGCCCGCCCACGGGCCGCCCTTCGGCCCGGGTAGGC
>JAODBI010000220.1 GCA_025463875.1 Actinomycetes bacterium
GACGCGAAGCGGGGAAGCGTCGCCGCGACCCGGTCGGCGAGCGCGATCACGTTGTCGGCGCGCAGCGCGGCGCTCGCCTCGCAGCGGACGATGCCCGCCCACGGGCCGCCCTTCGGCCCGGGTAGGCGCAGATACCACGAGAACTTGCGGAAGCGGGCGTCGAGCGCGAACACGGGCGTGCGCTCACCCGCGGCGAGATCGGCGACGACGCGGTCGAGCTGCGTCGGCAGGTACTTCACGTCGTGCGACTTCACCACGCCGACCGCGTCGCGCAGTTCCTTCGTCGATTCCCGCAACGGGCCATCGAGGACGATGAGCTCGGAGCCCGATCGGCGCGTACGTTCCGCGACGCGAGCCTCGACCTCGGTCATGCACGTGTTGATCTTCGTGTTGAGCGTCTCCGGGCGCGCGTTGGTGGTGGGGTTCGCGACGAAACGGCCGCACCGGGTCCGGATGTCGTCGAGCGCCGCCGACGGTGCGAAGACGCCGCGCGCGACCTCGATGGCTTCGATCCGCGCCGCGCCGTCGCACCGGACGACGCCGGCGGCCCACGACGCGAACACTCCGGGCACGGGCTCGATGCCGTCTTCGATCCACGCCCTTGCTTCGACCCGACGCACGCCGTCGACGAAGAGCGTCGTGTCGACCGGGAGCGCTCGACCGGCGGGGGAGATCGGTCGCCAGTCTTCGTCGGCGCACTCGACGTCGGTGGTCGGTACCGACGTGCTCTCGGCCAGCTCGGTTTGCACGGACGCGCCGTAGCCCGGGTCCCAGGGATCGACGGTGAATCTCATCTCACGCGTCCTCTCTCGTCACCGTCGACGTGCGACCGACCTTGCGGACGCGCAATCGCACGGGCATCCGTTCCGCCAGTGCCGGCACGTGGGTGACGATGCCGACGACGCGCTCCCCGCTGCCGAGCGACTCGATCGTGCCCGCGACGATGTCGAGCGTCTCGGGGTCGAGCGTGCCGAACCCTTCGTCGAGGAAGATCGACTCCAAGGTCGCGGCACCGTCGGCCGCGAGGTCGGCGATTCGGTCGGCGAGGGCAAGTGCGAGCGCGAGCGACGCCTGGAACGTCTCGCCGCCCGACAGGCTGCGCACGGAGCGGGTTTCGTCGGCATTGATGCGGTCGACGACGAGGAGCTCGCCGTCGGCGTTCGAGGTCAGCGCGTACTGCCCGCCCGAGAGGCGATCGAGCAGCTCTGACGCGCCCGCGACGAGCCCCCGCAACGCCTCGTCGACGAGCCATTGCCCGAAGTGGCCCTTGTCGAGCAGCTTTCCGAGCTCGGCGGCGAGAAGCTCTTCCTCGCGGGCGGCCGCGATGTCGGCGTCGAGCTCGGTTGCGCGTGCGACGCGGCCTTCGATCGTGCGGAGTGCCTCCGCGGCGTCGTGCTGCGCGCCCGCGACCGCGAGCGTCAACGCCGCGACCATCTGGTCGGTCGGCGCCGTGACACCGAGCTCGATCGCGCGCCGCAGCAGTTCGCCGAAGGTCGCCTCGCGCTCCGCGGTGTTCGCCGTGGCGAGGTCGTCGAGCTCGGCCGCCCGTTTCTCGTGCTCGGGGCGCGCGTCGTTGGCCCAGGCGGCCAGTGCGTCCCACTGCCCCGCCAGCGCGCCCCGGCCTCGGCGAGGCGGCTCGAGGCCGGCCGCGACGATCGCGTCGCGTTGCTCCTGGAGCGCGGCCTCGGCGCGGGTGAGCGCGGTGTCGAAGGTCGCGAGAAGCTTCGCCGCTTCCTGCGCGGCGCGCCGGGCGGAGGTCGCGGCAGCGCGCGCCTCGGCCACCTGCGCGTGGGCCGCCGCCACGGTTTCGATCAACGCGGCGAGTGTGGTCGGGTCGGGGTACACGCCGACGCGGGCGTCGAACGTGGCGACGCGTTCTTTCAGGTCGTCGAGCAGCGTGCTGCTCTGGGTCAGCGCGGTGTGCGCGTCCTGCGCGGCGCGCTCGACCTCGTCGTGGTCCTTCTTCGCGGCTGTGACCTGCCTCCGCGCCTTGTCGAGCTCGGCGGCGCGCAACTTCGGTGGCAGCTGCGCGACGTCCTGGTCACAGACCGGGCATGGCTCGCCGACGTGCAGCGACGCGCGCAGCGTTGCGTGCGCGTGACGGTGTTGGGCACCCTCGAGATCGGCTTGCGCCTGCTCCACGCGGCCGCGCGCCGCGACGAGCGCGTCCATGGCGGCCTGGGCGGCGACGGTCCGCGCCGCGTGCACGACCTCGCCCTTCTCGACCCGATCGGCGACGGTCGCGCGTTCGGTGTGGGCGGTGGCCGCGGCCCGGAGGTCGTCGAGCAGTGGCTGTTCGTCGCAGGCCGTCTGGGCGGTCATCGCTCGGCCATCGGCGGCGTCGGCGTCGACCGCGGCGCGTTCGGCGACGGCGCGCGCCTCGTCGATCTGCTCGACGACTCGGCGGAGACTGTCGGGCACACGTACGGCCGAGAGCGCCCGGCCGGCGCGGCGCGCGGAATCGGCCTCGACCTTGGCCGCCTCGATTTCGGCCGCGAGCGCGACGTCGCGGGGCGAGGAGGCGTCGATGTCGACTCGTAGCTGGTCGAGCGCGGCGAGACCCAGGCGCGCGCGGTCGACCGCTTCGGTGGTGGCGTCGCCCAGGCGTGTCCGTTCCGTAACGAGGACCTGGCCCGCGCCCGCGGCGCGCTTCGCGCGTTCGCGGGCGGCGGTGGCCATGCGGTCGTAGCGGCCCAGGTCGAGGAGCGCACTCAGGATCGCGACGCGGTCGCCGGCGCGCGCGTGCAGGAACGATGCGAACTGTCCCTGCGGCAGCACCACGCACTTGGTGAACTGCTCGAAGTCGAGGCCGACGAGCTTCTGCATCGCCGGTTGAAACTCGCGCGCCGCGCCCGCGAGCACGTCGGTGCCACCGTCGGGCCGCAGCAGCTCGAGCCGCAGGGCGCGGGTGTTCGCCCCGTCGCCCGACGCCTTCCGTCGGAGGATCCGCGTCGCGATGTAGGACGCGCCGGCGAGCTCGAAGGTGAACGAGACGCGCGTCTCGTTGCATCCGAGGGTCATCACCGGCGCGATGTCGCGTTCACCGTGACGAGGCACCTTGCCGTAGAGCGCAAACGAGATCGCGTCGATCAGCGTCGACTTGCCGTGGCCGGTCGCGCCGACGATCGCGAACAGGTCGGCGTCGCGGAAGTCGACGGTCGTGCGCTCCCGGAAGGCGGCGAAGCCTTCCAGCTCGAGCGCGATCGGCCGCATCAGGCGCTCTCCGCATCGAGCAACTCGTCGAACAGCGCGACGAGCCGGTCGTCGGCCGCGTGCCCGGTCTCGCCGAGATACTGCCCGAACAGGTCGCGCGGGGTAGTGGCCCGGGCGACGCGGGGCGCGAGGTCGGCGGCTTCGGCTGCGACATCCGGTGACACGCGTACGTCGACGGCGTTCGGCAACAGCGCCCGTACGTCGTCGGCCAAACCCGCCCGGGGTTGTTCGCGGACGAACACCCGCAGGAACGCACCACCGGTGCTCGGCGCGGCGGCTTCCAACTCGGCGAGGGTGCCGCGCAGCGTCCGCAACACGGCGCCGCGCGTCAGTGCGACCGGCGACACCTTCGCCGCGCCCCGATCGGGAATGTCGACGACGAGCACCTGCTTGGTGTCGCGCTCTTCGCCGAAGTCGACCTGGATCGGCGAACCCGAATACCAGATGGGTGCCGCGCCCGGCATCTGTTGCGCGCGGTGGAGGTGCCCGAGCGCGACGTAGTTGGCGGCCGCCGGGAACGCCGCGGTCGGCACCGCGTACTCGTCGATCAACTGCGCGTCGCGCTCGCCGCCACCGAGCGTGCCTCCCTGCACCATGCAGTGCGCGGCGACGATGTTGACGGTATCGGCCGAGAAGCTCTCGCTCAGCCACGCCAGGAGTCGCGCGACCCGCGCCGCGTAGAACTGCGCGGTCGCGGCGGCGGTTGCGCCCATCAGCTGCTCGCTCTTGATCGCCCAGCGCTGCGAGACCCAGGGCATCATGACGACCCGCGCGCCGGCGACGTCGACCACCGCGCGCTCGGGGCCGGCCGGGAGGCCGAGCACCGTGATGCCGAGCCGTCCGAACACCGGCGCGACCGACTCGAGCTGTTGTTGCTGGTCGTGGTTGCCTCCGACGACCACGACGTGCGCGCCCGTCTCCCGCAGCGCGAGGAGCGCGTCGTAGACGGCCGCCGTCGCCTCGGGCGGGGGCGCGGCGGTCTCGTAGAGGTCGCCGACGACCAACACGAGATCGGCGCGTTCGCGGTCGGCGATCTCGGCGATCTCGCCGAGCACGGCCCGATGCTCGTCGATGCGCGAGGCGCCACGCAGCAACTTGCCGACGTGCCAGTCGGAGGTGTGGACGACGCGCACGGTGTGTCCTAGCCCCGAGGCCCGGGCGGCACGCCTTCGAGCAGATCGTCGGGGATACGCAGCTCGCCGGCCTCGGCCGGGTTGTCGCCGCGCTCGTCGGGCCGCGTCGCCCACGCGGGGAACGGGAACTCGACGACGAGTGGGACCGGGATCTCGGGCTGGTGCACGAACATCGTCCCGGGCTTCGCGATGACCGCGCGCTGCTGGTGCACCTTCGGTAGGAAGCCGTACTCGGGACGGGCGGCTTCGGCCGCGTCGAGCCGGCCCGCGACCCGGATCGAGGAGTTCGAGATGATGCGCCGTTCGACTTCGCTCGCGGTCTGCTGCGCGCCGATCAGGATGATGCCGAGCGAACGACCCCGTTCCGCGACGTCGAGGAGGATCTCCTTGATCGGCGACTCGCCGTCGCGCGGCGCGTACTTGTTGAGCTCGTCGAGCACGACGAAGAGCAGCGGCTTGTGCTGCCCGGCGCGTTCCTTGTCGTCGAACGAGCGTCGCAAGGTGACACCCACGACGAATCGCTTGGAGCGGTCGTCGAGGTTGTGGAGGTCGACAACGGTGATCTGGGCGGCGGTGTCGACCCGGTGGCGGAGCAACGCGTCGGCGGCGACATCCGCGCGCACGAGGCGGGACAGTGACCGTTGCGACGAGAGCAGTCGCCGCACGAACGCGTTGATCGTGCCCATCCCCGTGACCGGCCCGGCCCACGGCGCGCGCACCAAGGGGTCGTCGTGGGAGACGCGCGCCACGATGAAGTCGACGAGATCGCGGTATGTGCGCAGCGTCTCGCCGTCGATTCGCCAGCCGCCGTCGCCCGCGGGCTGACCTTCCTTCTTCAACGTCGCGGCCACGTTGTGCACGACCATCGTGTACTGCTGACGCTCGTCCTCGGCGTCGGCGAAGACGAACGGCAACAGCTCCTCGGTCGCGAATTCCTCGATGGTCCAGAAGAACGGGTACACGCCCAGCTGGCGGTTCTGCACGTCCGGCGTTGCGTTCGGGTCGTCGCGCCGCGGCGGCGCGTAGACCGCGACATCGGCGAAGGCACCGGGCATCATCCCGAGATCGCGGTACTTCTGCGACTGCTCGGGGGAGAGCTGCACGTTCTCGTGGTCGAGGAAGAGGAGGTCCTCGCCCTTCACGTTGAAGATCAGCGCCTTGGAGTTGGTCGCGTCGGTCCCGAGCACACCCGAATGGAACAGCCCGTAGAGCAAGAAGGTGGCGTACGTGGTCTTCGTCGCAACTCCGGAGATCCCCGAGATGTTCACGTGCGCGCCGCGCGTGCCGTCGAGGAAGTCGAGGTTCAGGTACATCGGCAAGCCGTCGCGACCGAGACCGATGGGCAGGCGCGACTTCATCTGGTCGAAGAAGAGCGCGACGTCGCGTTCGTTCCCCGCCGCGCGCCGCACTTCGCTGCCGGGCCGGGGCGGCACGAACACCTCGGGATCGAAGCGGGTGGTCAGCACCTCGGCGGCTTCGACGGTCTCGCCCGGCAACACGCCGTCGGAGATGAGGAAGACGTCGGAGTCGAAGCGCGCCCCTTCCTGGCGGGCGCGCACCTGCGTGACGACCCCCGAGAGCGTCACCGGCTCGTCGCGGCCCGGGACCAACCGCTCGCACACCACGACGTCGTCGAGTTGGAGGTACTGATCGGGCGCGATCGCGACCCAGAACGACAGGGGGGTGGCGTCTTCGGTACCCAGCACCTGCCCGACCGCGCCGCGCCCGACCTGGGATGGAGCGGCTCCGGATGGGGTCATGGGGCGACGGTACCGCCGGGGTGTGACAACGGCCGCGGATGGGTGGCCGGGGTCCGCACGGCGCGTCCGTGCCGTGCACCGGGCGCGCCGTCGGGCCGGGTCCGACCCCGCGCGTCCGGCCCGGTGTTGGACACCGACGGCGACCTCATCTAGATTTAGAACACGTTCTAAAAACGCTACCGGTTCGCGACAGCGGAGGATCTGCGCATCATGGAATTCGGCCTCTTCCAAGGCGGCTTCGTCCACAAGGACGTGGCGGCGAAGAACCCGAACGCCGAGCACGACCGGCTGATGAGCGAGGTCGCGCTCTGCGAGGTCGGCGACAAGCACAACTGGAAGTACGCGTGGTTCACCGAGCACCACTTCCTGAAGGAGTACTCGCACATCTCCGCGAGCGAGACGCTCATGGCGTGGGTCCTGGCCCGCACCCAGAACATCCACGTCGCGTCGGGCATCATCAACATCACGCCGCCGGTGAACCATCCGGCGCGGGTTGCCGAGCGCGTCGCGATGATGGACCTCGTCTCGAACGGTCGGTTCGAGTTCGGGACGGGACGCGGTTCGTCGACCACGGAGATGGGCGGCTTCGGCATCACCGATCCCGAGATCACGCGCGACATGTACGACGAGGCCATTCGCGAGATCGTGCGCATGTGGCGCGACGAGCCCTACTCCTTCGACGGCAAGTTCTTCTCGATGCCGGAGCGCAACGTCCTACCGAAGCCGTACGTGAAGCCGCACCCGCCGCTCTGGGTCGCCGCGGGCAATCCGGAGACGTTCGAGCGCGCGGCCAAGATGGGCATCGGCGTCATCTGCTTCACGGGAGGTACGCCCGAGAAGATGGCGCCGCTCGTCGACACGTACAAGAAGCACATCAAGGACGCGGAACCGGTCGGCGCGTACGTCAACGACAACATCGCGATCACCACGAGCTTCATGTGCCTCGAGGACCGCGATGCAGCGCGCAACTACATGGCGCACTCCGGCAACGGACGCCAGCAGACGCTCGTCTTCCACTACCTCGACACGTTCCCGAAGCCGCCGTTCGTGCCCGAATGGCCGACCGAGATTCCCGATCCTACACCTGAGGCGATCGAGAAGGGCTTTCAGACCGGCGCCGCGATCGTCGGCAATCCCGACGACTGCGCGCAGGGCATCCAGAAGTGGGTCGACATCGGCGTCGACCAACTGATCATGGGCCCGTCCGGCAGCACCTATCCGCACGAGTTGCTCGAGCGCACGGTGACGCTCTTCGGCGACGAGGTCATCCCGCGGTTCGACAAGGACCCCGAGCACTCCACCTCGAAGTACCGATCTGCCGCCGCGGCGCGCTGATGGCGCGCTGATGGTTCGTCCCACGGACGGGAACCCGCAGCCGCAGGACGCGGACGACGCCGATCATCCGGACCTCACGGGAATCGCGGGGGAGATGCGCGCCCAGTGGCGCGCGGAGC
>JAODBI010000225.1 GCA_025463875.1 Actinomycetes bacterium
CTGGAAGCCCACGGGATGCGCCTCCGCGAAGTTCGAACCCTCGATGACGATGCAGTCGGCGTTTTGTAGATCCTGCAGGCATGTCGTCGATCCGCCCCGCCCGAACGACGTGCCGAGTCCCGCGACCGTCGAACTGTGGCACACGCGCGCCTGGTTCTCGATCTGGACGATGCCGAGCGCGGTCAGCAGCTTCTTGAGGAGGTAATTCTCTTCGTTGTCGAGCGTCGCGCCACCCAGTGCTGCGATGCCGAGCGTGTGGCGCGCGCGGTAGCCGTCGTCGGAGGCCCAGCGAAACGTGCGGCGCCGGGTCTTGATGATCCGATCGACGACCATGTCGAGTGCCGTCTCGAGATCGAGGGGTTCCCAATCAGTTCCGTGCGGGCGCCGGTACAGCACCGCATGGCCGCGCGATTCGCCGGTCGTGAGTTGCAACGACGCAGAACCCTTCGGACACAGGCGGCCGCGACTCACCGGCGAATCCGGATCGCCCTCGATCTGGATGACCGCCTCGTCCTTCACGTAGACGTTCTGCGCGCAACCCACTCCGCAGTACGGACAGATCGATTTTACGATCCGGTCGGCCGTCGCGGTCCGAGGTTGCAGGCCGGAGGAGGCCGCCGACTGCGCCGCGGCACCGCGTCCGAAGGGATCGCCGTCCCGCGCCTGACGCAGGACCGGCCACGGCAGCTTCACCGCCCGGACCTCCTCGATGGGCTCGTGTTCCGCAGAGCGTCGCGACACTTACCCGCGAGACGTCCCCGGAAACCTGGTGCGCTTCCTGTCGTCGGCGACGACCTCAGCGTGAGCGCCGCACCCGATCCACGGACCGACGGAGACGATCGTGCAGCACCACGGCGCGCGCCGCGTTCGCGCCCGGTCCGCCGTGCACTCCGCCTCCCGGATACGCGGATGCCGACGCGAGGAACAGTGCGCGGATCGGGGTTTCGGCGCGACCCAGGCCGGGCACCGGGCGGAACACCAGCTCTTCCATGGTGTCGACGAGCTTGGCGATCACACCGGGGTCAGTCGAGACCGGCGAACGCTCGGGGTGCGGCACGTGCGTATAGGCCCATGCCGTCTCCCGCCCAACGGGCTGGCGCGACGGATCCGTCATGCTCTGCTGCCCGACGATGAGGAACGGGTCCCGCGGAATCTCGCCGCAGACCAGCTCGGCCATCGTCCGCGTCAGCGCGTCGACACTTTCGGCGAGATGGACCGTGCCCGCGGCGCGCGCCGGTCCGCCATCCACGGAATCGGACCGTCGAGGTTCCAGTCGACCTTCACGGTGCCGTTGTCCCATTGAAATTGAGAGAGGCGCGCGCGGAACGCGGCCGGAAGATCGTCTTCCCGCACCAGTGATCGGTAGAGCACGGGCGCCGAAACGTCGGCGACGACCGCGCCCGGCGCGTCGACCACGTCACCTGCACGCGTCCGACCACACACCGGCGCATACCCGCGCGGAGGCGAGGCAAACTGGCCGTCGTCGGCGGTGACTGTCGTAGTGCGTCGCTACCTTCCCCGGATGGCAAAGAATCGCAGTCGGAACCCCCGGATCTCCTCGGCTACGGAGCTGCCCGACGAGCTCCTCGATTTCGCGACCTCCGCCGGGCGAACCCACGAGTTCTTGCGACTGCGAGCCGTCGAGCAGCTGGCCGCGCTCGACCCCGCGGCGGTGAACCGCGCGGCCGAACGTCACGTGCTGGCGCGCATCGACTCCGCTTGGAACCTGGGCTGGCAGCCCCGCGAGCTGGTGCGCCAGATCCGTCGCGCCGCCGACGCCCCGACCGTCGGGCTGGCCCTGGTCGCGATCGCGGCCGAGCGCGCCGGGAACCAGGCGTTCCGACTCGATCCGCGCTGGGCGTCCCAGCTCACCGGACTCGAACTTCCGCCCGCCGTCCCGGGTCATTGGATGGCGACCTGGACGCTCGAGGTCGAGCGCACGAGACCGGAGCAGATCCGTGTCGTCGTCGCGCTCCTGCGGTGCTTGGCCGGGATCTCGCGCATCCCGACCCTGATTCCGCCTCCGGGCGCACGCCGAGTCGACGACACGATCATCGACCTCGACTCCAAGCGGGACGATCCGATGTTCGATCGCGTACGCGCCCTGCTCGCGCAGGCGGAGTCCACGCAGTACGAGGCCGAGGCCGAGACGTTCACGGCGAAGGCGCAAGAGCTCATGACCCGCCACGCGATCGACATGGCCATGCTCTCGTCCGGCGCCCGGCGCGCCGAACGCCCCCAGACGATCCGCATCGGCATCGACGAGCCCTACGTCGACGCGAAGTCGCTCCTCCTGCAGTTCGTCGCAGAGAGCTCGCGTTGTCAAGCGGTGTTCCACGAACGATTCGCGATGTCGTCGGTCGTCGGATTCGCCGCCGACCTCGACGCGGCGGAGACCCTCTTCACGTCACTGCTCGTCCAGGCCCAGGTCGCGATGCAGGCGGCCGCGTCGACCGCGCCGCCCGGAATGCGCACCCGCAGCCGCTCGTTCCGCACCGCGTTCCTGATGGCCTACGCCTGTCGGGTCGCCGAGCGGCTGGCCGAGATCAACCGGTACGTGGTGGCCGACGCCGAAGCCGAGACAGGCCAATCGATCACGCCCGTGCTCGCGGCGCGTTCGTCGGTTGTGGACGAGACCGTCGGCGAGATCTTCGGGCGGCTGCGCAGCACCACCGTTCGCCGCGGTTTCGACGCCGAGGGATGGGCGGGCGGTAGGTCGGCCGCCGACCGCGCCCGACTCGGCGCCGGTCGTCTCGACCGAGCCGGCGCGTCTCCGGCTACGCCACTGGCATCGGCGTCATCGTCTCCAGCCACGCACCGAGTTGGTCGGCGGGGAGCGGACGGCTGATCACGTAGCCCTGCGCGATGTCGCAGCCCATGTCGCGGAGCGCGGCCCACGTCGCCATCGTCTCGACGCCCTCGGCGACGACGCGCAACCCGAGGTTTCGCGCCAGGTCGATGATCGAGCGGACGATGACGGCGTCGTTCTCGTCTTCTTGCATGTTGAGCACGAACGACTTGTCGATCTTGACCTCGTCGACGGGCAGTCGCTTCAGATACGACAGCGACGAGTAACCGGTCCCGAAGTCGTCGATCGCCAGGGTGAGTCCCATCGCCGCGAGGCGGTTGAGTACCTGCATGGCGTATTCGGCGTCGGACATGACGCTCGTCTCGGTGATCTCCAGGATCAACCGGGACGGGTCGACGCCGGACTCGGTGAGCACGCGACTGATGTCGCCGACCAGGTCGGTGTCGAGCAGGCTGCGAGCCGAGAGGTTGACCGCCACCGAAAGATCGTGACCGTCCTCCCGCCAACGCCGGCTCTGCGCGAGCGCAGTCCGGAGCACGAAGTCGGTCATCGGTCCGATGAGCCCGGTGCGTTCGGCGATCGGTACGAATTCGTCCGGTGGCACGAGCCCGGCGACGGGGTGCGGCCAGCGGACGAGCGCCTCGACGCCGACGACCCGGCCGGTCGCCATCTCGAGCTTGGGTTGATAATGCATCGTGAGGCCGTCGCGCTCGATCACGGTGCGAAGCTCGCCGACGAGGGCGAGCTTGCGGGGACTGTGATCGTCGAGGTTCTCGCCGTACGCGGCCACTCCCGCCGTCGTGTTCTTGGCGGCGTACATCGCGACATCCGCGCGGCGCAGGAGCGTCGACGCATCGCGGCCATGGTCGGGTGCGATGGCAACACCGATGGTGGCACTCACCTCGAGCTCGAGGTCCTGATACGCGAACGGCTGGTGCAACTCCTCGCGCAGATGTTTCGCGAGGGCCACCGCGCCGTCGGGACCGTCCTGGGCGGGGTCGAGCAGCGCGAACTCGTCTCCGCCCAGGCGCGCGACCGTCACCCGGTCCGCGACCCCGCGGCGAAGGCGGCGTGCGACTTCTTGCAGGAGCAGGTCGCCGGTCGCGTGCCCGAGCGTGTCGTTGATCTCCTTGAACCGGTCGAGGTCGATCAGCATCACCGCGATCTGCGGGTCGGTCGGGCGCTGCCGGAGGAGCAGGTCGGCGAGCCGCTGCTGGAAGAACACGCGGTTGGGCAGGCCCGTGAGATTGTCGTGGAGCGCGTCGTGACGCAGACGATCGACCAGACGCGCATTTTGCAGCGTCACACTCGTGTGCGCGGCAATCGTCTCGAACAGTCGGCCGTCCTGGTCGTCGAAGGTGCTCACATCGCCGAGCCGGTTGGCGACGGTGAGGATCCCGAGCACCTTTCCGTCGGCGACCAGGGGCGCAACGATGCAGTCGCGTTGCGCGCGCTGGGCAAGGTGCGCCCGGATGCGCGGCTCGCGTGAGGTACGCGGACCGACGACCGGTCGACCGCTCTCGAGAAGCGCCGCGAGCGACGCGTGCAACGACGGCTCGACCGTGCGCGTCGGCGTCTGCTCGTCGCCCTCGAGGATCAACCAGTCGATGCCCGAGGTGGCCCCGGACGGAAGCACCGCCAACTCGGCAATGTCGGCGCGCAGCATGTCGCGGGCCTGCGCGAGCACGTCGGTGACGATCTGCTCGGCGTCACCGGATCCGCGAACCGCCTGCGTGAACTCGTAGAGCAACTCCAGGCTCGCGTTGCGCTGTCGGAGCGACGCGTATTCGCGGTACGCGACGAACAGGATCGCGGCAATCGCCGCGAGGAGCGCCGCTCCGCGCGCGTCGGCCAGGAGCACTGTGACCGCGACGAGCCCGAAGCATGCGTTGAAGATCGCGCCGATGAACGCGACACCGACGACCGCGCGTAGCTGGGCGAGGTCCACGCGCCCCTGGTGCACCCAGATCACGACACTCACGCAGAGCACGCTCACGGTCGCCGCCGCGAGCGTCGCCGCACCGACCGCGATCCACAGCGAGGGACCGACGCGGATCGCGGAGCCGATCAACGTGTGGAAGACGACGATCGCGACGCAGTCCTCGAGGGCGAAGTGCGCGAGGTTGAAGATGAGCTTCAGGGCAGCCTGGCGGCGATGGAACACGAGCACCGCTCCCGCCCCGATGAGGTGCGCCACGACGATGTGCCCGGGACTCGCGAACACCAGCGCGAGCACCAGCGGGATCTCGTTGAGCGACACCGAGTGGGCGTCGCGCCGGAACTCGATGTGGACGACGGTCAGCTCGGATGCCGCGTACCCGGTCGCCAGGAGGAGCCACGGGACGGCCATCGGCAGCGGGATCGTCGAGAGCTGACGGATGACGACGAGGTAGAGGGCGGCCGCCGCTCCGCCGACGACGACGGAGAGTTCGAGGACCCGGGCGAACATGGCGGAAACGGCCCCTACAGGCCCTTCCGGCCCGCCATCCGTAGGCGCGACCACGGACGCCGGCTCCGATTCCACCCCTCCTCATCGGCGGGCCCCCAGGGCGCTTGAGCGCCGGGCCCTCCTGCGATCCGCCTGCAGGGGGGATCGGCGGAGGGCCGGGCGCACTCACGATCTACTCGGATCGCAAACTCGGATCAGCTCCAGGTGGACCCGTTCCAACTCGAGCCGTTCCAGGACGAGCCGTTCCAACTCGACCCGTTCCACGACGAGCCGTTCCACGACGAGCCATTCCACGACGAGCCATTCCACGACGAGCCGTTCCAACTCGAGCCGTTCCAACACGACCCGTTCCACGACGAGCCATTCCACGACGAGCCGTTCCAACTCGACCCGTTCCACGACGAGCCATTCCAACTCGACCCGTTCCACGACGAGCCGTTCCAGGACGAGAGCGCCCACGTCGAGTGCAGGTCGACATCGCTACCGACCGGAGTCGCCACCGTCGGCACCGTCTGGGTCAGCTCCAAACCCGGGAGCATGACCGCACCCAGGACGTTGAGCGCACCGTGCCCGTCGACCATCGGGTTGCCGACGGGGCCCGGAACCGTGGTTCCCAAGAGCTGGGCCTTGACCTCGTCCGACGTCAACACCCGACCGCTGCCCTTGCCCGAGCTCAGCGCCGCGCCTTCGATCAACATCGCCGCCGCGCCGCTCGTGATCGCCGCACTGAACGACGTTCCCGAGCCGACGAAGTTGGCCGTGCCGATCCGCGCCGTCGGGTAGGTACGGTCGATGGTCGAACCGGGCGCCCGCAGGCTCACGACCGACCGGCCCGAGGTGACCAGGTCCGGCTTGAACCAGCCGTCGATGTTGGTGGGGCCGACACTGCTGAAGGTGGTCGCCGCACTCTGCGCCGGGTTCGTCGACCCGACGTCGTCGAGCGACCCGACGGTGATGACCAGCGGATCGTCACCGGGCGAGAGGATCGTGCCGTTGAACGGCCCCGCGTTGCCGGCGGAGACGACCACCGCGATGCCCGCCTGCCATGCGGTCTCGACGGCCTGGTCCAGAGGGTTGAGCACCGTCGACTGCGTGGGAATGGCGCCCATCGAGATGTTCAACACCCGGATGCCGTACTGGTCGCGATGCGACACGACCCAGTTGATCCCGGAGATGACCGTCGCGAGATCAGTCACACCGGTCGCACCGGCGACCTTGACCGAAACGAGGTTGGCGCCGGGCGCCTCACCCTTGTATGCGCCCTTCGACGACGCGCCGTTGCCCGCGATCAGCCCGGCGACGAACGTTCCGTGCCCGTAGCTGTCCTGGAACGCATTGCCTTCGCCGCTGAGGTCGACACCACCGATGATCCGCTTCCCGAAATCGGGGAGCTTCGTGATACCGGTGTCGAGGACGGCCACGGCCACGCCCGAACCGTCGACATTGTTCTTCCACAGGGATGTGGCGCCCGTGGTCTGCGGGAAGACCGCGGCCGGCGCCCGCACGGCGCTCGGGAAGGAAGCGTCCTCGACTGCGACCGGTGCGTTCGGCGTCACGACCAGGTCGGGCTGCGCCTTCAGGGCCGCCAACTGGTCGGGTGAGACCTCGGCGACGACACCGCTGACCGCCGGCAGGTCCTTCTCGACGATGGCGGTGTCTGCAACGCGCTGGCCGACGGCGTCCGTCTGCTCGGCGCGCTGACTCGCGTCGACGAGCGCAGCGGTCGGGTCACCGACGTCGCCGCTCGTGTACGGATCCGGGCGGTGCGCCGGCGTCACCAGAACGGTGACCGGGGCGCTCGACGCGGACGAGTCAATCGCCACCGCGCTGCCCATTGCGTCCGCGTACGCCGGGACGGCGACGCCGAGGCTCGCCACGGTCGCGACAGTCGCGACCAGCGCGACCCGGCGGTGCGCCCATTCGACGCCTCGGGCCGCAGCCCGCTTGTGTGACGAGCCCGGGCCCGCCGCATTGCCGATTCCTTCGTGCGATGCCCGCACTGCCAGCTCCCTGTTCCAGCGCCGAAGCGCCTTCCGACAAACAGGACGCCGGGTTCGCCACTAGCTCCCCGCCACCCAGGCGACCAGATACAGGTGGGCAGATCGATGCTTCGTCCGCCGGCTTTTCTCCGCCGACAGGGAGGGTCATCGGAGCGAAAGGAGTCGCTCCTTGACGGGTCGGTCCGCTTCCGTGGCGCAAGTCACTCGAGCGCCGGTCGACGCCTACCGCCGCCGGGCTGGTAGCCAGTGTCACGAACCACACGTGGAGGTCGCGCATGCAGCACCAGATCCGACCGGTCGACGATTCGACGGTCGCGTGATCGAGTTCGTCGGAAGAGACGGCAACCGCCTCGCGGCCGACGTCGCCGGCGAAGCCGGGGATCCGCCGGTGATCCTGTTGCACGGCGGCGGCCAGACCCGGCACTCGTGGGGAACCACACTCAACGCGCTCGCCGACAAGGGTTGGCGCGCGTATGCCGTCGACCTGCGCGGTCACGGAGAAAGCGAGTGGGCCGCCGACGGCGACTACACGCTCGACGCGTTCGCGGGCGACGTCCTCGCCCTGTCGCGCGCTCTCGACGCGCCACCCGCGCTCGTCGGCGCGTCGCTCGGCGGTATCGCGTCGCTCGCGGCGATCGGCGAGCATCCGGATGAACCTGTTGCACGCGCGCTCGTGCTCGTCGACGTGGCCCCCCGGATGGAGGAACAGGGGCGTATGCGGATCGGTGCGTTCATGGCCGAGCACATGACCGACGGCTTCGCTTCACTCGACGAGGTCGCCGACGCGATCCAGCGCTACAACCCGCACCGGCCCCGGCCTTCGGATCTGAGCGGTCTGGCCAAGAACCTGCGCCACGGTCCCGACGGCCGCTGGTACTGGCACTGGGACCCAGCTTTCATCGGCGGAAAGCTCGGCGGCGCCGACGAGACCCGTGCGTCTCTGGTCGATCCGGTCCGCCTGAAGCAGGCCGCGCTCGGCCTCACGCTCCCCACGCTGCTGGTGCGCGGCCGGGTCAGCGACCTGCTCAGCGAAGAAGGCGCCCAGGAGCTCCTCCAGCTCGTTCCGCACGCACAGATGGTCGACGTCGCGGGCGCGGGACACATGGTCGCGGGTGACCGCAACGACCTCTTCAACGACGCGGTCGTCACCTTCCTCGAGTCGGTCCACGGTTGACGGGAGACGCCATGAGCGCCGACGACCTCGTCGTCACCCCGGACGACGACGCGGTGTGCCGCGCCACTGTTACTTGGAGAAATGCGTCTTCGGTCGAGCGAGGAGCTCGCCGTCGACGACGACGTCGACCCGCTCGTTGTAGAACGAGATCAGTCCGGCGATCGGCAGAAGTTGACGGGTCGGGAAGTCGTACGCCCACGCCACGTCGACATGCAGCGCGTCACCGACCCGCGCCGACCAGTAGCCGCTTGTCATTCCCTTGTACGGACACGACGTCACGGTGTCGGTCGGTACGAGGTGGTCGAAGTTCACCTCGGTGCGATTGAAGTAGTACCGCGTCGGAAGCCCGGTCTCGAAGACGAGCACGGGCGACGACGAGTCGGCGAGCACGGCGCCGTCGAGCTCGATTCGCACGTGACGCGTCGAGCGCAGCGCGTCGACGCGTGTGTACGGATTCCGCGGGTGGACGAACACCTCCTCGTCCTCCTCGAACCAGCTGTCGAGCGCGTTCCACTCGAACCGGGCGGTTCCCGTGAGCCCGGCGAGCGTCGCGTCCGTATAGACGCGCACCGCTTTCGGTCGCTCGACGTCGCCGACGCGCAGGCCGTAGCGCTGAGTCATCCCGCGTTTGAGTCGCTGCGGGTGCTGCTCGTCGACCAGACGATCGGCATCCACATCGGCGATCGGTATGTAGTACTGCGGATACCCGGGCCACTCCCACACGTACAGCGCACGCGTGGTGTCGAGGATCACCGCCCCTCCCAACGTCGCGCGGATTCGCCGCGGCACGGGCTCCACCCGATCGACCGCCGCGATCATCTGCGGATAGTCGATCGCATCGCCTGGTACTACGTCGCTTGCCACACCGTCTCCCCGGGCTCGAGTGTCGAAACCCAGATCAGCACACTGCGGCGGCCGGTCTGCCCCCTCAGCGCATGTCGACGTCGACCCGCCGGCCCGCGAGCGCGGCCCGCAGGTCGTTCAGCGTGCCGAGACTCTCCTCCGCCCCGTCGCGATCGCCCGCCGCGACCGCCAGGACGAGCGATTCGATCAGGACCAGAGTCGTTCCGTGGCTCGCGAACAGACCGGGGGTGCCGCGCCCGCATTCGAGCGTGGTGTGTACCGCCGAACCGAGCTTTCGGCCCAGCGTGTCGGTGATCAGCACGACGCGAAGGTCGAGCGCGTCACACCGATCGAGCAGGACGCCCACGTGCGGCTGCAAACGGCCGTACGCCAAGACGACGACCGAGTCGCCGGGCGCGAGGGAGAGCAGCTCGTCGGCGAACGACGTGCCGGTGTGCACGAGGGCCGCGCTCGGCTTTCCGACCCGTTCGCTCAGCAGTTGGCCGTATGCCGCGAGATGGGCCGACGGCCCTACGCCGCGCCACACGATGCGGCGGCTCGCGGTCAGCACCGCCGCGGCCTGCTGGAACCGTTCAGCCGACACGTTCCGGGAGAGGGTCTCGATCGCGGCGAGATGGTTCCCGATCGTCGCCCCGAACAGCTCTGCTCTCGGAGCCTGTTCGAGACTCCGACGCAGGCGCTGGCCGATGGACTCGTCGCCGGCCTGCGCGACCAGGGCTCGGCGGAGCTCGGCGAGACCCGAGTACCCGAGCGCCTTGGCGGTGCGCACGATCGTGGCGTCGCTCGTACCGATCCGTTCCGCCAGCGCGGCCGCCGACAGGAGAGACGCCTCCGGGCCGAGCTCCAGGAGACGCTCGGCGACCCGGCGCTCGGCGGGGGCGACGTCGTCGACGCGTTCGGCGACCCGTGCGGAGAACGAGTCGGTTGGTTTTGCTACAGTCTTGACCACGGCAGTAGTATACGCTACTAACTGGTCCCCGACGCTCATGATCCGAGGCAACCATGCACAGCGTCCTCTTGGTGGCCGCCGCGTTCCTCGCGGCGGCGGTGGAGATGGTCGAGGCCCTCACCATCGTGCTCGCGGTCGGGGTCACCCGAGGCTGGCGATCGGCGGGGTGGGGCGTTGCCGCCGCGCTCCTCGCGCTCACCGGGATCATCGGCGCGCTCGGTCCGGCGATCGCGAATCTTCCGATCGACGATCTACGACTCGTCGTCGGCACCGTCTTGTTGATCTTCGGCCTGCAGTGGTTGCGCAAGGCGATCCTGCGTTCCAGTGGCCTCAAGGCACAGCACGACGAGGACGCGATCTACCGAGCGGAGATCGAGGCGCTACGCGACGGCGGCGGTCGTCGCGTTCACGATTGGTACGCGTTCACGGTGGCGTTCAAGGGCGTCTTCCTCGAAGGACTCGAGGTCGCGTTCATCGTCGTGACGTTCGGGGGCGCGCAGAAGAACGTCGGGCTCGCGGCGATCGGTGCGGCGGCAGCGCTGGTGGTCGTGCTGATCGCGGGAGTGATCGCCCATGCCCCGCTCAGCCGGGTGCCCGAGAACTCACTGAAGTTCGGAGTGGGGATCATGCTCAGCGCGTTCGGGATCTTCTGGGCGGCCGAGGGCGCCGGCGTCTCGTGGCCGGGCGCCGATGCCTCGCTGCTCGGCGTGATCGGAATCGTCATCCTGCTTTCGTTCGGACTCGTCGCAGTGATGCGGCGCGCGGCCCCGCGCGGTATCGCAGCCGTGACATGAGGTTGGGACATGAGGTTGGGACATGAGGTTGGGACATGAGGTTGGGACATGAGGTTGGGACATGAGGTTGGGACATGAGGTTGGGACATGAGGTTGGGACATGAGGTTGGGACATGACGTTGGAACATCACGTTGACACAGGGATACATGGGGTGTGGGACATGAGGTGTGACACATGAAGTGGCTCTCCCAGTTCGGCCGGTTCTGGTACGACTTCATCGTCGGAGACGATTGGACCATCGCCGCCGCCGTCGTTGCCGTCGTCGCGCTGACCGCCGCCGTTGCGCACTCGGGGCACCTGGCGTGGCCGATCCTGCCGATCGGAGTGGCCCTGGTCCTGACCGCTTCGGTGTGGCGTGTCCTGCGTTCCGAGCGCCGTGCGAGCACGCCGCCCGCCGCTGATGGTCCACACGCGTCGGAGAACGGCGGCGCGCGTTGATCAGCTACTTCCAGGCCATCGTCATCGGGGCGCTCCAGGGCATCACCGAGCTCTTCCCCGTCTCGAGCCTCGGGCACTCGGTCCTCGTGCCGGCGTGGCTCGGATGGGACACGTTGGTCAAGGACCAGTCGCGCAACGAGTCGCCGTACCTCGCCTTCGTCGTCGCACTACACGTCGCGACCGCGCTGGCGCTCCTGGTCTACTTCCGGTCGGACTGGGCGCGCATCATCAAGGGGTTCTTTCACACGCTCCGCACGCGCAAGCTCGAGACGGCCGACGAACGCATGGCGTGGCTGCTCATCGTTGCGACCATCCCGGCGGGCATCACCGGCATCGTGTTGGAGCACTCGCTCAGAACGTTGTTCGCAAAACCGCTCGCGGCCGCGATCTTCCTCACCGTGAACGGTGTGCTGCTCTTGTTCGGCGACTGGCTCCGGCGCCGGCGCACGACCCGGGCGATCATCGACAGGCATCCGAAGACCCAAAGTCGCAGCGAGGAGGGCCGCCGCCTCGACACCCTCGACTTCCGGGAGGCGCTCGCGGTCGGCGTCGCACAGATCGGCGCACTCTTCGCGGGCATCAGCCGATCGGGCATCACGATGGTCGCCGGTCTCGCACGCGGTCTCGATCACGAAGACGCGGCGCGCTTCTCCTTCTTGCTGGCGACGCCCATCATCCTGGCCGCGGGGCTCTACAAAGTTCATGACTTCGTCGGCCCGAACGGCGACGGGATTCGTGGCCAGGCGCTCGTCGGTGGCATCGTCGCGGCCGGTGCCGCGTTCGTCGCTATCCACTTCCTTCTGCGTTTCTTCGAGACCCGCAACCTGCTGCCGTTCGCGATCTACTGTCTGCTCGCCGGCGGCATTTCGGTCGTGAGGTTTGCGTAGCGCGCGCGCTTCCCATGCCCACGGTCCGTCGCATCGCATCCCGTGCAGTCCTCGTCGGCGCGCTCGCGAGCATCACGTCGACGGGCTGCGGGAAGTGAGCTGACCCGCGCACCGGCTCGCCGCTTGTCAGCGGGCCAGCGACGTGCAGTTCGCGACGGCATGGAACCCGGGGGCGGTCGCGCCGCCGCACATCCAGAGCCTTCCGCGATACACCGCGAAGGCGGTGCCGTGACGCGGAACGAGCATGGGTTCGGTCGTCCACCGGTTCGTCCCGAAGCGTTGCACGACATCCGTGATGCTCGTCTCGCCGCTGGGCTCTCCCCCGGCGACGAGCGTCACGCCGCGCGCGAACGTTGCGGCGGCACCCGAGGTCGGTACCGGTAACACTCCCCTCGCCTGCCACGTCCCGGTCCCCGTGTCGAGACAATCGATCGCGCCACTCGTCGCGGGCGTGCGTCCACCCGCGACGCAGACCAGCACGCCGTCGACGAAGGCGGCCAGATGATTCCGGGGGTGCGGCATGGCGGCCGCGTCGGTCCAGGTGTTCGACTGTGGGTCGTAGACCTCGGGCACCGCGATCTCGGCACTGGCATCCCGTCCGCCGATCGCATACAACCGTTCCCCGACGGAGACGAGAGACAACGCGCCGCGCGCTCGTCGCATCGGCGCGATCTCGTGCCAGCCGGTAGTACCGGGCGCGAGGACGAAGGCGCGATTCGTCGCGCCGGAGGGCGTGAAGCCGCCCGCGACGTACACGTCCGAGTTGATCGTCGCGGCGCCCGGGTGATTCACCGCCACCGGCAGCGTCGGGCCCGAGGACCAGGCTGACCCGTCGAACACGAACGTTGCCGCGCTGCTGTTGCGCTGGGTGTCGTAGCCGCCGACGACGTAGAGGCGGTCGGCGACGGTGGCCGCCGCGGATTCCTGGATGGCACGTGGGAGCGCGGACTCCTCGCGCTGCGACGCGACCGCGGACGGTGCAAGCGTCGAGGTCGCCGGTCCCCCAGTCGATCCCCGGCTCGGCGACGTCGAGCTCGTGGAAGCCACGCCGGGGCTCGCCGCACCACTGCCGCCACTGCTGCTGCACGCGCCGAGAATGACGACACCCACGCCGAGCAGCACCAGTCCGCTCCGAGCGGCGCGGACGGCGCGTGTCACCGCGTCACCACGTCATGGCGTCATCGCGTCACGCCGGTGTGGCCCAGCGAGTAGCGACCGGGCTGCGGCCACAGGCACAACCCGTGGGGCCGGTTCGGCACGTGGATGACGGAGATCACATGGCCGTCGGTCGTGGAGATCGCGTAGACCGCGTCGTTGTAGCGACCGGAGAGCCACAGCACCTTGCCGTCGGCGGACACGCCGCCCATGTCGGGTGAAGTTCCGGGCAGCTGCCAGGTCGTGACGACCGCCCGCGTGGCGAAGTCGATGACGCTGATGGAGGCACCGCGGCGGTTGGAGACGTAGAGATGACGCGCATCTCGACTCGGATACAGGCCGTGAGCGTCCCGGCCGGTCCGCAGGAAACCGATCTCCCGCAGCGACGCGCCGTCGATCAGGTGCACTCCCCCGAGGAGGAGGTCGGCGACGTAGAAGACCTTCCCCGCGGGCTCGAGTTTCACGTCTTGCGGGCTCGCACCCGGGAGGTCGAGATAGCCGGCGATTCGCTCACTCGGAAGATCGATCTTCACGAGCCGGCCCGCGAACTCGCAGGAGGCGATGAGGTAGCTCCCGTCGGCACTGAAGTCGAGATGATCGATGCCGAGACAATCGACTTTGACCGACCGCTGGAGCGCGAACGTGTGCGGATCGCGAAAATCGAGCCGTTGGCGTCGTTCGGCGACCACGATCGCCGAGCGGCCGTCCGGCGTGAAGTACATGATGTAGGGATCCTCGACCGGGATGTTCGGCCCGGCGATCTTCCCGGTGCGGGGATCGATGGGCGTCAGCGAGTTGCCGAGATTGTTCGTCGCGTACAGGGTCCGCATGTCCCACGCGGGCACGACGTGTTGCGGCCGTCCGCCGGTTTGATACCGGTCGATCACGCGGTACGTCGTCGGGTCGATGACGTCCACGTAGCTCGACATGCTCTCGGGGACGTAGACGAGTGTCCTTGCGTCGCGCGTCGCGGCGCTGAAGTTGTTCACACCGATGTGTGAATAGATGTTCACGGGTGCCGTGCCCGCGTGCGAACCCTTTGTCCGGCTGCTCGTCGGATCGGGTCGCGGTTGCTCGGTCGATGTGCTGGTCGACTTCAACGCGCTCGACTCGCTCGACGCACTGCACGACGCGAGGAGTAGCAGCGCGACTAACAGTGCCGCGCACCCGGTCGAGCGCCTCACAGTTCACGCAACACTGCGAGCGGGGCGGTCCGAGCCCGTCGGATCGTCACGACGCCCGTGACCACGACCGCCGTGACGGCGACCGCGGCAACCGTCGCGAGGTATGCCCACGGCACCGAGAGCGCCGCGGGTGGAGGATCGAAGACGCCCGTGAGCACCTTGGTGAGCATCGCGGCGAGCGCGGCGCCCGCGACCGCGCCCGCGAGCAGTCCGCCGATGACGACGAACGAGGCTTCGCTCCAGACGAAGCCGCCGAGCTGACGCGATCTGGCTCCCAGCGCATTCGTGATCGCAAATGTACGGCGGCGTTCCGCGAAACCGAGCGCGAACACGAGCCCGGTCGACGCCGCGGCCAGCGCGATCGCGAAGCCGAGCTCGACCTTCGTCAGACCCGACAGGTCGACGGCGGTAAGGCTCGACGCCACGACCTTGCGAGTACTTGTGATGTCGTTCACCGTGGCCGAGGTTCCGAGCAGAGACCGCACCCGCGTCGCGACGGTACCCGGCGACGCGGAACCCACGTCGACCAGGTACGTGCCGACCGCACCGTTGCCTGTCCGGCTGGCGACGTAGTCGGCGTTGGCGATGAGGAAGCTGTCGCGCGGCGCGGTCGGAAACTCCTTGGCGACGCCGACGTACCGGAACGGCACCTCGACCAGGCGCGTGCTCCGCGTATCACGCAGGCGGAGCCGCACCGTGTCACCGGGCTGGAGTTGGAAGTCTTTGACGGTTTCGGCGCTGAGCAGGATGCCGTCATTTTGCACGCTCAGCCGGCCGATGAGCTGTCGGGCGGTGCCACCCTGGAAGTATGCGTCCTGCAGTTTGGTCGCGGCGACGATGGTCGAGGTGCGCACGCCGTAGAGATCCTGCAGGTCAGCACCGACATACGCGAAGCGGTGCTGCATCGGCTCGACCGCCTTCACGCCGCCCACGCTCGCGATCTGCTGCTCGGTACCGGGCGTCACCGACGCGCCGGGCGCGACGGTGACGGTGACGTCGGCGCCGTTCGAGAGGCGGGCGTCGACGAGGGCCTGGGCCTCGTACGTCGCGTTGAACACGGCGGTCGACGCCGCGAAGGCAGTCGTGAGCGCGACGAGCGCGAGCGCGCTCGCCAAGAGGCGACGTTGTCGGCGCATCGTCGCGCCCACCGTCTGCGCGAGTCGCCCCGAGAACGGGCGCGCGATCCACGTGCCGGCGCGGCGCGTCGTGCCCAACACCGTGTACGCCATGCGCCAGGCGAAGAGCCCCGCACCGAGCCAGAGCAGCGCCGGGCCGGCGAGGGCCCAGTAGTTCACCGAGATCGACGGCGTGCCTTCCGGGGCAAGCACGAGCTTGTAGCCGTTTCGGCTGGTCAGCCAGAACACGAGGCCCGAGACCGCGAGCACGACGAAATCGACACCGAAGCGCAGCCACCGCGGTGCTCGGAGCCGACCGACCGGGCGGCGCGCGCCGACAACGGTGATCATGCGGGCGTCCCGCCACGCCGGCAGCGCGATAGCCGTGCCCGCAATCACGAGGCCGACGAGCGCCGCGCCGAGCCCGAAGCCGATCGCGGTCGCGCGCGTCGCACCGAACGAAGCACTCCCGAATTGGATGGCGCCGACGATCGACGCGACCCCGAGCCCGACGATCGCCCCCGCGGTTCCCACGAGCGCCGCTTCCGCCAAGGCGATATGCACCAGCGCGCGAGTCGTCGCGCCCCTCGTTCGCAGCAGCGCCTGTTCGCGACGGCGTCGGGTCGCACCGGATGCGGCGACGGCGCCGGTCAGGAGCGCGGCGAGCACGGCACCCGGCAGGCCGAGAAACAGGAACAGCACCTGCGCGTACAGCGCGTCGGCGCGGGCGGCTCCCAAAGCCGCCGCGAGGTTGTCGCCCACGAGACCGCCCCCCGAGAGCGAGACCTCGAGGTTGCGCGCCGCGCCCGTGACCTGGGTGTACGCGGCCGAGGGATCGTGCGCGAGATGCAGCGCGAGCGCGGCGTGTACCTGGGTGCGGACCAGGTCGGAGCGCTTGGCCGCGAGCGGGTCGAACAGCGTGTGCCACGTGCGCTCCGGCACGAGAAGGACGTTGTCCGGCGGTGCTTGCGGCTGCGCGCCCGCCGGCGCTCCGACCTTTTGGAAGAGTGAATCCGCCGTCGGCAGGTCGACCACTCCGTCGACCCGGACTCGGGCGGGTGCGAGCCCGGCCCGGCCGATCGTGATCGTGTCGCCCGGCACGACGCGGAGGTTCGCAGCAGTCTGCTGTGCGACCAGCACACCGGCACCGGTTCCGGCGAGATCGCGGATCGTGTCCGGGAAGGTGCCGCGATACCCGTCGGGCAAGCCCAGTACGACACCCGGCCCCGTCGTCTGTGTGGATCCGCCGGTCGTTGCGCTCAACCCGGAGGTTTGCGCGAAGCCGACCGGCAGTGCGCGGCGCGCGCGGGATCGCACGGCATCGAGGACTGCACGCGGATCGGCACCCGGCTGCACCTCGACCTGCCAATCGACCGCGACGGTCTGCACCGCCCGCTTGGTCATCGTCGCCTTGGAGCCCGCGAGGAAGGTGCCGATCGAGGCCAACAACGCGACCGCGATCGCGACACCGGTGGCAGTCGCGCCGAACCGGCCGGCGCGGCGGGCCGTTCCGCGCAGCCAGGTCATGCCGAGCATGTCTCGTCGCGGGGAACGCGCCGGCCGACCGTGAGGCGACCGTCGGCGACCGGCCAGATTTGATCCAGGCGATCCGCGACGGCCGGGTCGTGGGTGCTGACGACGAGCGCGGCGTCCGTCTCCGCGGCCGCGCGCACGAGGATCGTGATGACGTGGTCGGCGGTGTCGTGGTCGAGTTGGCCGGTGGGTTCGTCGGCCAGGAGCAGGCGAGGTCGCGGCGCGAGAGCACGCGCGACCGCGACGCGTTGCATCTGACCGCCCGAGAGCTCCTCGGGCAGTTTGGCGTGAAGGTCCCCGAGGTCGAGCAGGGCGAGGGCAGCCGACGCTCGCTCACGGGCTTCCCCTTGGTCTGCACCGTCGAGGACGAGTGGGAGCGCCACGTTTTCGATGACGTCGAGCGGAGGCAGGAGACTCGGGCCCTGGAACACAATGGCGACCGGTCCGGGCCGAAGCGTCGTGCGATCACCGAGCGCGGGCCAGCTGATCGATCCGGCGGTCGGCCACTCGAGACCCGCGATCAGGTGCAACAGCGTCGACTTTCCGGAGCCCGACGGACCGACGAGCGCGATGCGCTCGCTCGGCCAGATCTTGCAGGTCGCGTCGTGCACGGCGACGACGGCGTTCGGACCCGAGCCGTAGGTGCGCCCGACCGAGTCGCAGTGGACGAGAACCGAGGAGGTCGTGTCGGTCATACCGTCACCCTTCCGTCGTGCAGCGCGATCACGCGATCGGATGCCGACGCGATCTCGGCGCTGTGGCTGACGACGACGACGGCCGCGCCGTCATCGGCGCGGGCCCGCAGCAGGGCGATCACTCTGGATGCGGTCGCATGGTCGAGCTCACCGGTCGGCTCGTCGGCGAGGACCACGCTCGGATCGTTCGCGACTGCGACGGCGAGGCCGGCGCGGGCGAGTTCTCCGCCCGACAACCGGGAGGGACGCGAATGCGCGCGTTCGCCGATCCCGAGATCGCCCAGGAGATCCGCCACGGGCCGGAGCGTTCGCACCTTGCGCGCAAGCCGGCGGGCCACATGCACGTTCTCGGCGACCGTGAGGTGATCGAGCAGGTTGCCGTTCTGGAACAGCACACCGATGCTGCGCGCGCGCAGTGCGGCTCGGGTCTCCTCGGTGCGGCGCGACAGCGGCTCGCCGTCGATCCGCACCATCCCGCCGTCAGGTTCGTCGAGACCGGCGAGGCACGCCAGCAACGTCGATTTGCCCGAGCCCGACGGTCCCATGACGGCGACGAGCTCGCCCGCGTCGACCTCGAGCGACACGCCCCGCAGCGCGAGCGTCTCGTCGTCGCCCGCGTGGTAGAAGCGATAGAGGTCCCGCGCTTCGAGCGCAGCGGTCATGCCGACCACGCGAACGAGTCGGTAACTTTCTTCCACGGGTCGACGTTGTCGGAGCCCGTCGGCGCCGAGAGCGTCAGCGTGACCGACGTGCCGTTGCGCCAGTACTCGTAGCGTTCGACGTCGAGAACGACGCTCTTGCCGGTGACAGGATCGGCCGCCGACTGCGCTCGATACGTGATCAACACGACAGTTCCGGCCGGGCGCGTCACTTCGCTCAAGTTGCGCAGGGCGAACGCGTGCTCGCGGCCCTGCAACGCGGGCACGTCGATGGACCGGGCCGTCGCAGCCGAGCGGGCAACCGCGCGTTGTGTCGGCGCGACGCGGATCGAGTTGTAATGACTCGCGAAGATCGTGACGCCGCCGGTATCCGTGCGCGCCCACCCCTCGGGCACTTGCAGGGAGAACGTGCCCCGAGCAGATGCGTAATTCACGAACGCCTGGTTGTCGGGGATGTCTCCCGACGGACTGACCTCGGGCCCGGTCGACGCCGGAACCGTCGTCGGACTCGTCACTGCCGACGACGAACCGCCCGGTGGAGTCGTGGTCGCCCCGGTCGCGGCCGAGTTGTTCGTGGTCGTCGACGACGACGAGCTGGGGCTCGAGGAGCCGCACGCGCCGAGCCCGACCAACGCGGCGACGGCAAGGGCGGGGGCGCAGACGGCTCGTCGCATCGGAGCTCCGGGGTAGGGGAATGAGACGAAGCCGACCGTAGGGGCCGGGCCGGAAGCGCAGACTTCTGTGAGGGTTATCGAGCGGTAAAAGCCGTCGCACCGAATCGGCCCGCACCGCACGGACACCTACCCTGTCGAGATGGAAGCGCGGGTACTGCTGGTCGAGGACGACCCGACCATCGGTCGATCGCTCGACCAGTCGCTACGCGCCCAGGGCTACGTCGTCACCCTGGCCGCCGACGGTGCGAGCGCTCGGCGCGCACTTGCCGAGGCGACACCCGACCTCGTCGTGCTCGACCTGGGCCTGCCCGACATCGACGGCCTCGATCTCTGTCGCGAGGTGCGCGCGTTCGCCCCGGGCATCTCGATACTCGTGCTGACGGCGCGCGACGAAGAGATCGACGTCGTCGTGGGTCTCGACGCGGGCGCCAACGACTACGTCACCAAACCGTTCCGGCTCGGCGAGCTCCTCGCGCGCGTGCGTGCCCATCTGCGCGGGAGTGACGTCTCCTCGCAATCGTCGGAGATCACCGTCGGCGACCTCATCGTCGACATCGACGCCCGCCGCGCGTGGACGGGCGGCGAGGAGATGACGCTCCGCCCGCGCGAATTCGACGTGCTGGCGCTGCTCGCATCGGAGGCCGGCCGAGCCGTCACCCGCGAGCGCATCATGAACGAGTGCTGGGACGAGCACTGGTACGGGTCGACGAAGACCCTCGACGTGCACATCTCCCAACTACGATCCAAGCTCGCGCAAGGAGGCGGGCCGCAGCGTCCCACGATCGCGGTGCTACGCCGGGTCGGATACCGGCTCGACACACAGTGAGACCCAGGATCGTCACCGCGATCGTGGGCGTCGCAGCGGTCGCGGTGCTCCTCGTCGGCATCCCGCTCGCGCTTGCCGTCAAGCACCTGTACACGAGCCAAGAGGTGCTGCGCCTCGAACGCGAGGCGAGCGAGACCCGACGCGCGATCGACGCCACCACACTCGGCGGCGCGGGCGATCCGATCGAGCTTCCCAAGACCGGTCCGGTGAGCTTCGCGGTCTACGACCCGGACGGGCACCGAATCGCCGGAACCGGACCCTCCGTGGCCGACACTGCGGTCCGGGCCGCGCTCCTCGGAGACGTGCGCGATGCACGATTCGGCGGCGCGATCGTCGTGGCGGTGCCGATCAACGGTAACGAGCGCATCACCGGAGCACTGCGCGCGAGCAAGTCCGCGAGCTACGTCGTCGACCGCACCCGTCGCACGTGGGTCGCCATCGCGCTCATCGGGGCGGCCGCCTTGCTGATTGCGGCTCTGCTCGCCCTCTATCTCGCGCGCCGGCTCACTCGTCCCGTCGTCACACTGGTGAGCTCGGCCGAGCGACTCGGGGCCGGTGATTTCTCCGTGCGCACACAACCCTCGGGCGTCGACGAGCTCGACCATCTCGGCCACGCACTCGACACCACTGCCGAACGGCTCGGTGGACTCGTCGCGCGCGAGCGCGCGTTCAGCTCCGACGCGTCGCACCAGCTGCGCACGCCGCTTGCGGGTCTCCGCATCCACGTCGAGTCGGCCTTGACAACGCCCGGCACCGACCTGCGGGCGGCCCTCGAGGGAACCCTCGAACCCATCGACCGGCTCGAGGAGACGGTCGACAGCCTCTTGCAACTCGCGCGCGACACGCAAGTGGAGCGATCGCCGCTCGACCTCACCCGCCTCGTGAACGAGCTCGACCGCGACTGGCACGGCCCGCTTGCGTCGGCCGGACGACCACTGCGCGTCACCGTCGACGCATCCATACCGGCTCCGAGCATTTCCGAGCCCGCGGTCCGCCAGATCCTCGACGTCCTCGTCGACAACTCGATGCGCCACGGGCGCGGCGTTGTCACCGTCGACGTGCGGCGCGTGCCCGGCGCCGTCGCCGTCCGGGTCGAGGACGAGGGCACCGTCGTGCTCGACCCGACGCTGATCTTCCAACGCCGCAACGACAACGGACACGGGATCGGCTTGGCCCTGGCCCGGACTCTTGCCGAGGCCGAAGGTGGCCGGCTCGTCCTCGAACGACCCGGGCCGTCACCGAAGTTCGCACTTCTCCTTCCCGCCCTTCCATGAAGGTCGGCGCATGAAGGTCGGTGCAACTCGGGAGAACGTGCAGCCTTCCAACTCCTCCGAGTTGCTCAGAAAGGTAGGACAGACGTGTCAGCTCTGATCGCTGCGGTGAACTGGTTGAGTCCCCGCGACCTGATCGAGACCTTCGGGACGATCGGACTCATGCTCGTGGTCTTCGTCGAGTCGGGACTCATCCCCGCACCGTTGCCGGGTGACTCCATCTTGTTCCTCGCGGGAGCGTTCTGCGCGACCAGCGCCCACTCGAACGATCCGCACCTGAACCTCGCGGTGGTGACGCTCGGTTCGTTCGTCGCCGCGGTCGCGGGCGCGCAGATCGGCTATGTGCTCGGTCACCGGTACGGCACGCGCCTCTTCAAGCCCGATGCGCGCCTCTTCCGGACGGAGTACCTCGAACGAGCGCAGGAATTCTTCGACGCACGGGGCCCGCGCGCGGTGTTGGTCGCGCGGTTCATTCCCTTCGTCCGCACGATCGTCCCGATGCTCGCGGGGGCCGGTCGCATGCCGGCCCGCAAATTCGCGGTCGCAAATGTCGTCGGCGCCGCGATCTGGACGATCGGCATCAGCATGCTCGGCTTCTGGCTCGGCAAGGCGATCAACATCGACAAGTTCATCTATCCGATCGTCGCCGTGATCATCGTGCTCTCGCTCATCCCGCCCTACCTCGAATACCGCCGCCACCGGCGTACTCGAACGTCCGAGGTCTGACTATCGTCGCGGAGTGTGACCGTCGTCGTCGCGCATCGAACGTGCCCTCGTGACGCACCCGAGAATTCATTGGAAGGCATCGTCGCTTCGGCCCGGCTCGGAGCCGACGTGGTGGAGCTCGACGCTCGGCGCAGTCGCGACGGCACGGCGGTCGTGATCCACGATCCGTGGCTCGGGCGTCTTCAACACGTGCCGTGGCCGGTGCGCGGGGCGAGTGATTCGCTGTTGCGCCGTTTGCGGGTGCCGACGCTCGCCGACGCGCTGCAGACGGCGCGCTCCGTGGGGCTGCGGGTTGCGATCGACGCGAAGGACCCGGGCGTCGTCGGGGCCGTCCTCGAAGCCGTGCGCCGGACCGGGGCGCAGGAGCACGTGCTGTTCTGGTCGCAACACCTGTCGGCCGCCCACGGCTTCGCGCGAGCAGTCCCCGGCGCCGAGGTGGGGCTGTTCCGCGACACGTTCGACGAGGCGGCTCACCTTCGACTGCTCGCCGACGCCGCGGCGATCGGTGCGCGCGCGGTGTCGGTGCATCAAGACGCGGCCATGGTCGGGTTCATCGCCGCGGCGCGGGCGCGCGGCCTCGACGTGTACGTCGGATATCAGAGCCTCGGCGTCCAGTCCGAGCGTTTACGGGTGAGGGCCGACGCCGGCCTGACGGGTGTCGTCACGGATTGGCCGGCGGAGGCCCGCAGGCTGCTCGACCATACGACTCACCCTGACGATCGGTCACCCTGACGATCGGTCACCCTGACGATCGCTCGCCGTTCACCCGGCACACAGTGGCTACTCAGATGCGCCGGGCATGCTCGGGTGGCTTCCGCCCACTGAGCCTCCGAGGTGCAACATGGCCGACCGCTCCCGCCGCGCCGACGCGTTTCCGACGATCAGCGGGCTCCTCGGGATCGCGACCGGACCGATCCTGCTCGCGACGGGCGCGCCCGCGGGTTGGTCGTTCCTGCTCATTGCCGCCGGCGTCGTCCTCGTGGCCGCGCAATGGGCGATCGCGCACGACGTCGAGCTCGAGCTCACGGGTTGGATGCAAATCGCCGCGGCGCTCGTCGGAATCGCCTGCGTAGCCGTCGCGGTCGTGTATCTCACGCGGTCGGCCGACGACCTTCCGTCGTTGTTCCCGGGTCACGACGGCGACTCCGAACACTTCCGCGTCCTGCCCGGCGTCCTCACCCTTGCGGTCGGGCTGGTGGTGTTGGGCCGAGGAGTGGCAACGGCGCTCCCGGCGCGATCTTCGCGCTGACGCCGATCACGGACGGCGCCGGGACCACGCACTTCGGCATCCGCGTGCCGCGACACCGACCAGTGCCACGAATCCACCGATCAGCACGGCCACGACGAGTATCCACATCAGCGCCGTGCCGATTCCCACCGCCCTCGATCCCTCCGCGCCGACCGCCCTCGGCGGACCATACGAATCGGACAGTTAGCGGGAAGTAATGGTGCTGCGCGGAGTGCCGCTGTTGCGCGGTCAGAGGTCAGTCGCGTTCGCGTACCGGAAGTCCCTCGCCGCCGAGGCCGAGCGCCCAGCGGGACAACGTGCCCGACAACACTCCGACACCCGCGCCGCCGACCGCGTCGAGGGGAAGGTGCGACCCCGAATACAAACGGGCCACTGCTACGAACGATGCGAGAGCGAAGGCCGGCGCGCGGCCCGCACGCGGCAGCGACGGTGCAAGCACGGCCGCCAGCGCGAACGCGACGGCCGCGTGCCCGGATACGAATCCGACGCCGCTCGCCTTCGCCCGAAGATTCACGTCGACCAACAATGCCGATGGCCGGCCGCGACCGACGATCGACTTGACCGCCTTCGCCCCCCACCACGCCGCCTGGCTCGCCGCCAGCGTCGCGAGCGTCAGGCGGTGCTTCCTCGTCGCGGCGAACGTGCCGGCGACAACGACGACGGAACCGAGCAGGCTTCCGATCTGCATCGGGCCCCACACCACCGGCCACAGCACATCCGGCAGCTCGTTGACGCGCTCGAAGATCGCGACCTCCCACTCCGGTACCCCGTGTCCGACGGCGACCACGACCCACGAGCCGGCCAACGCGATCCCGCCGCCGAGCACCGAAGCGGCTTCGATTCGACGAACCGCGCGGCCGGGTTCTGCAGACAGCATCGACGGGAACCTAGGCGCGAAAAGGCGCTCGCGTTCGGGGGCACGCCGAGGCCGCGGATATCCGGGCCGGCGGACCTCGGCGGCCCGGCCGGAGAATACGAAGCGCATCGTTAGCGGGAAGTAATTCGTGTCGACCGGGCCGGACATCAGCTCGGATTTCTCACAATGCTCACACGTGAGATCCATATCTTCGAGCAATGCGGCTCTTGATCGTCGAGGACGAAGTCCGCATGGCCGCCTTGTTGCGCCGGGGCTTCGTCGAGGAGGGCTACGCCGTCGATATCGCGAACAACGGAACCGACGCGGTGTGGCTCGCGACGGAGGCGACGTTCGACACCCTGATACTCGACGTGATGCTTCCCGGCGTCGACGGGTTCGAGGTCTGCCGTGTGCTGCGCGAAAAGGGATGCCGCGCGCCCGTACTGATGTTGACGGCTCGCGACGCGGTCGAGGATCGCGTCCGCGGCCTCGACGCCGGCGCCGACGACTACCTCACGAAGCCGTTCAGCTTCGCCGAGCTCAGTGCGCGCGTCCGGGCGCTCCTACGCCGGGGGGCGTCCGCACGACCGACCGTGCGTGAGGTCGGCGACCTGCGTCTCGATCCCGCGGCCCACCGCGCGACCCGGGCCGACGCCGAGCTCTCGCTCTCGCCCAAGGAGATGGCACTGCTGGAGCTGTTCATGCGCCATCCCGACGAGGTGATCACCCGAACGCAGATCCTCGATCACGTGTGGGACTTCGCGTACGACGGCATGTCGAACGTCGTCGATCAGTACGTGTCGTATCTGCGTCGGAAGATCGACAAGCCCTTCGGGCGCGACGACCTGCAGACGGTACGCGGGGTCGGTTACCGCCTCCGTACGTCAGAGCGGTAAGCGATGCCGATCCGCCTTCGCCTGACCCTCGCGGCGCTGCTCGGCGCGCTCGCACTCTCGTCGATCGGCGGCTGGGTTTTCCTGCATCAGCTCCGCAACGGACTCCACGCGTCGGTCGATTCCTCCTTGCGGGTGCGAGCCGACGCGCTCGTGCAGAAGGTGCAGGATTCCGGCACGAATCTCGATTTCCAAGACGCCGGTTCGACCGCGCTTCTCGCGGCGCGTGAGTCGATCGCGCAGGTCGTGGGACCCGACAGCCGCCTGGTCGACTCCTCGCAGGCGGCCGGCAACAACGTCGTGATCCCGGAGTCCGCGCTGGCTGCGGCGCGGCGTGGCACCACGTACTCGGAGGGCGTCGTTCCCGGCGACAGCCATGCCGCCCGGTTCCTGGCAACCCCTGTGAAGCGACGCGAAGGGACGTACGTCGTCATCGTCGGAACCTCACTTGCATCAGTTGACGACGCGGTGAGTCGGGTACGGGCCGGCATCCTTCTCGGCGACATCCTCACCGTCGCGATCGCCACGATCGGCGCGTGGCTGCTGGGCCGTTTCGCACTGCGACCGGTTGAGCGCATGCGGCGGGAAGTGGCGGCCATCTCGGAGTTCGACGAGGTCACGCGCCTCGACGTCCCGCGCACGCACGACGAGATCGCGCTGCTCGGCAACACGATGGACGCGCTGCTCGGTCGCCTCCACGCCGCCCTCGCGCAGCAACGCGCCTTCGTCGCCGACGCGGGCCACGAGTTGCGTACCCCACTGGCGATCCTGCGTACGGAGCTCGAGCTGGCCGGACGGCCGGGGCGGGACACGGACGAGCTCCGCCGCGCCGTGGCCAACGCGGGCGAAGAGACCGATCGGCTCGCGCGTCTTGCCGAAGCACTCTTGTACCTCGCTCGCCATGACGAACGTCGCCATCAGCAGCGGCGCGAGCTTCAACCGTTGCAACCGATATTCATGCGGGCGACGGAAACCGCGCGCGGGCGCGCGGGCGAACGAGGCATCGAGGTCGCGCTCGACGCGTCCCCCGGTCTGGTCGCGCCGGTCGTGGGCGACGACCTCCGCCGTGCGCTCGACAATCTGCTCGACAACGCGATCCGCCACGCGCCCCGTGGATCGCGCGTCGAAGTCGCCGCAACCCTCCACACGAACCGGATCGTGATCACGGTGCGAGACCACGGGCCGGGTTTCCCGGTGGAATTTCTCGCGCACGCGTTCGAGCGCTTTCGCCGCGCCGATGCGAGTCGCACTCATCAAGACGACGACAGCGGAGCCGGCCTCGGGCTGGCCATCGTCCGCGCCGTCGCCCGCGATCACGGCGGCGACGCCCACGCGCGCAATCCGCCCGATGGCGGCGGCGAGGTCGCAATCACCCTGCCGGCGGTCTGAAGATGTGAGTGCGCACACGCGCCTCTCACGTCGGTCCAACGCCCCGTTCCCCATCCTCGGAGGTGCAACAACCGACAACCCCTCGTAGGAGGACACCCATGAACCCCACCCGCAAGCTTCTCGCCATCGGTGCGACGGTCGTCGCGTTCGGCGGCGTCGGAGCGATCGCCGCCGTTGCGCAGACGTCGACGACGACCAGGCCCACCCCGGTCACCGGCACGCCGTCCAACCCGACTTCGGACCCGGACAAGCTGCAGCAGGGCGACCAGACAACCCCTGATGTCCCGGGAGCCACGGGGACTCCGGACCCGGCCGAGAAGTCGACGTCGGCGACTTCAGCCGACCCGACCGAGAAGACCGCAACGCCGGAGAGCGAGACCGCCAACGACGGACCCGGCGGTCACGCTGATGCGCCCGGCGCGGTCGACCACCAGTTCAACGGTCAGGAGTAGCGCGTCCGTCGCGGGTCGGGACTCGATGAGTCTCGACCCGCGGACGTGCGCGCGCGTCAGGGCCGGACCGGAGCGTCCTCGAGCGTGCGGCAGGTTGCCGCTTGACAGCTTTCGAGCCGGTTGACGAGGTTGTGCAGCTCACTCACGAGGTGCGCGTAGCGCGGATCGCCTGCGACATTGAAGATCTCGTACGGATCTCGGTCGGTCACGTAGAGCTCGCGGCTCGTCGAGGAGTATTCGGTGTACAGGTAGTGGTCGGTCCGCACGCCGCGGTAACCCGGGATGTAGTCGAACCCGGCGGTGGGAATCCTCGCCTCGATCGCCTCCGAGTCGAGGTCGCGCGGCTCCTTTGGCCCGGACCCGGTCGTCTCCACCTGCGACGGCCGCCAGTGTTCGAGCAGATAGGCGTGGCGAGGATGCGGATCGGGGGCCGGGTCGTGCAGTAACCGCGCGAAGGAGCGTCCGTCGACGAAGCCTGCGGTACGAACTCCGGCGAGTTGCGCGAGCGTCGGCGCGAGATCGATGTTGCCGACCATGGAATCGGCGGTCCGCCCGGCGGGTATCCCGGGTCCGCGCACTATCAGCGGCACGTGGACGTCGGTGTCGTACGCCGTTTCCTTCCCGGCCGGCATCTGGAACTGACCGAAATGGAAGCCGTTGTCGGAGCTGAAGACGAAGTAGGTGTTTGCGAGCTGATTGGTCGCTTGCAGAGTCTTCACGAGCGCGGCGACGCCGCGGTCGACCGCTTGGAGCGATTGCAGTCGCTTGCGATACAGACCGTCGAGACCGGTTACCTGCGCACGGTCCAGGGGCTTGAGCGCCCGCAACCACGCCGGCTTCCCGGAGTCGTAGAGGTTGAAGCTGGGCGTCCGCGGCGCGTGCGCGCCCGGGAACAGGTAGTGATCGCGCTGGGCGGGAGTCGCGGGTGTGTGCGGCGCGTACACGTTCAGATACAGGAAGAAGGGACTACCGGCCGACTTCTGAATGAACGACCGTGCCTTCTTCAGATAAACGGTCGTGCCGTAGTCGGCGACGTTGTTTCCGTACTTCACGAGGTGATGATTCTCGTTGAGTATGTACCGGTACTCGGAATACGGATCGCCGGCGACCGCACTGTCGAACTCGCTCCAACCCGGAGGCACATACGTCAGCGACGCGGTATCCGGATACTGGTTCAGATACTTGCCGATGTACGCAGTTCGGTAGCCGCCGTTCTGTAGCCACGTGGCCATCGTCGACTTTTCGATGCCGAGCCGATACGCGGCCTCGAATCCGCCGTTCAAGGCACCGTTGCTCTCCACGCCCGTGTTGTGCGCGTACTGGCCTCGCAAGATCGACGACCGCGAAGGACAGCACAACGAGTTGCTGACGAAGTAGTGGCTGAACGTCACGCCTTCGTTTGCGAGCAGCTTCCGGACGTTCGGCATGTACGCCATCGAGGAGACGTCGAGATCGTCTGTCAGCAAGAAGACGATGTTCGGATGGGCCGGATCCGACCGGGTCGTAGCGTGCTTCGCATCGCTCGAGCACGCCGTCAGAACCAAGCCGAGAGCTATGAGAAAGGCCGCCGACCGGAGGAGGGACATTGGCGCAGAACGCTATCCGCCCCGCCGACCAATTCGGGGGCGGGCCCGCGTGATCGGGTGGAGGGCGTGAGCCGATCACAGTTACTCTGCGGGCTTCCAAGAGCCCGAGGAGTGCCGATGGCTGCGGCGGACACGACTGGGTCCGGACGACAGGTGCATCTGCGGACCTGCCCGTTGTGCGAAGCGATGTGCGGGCTCGAGATCCACGTGCGCGACGAGCAGGTCGAGCTCATCCGCGCGGACCGAGACGACGTGTGGTCGAAGGGACATCTCTGCCCGAAGGGCACGACCCTCGGGCACCTGCACCACGACCCCGACCGGCTGCGCACTCCGATGTTGCGTCAGCCCGACGGAACGTTTCGCGCCGCGACGTGGGACGAGGCGTTCGCGCGCTGCGGTGAGCTGCTCCTTCCGGTCATCGCCGAGCACGGCATCGAGGCGGTGACCGCCTACGTCGGCAACCCGCTCGCACACGCGTTCAGCCTCAGCCGTTACATCGGCATCCTCATCGGGATGTCGGGCATCCCGATGATCTACTCGCCCGGAACCGTCGACCAGTGGCCCAAGAACGTCAGCAGCCATCTCATGTACGGCGCCATGTGGAGCATTCCGGTGCCCGACGTGCGCCGCACCGACCTGCTCGTCGCGATGGGCGCGAATCCGCACGCGTCACAAGGATCGTTGCTCGCCTGCCCCGACCTCATGGGCGAGATCGACGCGATCCAGGAACGCGGCGGCGAGGTGATCGTGATCGATCCCCGCCGCACCGGCACCGCCGACCGCGCCGGTGAGTGGCTGCCGATCACACCGGGCACCGACGCCGCACTCCTGCTCGCGGTGGTGCACGTGCTCTTCGCCGACGACCTCGTCGACCTCGGTACCGTGTCCGAACTCATCGAGGGCGTCGAGAAGCTGCGCGATCTCGTCGAGGAGTGGACGCCCGAGCGGGTCGCGGCGACGACCGGCATCACCGCGGAGCGGACACGCCGGCTCGCGCACCAGCTCGCCGAGACCGAACGCGGAGTGCTCTACGGCCGCATCGGTCTGTGCAACCAAGAGTTCGGGACGCTCGCGAGCTGGCTCGTTGACGTCGTCAACATCCTCACGCGTCACTTCGACGTGCCGGGCGGGCTGATGTTCCCGCGGCCCGCGGCCTGGCCGCTCACCGTGTTGCCGATGCCCGGCCTCGAGAACGGCGCGCCGAACTTCGGTCGGTGGCGCAGTCGCGTGCGCGGCGCGCCGGAAGTCCTCGGCCATGTGCCCGCATCGTGTCTCGCCGAGGAGATCGCGACGCCGGGCGCCGGGCAGATCCGCGCGTTGTTCACCGTCGCGGGCAACCCGGTGCTCGCGACGCCGGGCGGAGACCGTCTCGACGAAGCGCTCGACGGGCTCGCGTGCATGATCAGCGTCGACAACTGGATCAACGAGACCACGCGGCACGCCGATGTGATCCTGCCCGGGATGTCGGCGCTCGAGCAGGCGCACCACGACGACCTGATCTGGCAGTTCGCGGTCGGCAGCGGCGCGAAGTACTCGGCTCCGATCTTCCCGCCGACCGACGGCCGGCCGCACGAGTGGGAGATCCTGATCCGGTTGGCCGGTCTGTGCCTCGGACAACCGATGCGCGAGGTCGACGTCGCCGCCATCGACGACGGGTTCTTCGACGTGCTCGCCGACGTGCACGGCCTCGACGGCCCGACGTTGCGCGCGGGCTACGACGAGGGCGGGCCGGAGCGACTCCTCGACTTGACCTTGCGCACCGGTCCGTTCGGTGATCGCTACGGCGAGCATCCCGACGGCATCAACCTCGACAAGGTGAAGGCCGCGCCGCACGGCATCGACCTGGGCCCGAACGTCTCCCGGCTCGTCGAGGTGCTGCAGACGCCCGACAAGAAAGTGGTGCTGACGCCGGACTACATCGTCGCCGACATTCCTCGTCTCGCATCGCGTCTCGATCGGCCGGCCGACGACCTCGTGCTGATCAGTCGCCGACACTTGCGCTCGAACAACTCGTGGATGCACAACGTGGCGGTGCTGGTCAAGGGCAAGGACCGCTGCACGCTGCTCATCCATCCCGACGACGCGCAACGGTTCGGACTGAACGACGGCGACCACGCCAAGGTGAGCTCCGAAGCCGGCGCGCTCGTCGTCCCGATCGAAGTGACCGACGCGATCAAGCGCGGCGTCGTCTCGCTGCCGCACGGTTGGGGCCACGACAAAGCCGGTACGCAGATGGCCGTCGCCAACGAGCACCCCGGCGTCAACACCAACGTCTTGTCTCCCGGTGGATTCGTCGACGTGCTCTCCGGCAACGCCGCGGTCAACGGCATCCCGGTGAGCGTCTCCCCCGGCTGACCCGGCGCGTCACCGCGGCAGGGCTGCGTCCCAGCACGCGCTCGCCGCGTGGCAGTTCTCCATTCCCGCCACGATCCCGTGCAGCGTGCTCCGCTGGGCCGCGGTCAGCTGTGACGCGATGTTGTGCTGCTCGAACGGATCCTTGGAGATGTCGTAGTACTCGATCTCGTGTTGGCGGTCGTTGTACTCGACGTACACGCCCTCGACCGGACCGTCGAAGCTCGCGAGCGTCTTCGTCGAGATCCGGATCGCCTCGTAGGTCGTCGGATTGCTGCCGCCGCCCTCGAAGTCGGGGTCGGCCGGATCGGTGTTGCCACCGTGGTGCTCGACCAACGCAACCGTGCGCCAGGGCGCGGCGCTGTCCGCGGGATGCAGGAGCGGTACCAGGCTCCGGCCCTCGATCTGGGGCGCGGGCGTGTGCCCGGCGAGCTGCACGAACGTGGGAAAGAGATCGACGTTCTGCACCACCTGCGAGACCACGCGACCCTGAGGCACTCCGGGCCCCGCGACGATCAGAGGCACCCGGATGTCGGTGTCGAACGCGGTCTGCTTTCCCTGCAACAGACGGTGCTGGCCGAGGTGGTATCCGTTGTCGGAGCTGAAGACGATGTACGTGTTGTCGCTGAGGTGGTTCGCGGCGAGCGTCGCTTCCGTGTCGGCGAGCAGCTTGTCGACCGCCTCCACGGCCTGCGCGCGCTTGCGGTAGCTCGTGTCGATCCTCCGAATCTGTCTGGGCGTCAATGCCTTTCGCTGACCGAGCCACGCGGGTGGGTCGACGTTGTTGTTGTCGAACGACGGGTCACGCGGCTCTTGCAGTCCCGGAAAGTCGTCGGCGTTTCGCGGCGCGGGCGTGTACGGCGCGTGGGGCGCGAATGTCGCCACCTCGATGGCGAACGGCTTGCCGCCCGCGTGGTTGATGAACGACTGGGCATCGCCATTCAGGACATCGACGCCGTACTTGTCCTTTCCCTTGTAGCGATTGAACGAGCCGTTGTCGTTCAGCAAGAAGTTGAACTCGGCGTACCCCGTCGAGTTGCTGACGTGCCAGTCCGACCAGCCGGGCGGCACCGGGGCGTTCTGCTGATTGAGCGGATCGCCGTAGCCGTTCAGATACTTGCCGAGCATCGACGTGGTGTAGCCGGCCGACTGCAGCGCAACCGCGTAGGTCTTCTTGTCGAGGCCCTCGGACTGGAACTTCCCAAAGCCACCGTCGGGCGGCAGGTTCGTCGCGACTTTCGTGTCGTGTGGAAAGAGTCCGGTGAAGATCGTCGACCGCGACGGACAGCACAGGGAGTCGGCGACGAAGTAGTGGTCGAACGTCTCACCGCGCTTTTGCAGCTGCGTGATGTGCGGTGCGAACCGATCGTTGATCAGGTTCCAGGAGAGGTCGTCGGTGAGGATGAACACGATGTTCGGCGGCTTCGAAATGCCGGGCGCCGCCGGTGACGACGATCTCGAGTGGCTGCTGCACGACCCGGCCGCCAGCGCAGTCGCGATGACGACGACGCCCGCGATTCCCGGGCGCCACCGCCCGGTGTTGCGCGAGAGACGGGTCATCATTACAACTCTACGGAGCGGTGGCGCGGCGAGCGAGCGACCGACTGCTAGTCGTTGGAGGAATCTATGAACCTCGGACGCGTGAGTAGCGCGGCGTTGATGCTGTCGGGAGTCGCGGGCGTCCTGAACCCGAACGGCGTCGCGGCGGCCCTCCATCTGTCGGCTCTGTCCGAGCGCGGCGTGACCGAGACGCGCGCGGGGTTGGGGGGTACGTACGCCGCGCTCGGTGCGTGGGGCCTGCTGAGTCGCGACCCGGCGGCGCACCTCGCCGTCGGAGTCACCTGGCTCGGTGCAGCCGCGACGCGTCTCGGATCGCTGGTGGTCGATCGTCCCGGCACCGACCGCACGTTCTGGGCGTACCTCGCGGCCGAGATCGGTTTCGGCGCGACCGCCCTCGCGGCTGCAAGGTCCCTATGACAGAAGCTGCCCCGACGCGCGCCGTGCGCTGACACGGAATTCCGAAGTCGGGGCATCGCTCTAGGTTCGCGAATCTCCGAGCGCGACGCGCGCCGCGAGGAACACGACGCGGGGTCGGTAGGGCTTCATCGCACTACCAATCGCGGCGATTGCCGCGGCGCGCACGGCGGTCTCCGCACTCGGGCCCAGCGCGGCGACCCAGTCTGCGAACTGCGCCTGGCCGAACCGGTAGTCGACGAGCGCACGAGGGTCGCTCACGCCGACGTCGACATCGTCCTCTTCGACTTCGACGTCGACGAGGCCCGCGGCGACCGCGGACCTGGTCATCGAGCTCGCCGAGCCGAGGAGCGGCGTCGCATGCTCTTTGAGGTCGAGGTACCACGCCGGCGGCGACCACCCGCGAGCCTGCGCCACTTCGTCCACCGCGTCGCGGCTCTCGCTATGAGCCGCGTTGGCGAAGACTGTCGCGAGCAGGCCACCGCCCGGCCGGGAGACGCGGGCGAGCTCGACGAGGCCCGCGACCGGATCGGTGAGGTGATTGAGCACGAACGCCGCGACCGCGACGTCGAACGACTCGTTCCGAAACGGCAGTCGCATCACGTCGGCGACGACCGCCGGCGGCCGGCTGGCGCGATTCCACGCGAGCATGTCGGGCGAGAGGTCGACGCCCACGATCTTCGCGGCGCCCGCGGCGCGCATTGGTGCCTCGGAGACGCCGGTACCCGCACCCACGTCGAGCACGCGCCGTCCCGTCAGGGCGACCGGTGTGCGCGCGACCAGTTGTCCCGCGATCGGCGCGTAGACGAGCGTCGCGCCGTGAGCCCAGCCGGATGCCGCCCCGTCGTAGTGATCGCGACTCACGCGCGCAACGGCGGGTACTCGTCGGCGACGTGCCGAGCGCCCTCGCTCGCACGCGCTTCCCACCAGCGCAGCTCGGCGTCGTCGCCCATTGCTTTCTCCCACCCGAAGCACGCCGTCATGCCGAGGAGACAGAGGTCGAGTTGCAGATCGAACCACTCGTCCGTCCGCACGCCGCGCCGTTCGAGCGCGTCGCGGAAGGCCGCGATGGTGGCCTCCTTGTCGATCGGCAGCCGCGCGCTGTTCAGCGCGAGATACCAGGCGACATCCCACAGCACCGGACCGGCTCCGGGATAGGCCCAGTCGAGCAGGATCGTGCGGCCGTCGCGATGGCGACCGAGGTTGCCCATCTTCCAGTCGCCGTGCAGAAACGTGGCGGGCGTCGAGCGCATCGCGTCGGCGAGCGGTCCGGGCTCGGAATGGATCGCGGCGACAAGCTCGGCGAGCGCGGGGGCGCGCTCCACCAGCCGGGGCCATCCCTGCCCGGCGACGCGTATCGGCAACGGCGGGTCGTCGACCTCCGCCTCGCGTGCGATGTTGTCCGGCGCGAAGAACCGGACGCGTTCCTCGAGCGTCGTGAGGCCGAGATCGTCGGACCAACCCCAGAACCGGGCCGAGAGCGCGGCCAGGCCGTCGAGCATCCCGAGATGATCCTCGAGCGAAATGGTCGAGTCGCCCTCCGGGAACAGGCCATCACCGATGTCGCGCATGAGGATCGTGAGCAACGCGTCTTCGTCCTCGCCCTCGCCGTCGGCCGCCATGCCGACGACGGCATGGTCGATCTCGGGCGGCGCGTCGCGCATGATCCCGGCCCGCCAGATCTTCAACGTGCGCAGGTCGCGGTCGCCGGTGACGCGCATGATCCAGTCGGTGCGATACCCGAGCGTCTTCACGAAGTGCGGCTGACCGTGGATGGTGACCTTCTCGAACGCCGAACCCGACCGGGCGTCGCCGGGATCGACGGTCACGTGGGACGTCACACCCGCGAGCAGATCGGTACGGGATGCGGCGATCCACGGGTCCGGCGCGGCCATTGCGCTCTCCTCGGGTCGTTCACCTCGAAGACGGGGGTGCTCCGCCGATTCTCCCACGGATGAACCCGCGATTCCTCCGAGGTGCTAGAGCTCCTCGAGTCGAGCGGCGAGGTCGCCACCGAGACGGCGCGTGAACGCGACCGGGTCGCCGCTCGGGACGAAGATCGCCTTGTCGATGCCCAACTTGGCGTAGCCGCGCATCTCCTCGACCACGCCGTCGACATCGGACGGATCACTCCGCGACAGCATCGTCTTCGTGATCGTGTCGTAGTCGCGCCCTTCGGCGTCGCAATGACCGCGCAGCACGTCGAGCTTGTGCGCGATCTCGTCCGGGCCGGACGCGAAGAGGTTGCACGCGTCGGCGTATTTGGCGACGAGCCGCAGCGTCTTGCGTTCACCGCCGCCCCCGATCAGCACCGGCGGTCGCGGCGAGCTGATGGGGTGCGGGTTGCAGATCGTCTCCGCGAGCGTGAAGTGCTTGGTGTCGAAGGGCCCGTCGTCGTCGCTCCACATCCGGAAGCACACGTGCAGCGTCTCCTCGAGGATCTCGAAGCGCTCCGCCATCGGCGGGAAGGGCACGCCGAGGCCGACGTGTTCGCGCTCGTACCAGGCCGCGCCGATACCGAGCTGCCCACGTCCGCCGGACAGCACGTCGAGCGTCGCCACGATCTTCGCGAGCAGCGCGGGATAGCGGTAGGTCACGCCCGTGACGAGCAGGCCGAGCCGGATCGTCTCGGTGTGCGCGGCGAGAAATCCGAGGGTCGTGTATCCCTCCATCATCGGTTCGGTCGCGGGCGCCAGGGCGTCCATCTGGAACCAGTGATCCATGACGCTCATGTCGGTCAGGCCGGCCTCTTCCGCGGCCTCACCGATCCGGGCGAGGGTCGGCCCGATCGCCCGCGCACCGTCGGGCCAGTCCCAGGTGACAATGTGCAAACCGATTTTCATGATGCGGCCTCCGGAGTGAGGGGTTCGATCGGGCTCATGTCGGGATATCGCGCACCGGCAGCCGCGTCGGCCGGGAACGCGGCCTCGAGCGCCGCGACGTCGTCGGGGTTCAACGTGACGTCGACAGCACCCGCGTTCTCTTCCAGGTAGGCGACGCGCTTCGTGCCGGGAATCGGGACGACATCGTCGCCCCGAGCGAGCACCCACGCCAGCGCGAGCTGTCCGGGGGTGCATCCCTTCTCCGCCGCGAGCTTGCGGACCTGCTCGACGAGGTCGAGATTCTTGGCGAAGTTCTCACCCTGAAACCGCGGATTGGTGCGGCGGAAGTCGTCGGGGGCGAAGTCGTCGAGCGACGTGATCTGGCCGGTGAGGAACCCGCGGCCGAGCGGGCTGTACGGAACGATCCCTACGCCGAGGTTGCGGGCCATGCCCACCATCTCGGTCTCGAGGTCGCGACTCCACAGCGACCATTCGCTCTGCAACGCTGCGATCGGGTGCACCGCGTGGGCGCGGCGCAACGTGTCGGCCGCCACCTCCGAGAGCCCGAGGTATCGCACCTTTCCGTCGCGGACGAGCTCAGCCATCGCCCCGATCGTCTCTTCGATCGGCGTGTTCCGGTCGGTGCGGTGCACGTAGTAGAGGTCGATGGTGTCGATCCCGAGTCGTTGCAGCGATGCATCGCACGCCTGATGCACGTACGCGGCGTCGCCCCGCACGACCCGGTGCGTCGGGTCGGTGGCCGAACGTTCCACACCGAACTTCGTCGCGACCGTCACCTCGGCGCGGCGGCCCTTGATCGCCCGGCCGACGAGCCGCTCGTTCGTGAACGGTCCGTACATGTCGGACGTGTCGAGGAACGTGACGCCGAGGTCGAGCGCCCGCCGGATCGTCTTCGTCGACTCGGCGTCGTCGCGATCGCCGTAGAAGTCGCTCATGCCCATGCAGCCGAGTCCCTCGGCCGAGACGACGAGGCCGGAGCGACCGAGTGTGCGCGTCGGGACCGTCATGCGGTGCTCCCCCGATACCGATCGATCTTGAAGTTGATGGCGCCCAGGCAGTCGTTGAGGTGCTCCAGGTCGTGCAGCACGTGCCGGCGGTGCTGTTCCAGCAGCGCGAGACGGGCCGGCTCGGTGCCCGGGCCCCGCCGGACGAGTTCGACGTATTCCTGCATGCGGGTGATGGGCATACCGGTCGAGCGCAGCTTCCGGAGGAAGTCGACCCGGGCCAGGTCGGCGTCGCTGTAGATACGGCGGCCGCCCTCGTCGCGATCGACGGGGTCGATGAGCCCGATCCGCTCGTAGTACCGCAGGGTGTGGGCCGAGACGCCGGTGCGTTCGGCGGTGGCGGCGATGGAGAGGTTCGTCACGCCACCGACGGTAGGACTTCGAGCGCACTCGAAGTCAACCGGGTGTCTCGGGGACGTGTCTCCGGGGACCGGTCCGGTACCGGACACGTTCCTCTCGGTCGACCTGCGGGACCGCGCGGTCGATCGACGCCGCCGTCGCCGAGATGGAGGGACCGGTGCACGCGACGTTCAGCGTCGGCGGGCTCGCCGGACCGCCCTCCTCCGACCTCGAGACGATGATCGTCAACTTCATCGGCGCCCGGCACGATGCCGGCGTTCGAGGAAGCGAACGGCACTGACCTGACCGACGCGTTCATCGGACCGACCAGCTGAAGGTCGAGCTGCCCGGCTGAGCGGTCTATGCGTGTCCTCGGACGCGACTGCTCATGGGTCTAGCGCCGGGCGATGCCGTCGCGCTCGAGAAGATCGGAGAGCTCGGCGTCGATCTCGTCGTCGTCGGTGCCTTCGATGTGGATGTTCGGCAGGATGCGGGCGAGCCACCGTGGCAGCCACCAGTTCGCGTCGCCGAGGAGCTCCATCGTCGCCGGCACGAGGATCATGCGAACGAGCGTCGCGTCGATCAGGATCGCGGCGGCCAGGCCGAGTCCGAACTCCTTGATGACACGCTCGCCGCCGAGGACGAACGATCCGAAGACGCACACCATGATCGCGGCCGCGGCGGTGATGACGCGTGCCGTGTGCGCGAGGCCGTCGGCGACGGCTTCGGCGTTGTTGCGAGTCTTGTCGAACTCTTCCTTGATCCGGCTGAGCAGGAAGATCTCGTAGTCCATGCTGAGACCGAAGATGACGGCGAACATCATCATCGGAATGAAGCTCTCGATCGGGCCCTTCTTCCCGATCCCGATGAGACCGGCGCCCCAACCCCACTGGAAGACGGCGACGAGCAATCCGTAGGCCGCACCGATCGACAAGACGTTCATGATCACTGCTTTGAGTGGCACGACGAGTGAGCGGAACACCACGAGCAACAACAGGAACGACAGACCGAGCACGACCAGCATGAAGATCGGCAGGTGCGAGCCGAGGAAGCTCGACAGGTCGGCGAAGGTCGCGGTGTTGCCGCCGATGTGCACGACGAGGCCGGTTCCCGCGACGGCGGCGGGGATGACGTGCGAGCGCAGATTGTGCATCAGCGCGACCGTCTTCTGGTCCTGAGGACCGGTCGTGGGAAAGACCTGCAGGACCGCCGCCGTGCCCGAGGGACCGACCCGGGGCGGCGTGACCTCCGCGACACCGGGCACGCGCGCGATCGCGTCGTGCAACGCGGGCAGCGCCGCCGCGGCGCCCTGGTTCGGGACTTCGACGGCGATCAGCAGCGGACTGTTGAACCCGGGCCCGAAACCCTTGGCGAGGAGGTCGTAGGCGACGCGGGTGGTGTCGCTCTTCGGATTGTTCCCCGCGTCGGAACTGCCGAGCGTGATCGAGAACACCGGCAGCGCGAGCACGACCAGGATGACGAGACCCACGCCCGCCGAAGTCCACGGCCGGCGTTGGATGAGCCGGCTCCAGCGGTACGCGACAGTGGTGCGCCCGCTCTGGGTGCTGCGCTGCGTCCACGGGAGCGCGAGCTTGTCGATCTTGGGACCGACGAAGCCGAGCACCGCGGGCAGCAGGGTCACCGACGCGGCCATCGTGAACACGACCGCGAGCGATGCACCGACCGCCAATCCCCGCACGAAGGAAAGACCCATCGCGAACATTCCGAGCAACGAGATCACGACCGTCGATCCCGCGAACAGCACGGCCTTGCCCGAGGTCGTGACCGACTTGACGATCGCACGTTCCGGATCGAGGCCGGCATGGAGTCCCTGTCGGTAACGGGTCACGATGAACAGCGCGTAGTCGATGCCGACGCCGATGCCGATCATCGCCGCGAGGATGCTCGCGAAGCTCGGCATCGAGAACACGTTCGCGAGCAAGCTCACGCCCGCGAGCCCGACGCCGATGCCGAAGAGCGCGGTGAGGATGGGCAGACCCATCGCGAGGACCGAGCCGAACGCGATCAACAAGATGATCATCGCGGCGAGCACACCGACCAGCTCGGTGCCACCCGGCGGCGTACGGCTCTGGAACATGTTGCCCGACAGCGCGACATCGAAGCCCGGCGCGCCGGCTTTGGCGGCCACGTTCTTCACCTGAACCGCGTCGGCCGACTTGAGTTTGTCGATGTTCTGGTCGAAGTGCACCTGCGCGAATGCGACCGTGCCGTCATGCGAGATCTGGTTCGCACCCTGCGCGCTGTACGGGCTCGTCACCTCGACGACGTGCGGCGTGCGCGCGATCTGGTCGAACAGGGCCTTCGCCCGTTGTTCTACCGCCGGGCTCCTGACGCCCGCGGGCGAAGAGACCACGACCTCACCCGTCGCGCCCGACTCCGTCGCGAAGCGGTCGGCAAGGAGGTTCTGCGCGCGTTGCGAGTCGCTCGCCGGAAGCTTGAAGCTCATCGACGACTTGCCGCCCACGGCCGAGCTCGCGACCTGGCTGCCGATCAGCAGCACGATCCAGAGCCCGAGGACGAGTCGTCGACGGCGATAGCACCAATGCGCCAGGCGACTCAGCATCGCGGGGCTCCTTCTGACGGGGGGAACAGAGAGGGGCGGCGAGAACCCTAGGGACAATCGTTGATTGAGTCAAATAATGAGTGGGGGTATGATTCGCGTCAGGCGACGGCGCCTCCCGGTCCGGTCGTACGTTGCGCGGGGGGAAGGCTTCATGAAGGTGAAGGTGGCATCGGAAAAGGACGTGCGACTCGTCGAGCTCGTGATCGCGCTCTTCGACGAGTTCCGCGAGCACGCGAACACCTGCATGGCCGCTTTCGACCTCTCCGCCGCGCACGCCGCGGCATTACTTCGGCTCGACACGCCGCTCTCGCAGCGCGAGTTGGCGGATTGTCTGAAATACGACGCGTCGAACATCACGGGGATCGTCGACACGCTCGAGCAACGCGGCCTCGTCGAACGCCAGGTCGATCCGGCCGACCGTCGTGTCCGCCGGCTCGTGGTGACCGACGAAGGAAGCCGGGTCCTCGTCCACCTCCGGAAATGCTTCGAGGAAGCCTCGCTCGTCAGCCGACTCGGCGACGACGAGCGGGCGCAACTGCGCGCGCTCTTGACCAAAGCCGTCGGCGACCGTACGAACACGAGCTGGGCCGAGATGCTCCGCGGACGGCGGTGAGCTGACCGGCTCGAGGCCGGCCGCCTCGGGCCTACTCCCCCGTTTGGCCGTCCACCGACTCGCGGATGAGGTCGGCGTGGCCGTTGTGCCGCGCGTACTCCTCGATCATGTGGACCAGGATCCATCGCAGGCTGGGGGCATCACCACCCGGCCAGGTCCGCTCCGACAACTGCTCGAGTTCGCCGTCGGACAGCGCCTTGGCGACGAGCGCCCGGGATCCGTCCACGGCGTCCTGCCACAGTTCCCGGAGCTGCGCAGGAGTGTCGTCGGCGGCCGAGTGCCATTCCCAATCGGGGTCGGCGTCCCAATCGACGGTGTCGAACGGTGGCTGTCGATTCCGGCCGAACAACCAGCGCGAGAACCAGTTCTCCTCGACGTAAGCCATGTGCTTGAGCATGCCGCCCAGCGTCATCGACGACGCGCCAACCGTCGCCGCGAAGCCGGCCGCATCGAGTCCCGCGCACTTCCACGCCAGAGTCGCGCGCTGGTATTCGAGGAAGCCCACGAGTGTCGTGATCTCGTCGCCCGCGAGAGGAGGTTCTGGGCGACCCTGCTCGTCGACGCGTGTCATACGCGACGAATCTAGCGGTGGCGCCGCGCACGACATGCGTTCGAGCGGCGCGATCAGACACTCGACAGGACCGGTCGCGAGAGGACCGGCCGGCTCACCTTCACCGATAGTGACGAACGGCCGCGCCGCGACCCGTTCCCGCGGTCGTGCTCTCGGACTACGGACGACGTCCGGACAGCGCGGCGACCAGTTCCCGCCGGCTGCCGATGCCGAACTTGTCGAACACGGCGCGCAAGTGTTCCTGCACGGTGTTCGACGAGATGTGCAGTTCGTTCACGATCTGTCGCGTCGATCGGCCCTGCAGGACCAGGACGGCGACTCGGCTCTGCGCCGCGGTGAGCCCACGCGCCGCGAGCATCAGCGAGCTCAGCTGCGACTCGTTCGCGGCGTCGAGAATCACGGCGACCTGATTGCCGGCCGCCCCGATGAGGGGGGACGCGTGCATGGTGAGCCAGCCACCTTCTGCTCGTCGAAGTCGCGTCACCGCCGGCGCGGCGTCGTGTTCGTGCCCCAGTACGTGCGCCGCCGACGCGTAGATGGGCAACGGGAGGTCGAGGTGCGCGGGCCAGTCGGCACCGCGCAGTTGGGACAGCCATCGTTGCGCCTGTGGGTTCACCGAGATGACCGACAGATCGTTGTCGAGGACGATGACTCCGGGGCCTTCGGCGATCGCGTCGGCGGGGGCGAATGCGGAGAACAGGGCGGTGCCTCTGCGCAGACCCTCCCCGAGATGCGGTGCGAGGCGCCGGACCAACGACATCTCTCGTCGGTCGAAACCCTGCTGCGCGGATTGTCGATGCAGGCAGAGGACACCCCAGCATCGTCCGCCCGACATCAGCGTGACGCGCAGCTCGTCTCCCAGTCCGAGCGGGCGAATCACTTCCCGGTAGCGCGCGCTCGCCATCCGGTCGCCGGCGGTCGCGTGATCGAGAGTTCCCACCGAATCGGTCGCGCCGGCCAAGTCCGCAAACTTGTTCACGTCGTCGCGACCGAATTCGTTGTCGAGAAACAGCGGCGTCGCCGCGGCGAGCGGTTCTTCGGACAGCGCGCCCGTGAACAACAACGTTGCCGGATCGACGGTGGCGAAGAACGCGGCGTCGACACTCACGAGCGCGCGCAACAACCGGAGCGACTGCCGGCGGAACTCGGGCACGTCGAGACCGGCGTTGCCGAGCCGTTCGATGTCGGCCGCACCACGTTCCCACCGTGCGTCGCTCACGAGAACACGTTAGGTGTCACGCCCGGCACTGCAACCTCAGCCGGCACCGGGCCCGCGCTACACGCGGTCACGAACCTTCGACGACGCCGAGTTGACGGAGGAAACCGAGGTCGTCGAGGCGTCCCCATCGCTCGACGATGCGGCCGGCGCGCAATCGGAAGATGTTGATACCCGGCAGCGCGACGGTCCGGCCCGACGCCGCGACACCCATGATGGCGGTTCCGGTGTGCGTCCCGGAAGCCGTGAACAACTCCACGACGACGTCTCCCTCGGCGACGAGGAGATGCAGATCACTGTGCCAGTCCGGAAACCCCGACCGGAACATCGCTGCGGCCTCGCGCATCCCTTCCCGGTCGGCGCTCGCGCCGAACGGCGGATCGTGGTTCACGAAGTCGTCGGCGAGGTACACGTCCGCCGCATGCAGGTCGCCCTTCGTGAAGAGCCCGGTGATGAAGTCGCTGACGATGGTCTTGTTCTGTTCGGTGCTGGTCATGACAGCGAGTGTCCGAGGTTTTGTTGCCGCGCGCTACCCCAACTAGTTGGGGTATGCGTGTGGGACCGCGCCTGCACTGTCTGCAGTCTGTGACGGAAAGCACCGAAACGCAGGACTATTGCTGCCCGCGCGCGGGTAAGTCGTCTGGACCCGGCGGTCGACCCGCACGGACAATCGCAACCGACACTTACCAACGAGCCATACCTCAGGTCCCTAAAGGAAGTGATTGACATGATCATCGCCGGAGTGCTCCTCCTGCTGATCGGATTGCTGACCGGCGTCTCCATTCTGTGGACGGTCGGCGTGATCCTCGTCGTGGTCGGTGCCATCCTCTGGATCCTCGGAGCCGCGGGCCGCGAAATCGGCGGGCGTCGCCACTACTACTGATCTGTCGATCACACGATCGCCGCTCGCGCGAGCGGCGTCGTCCCGTCATGGGTGGACCAGTACTCCGATGGGCAATGCTCCAATGGGCGAAGGATCGCGGGATGGGTGGGTACGCTCCCAAGGTGAGTGAGTCCCCGGGCGACGGCCACCCCGGAGCGCACGACCACGTCGTGAGCTTCTACGGCGGCGACGCCGAGCTGATCGACGCGCTCACGGGCTTCTTCGTCGAAGGACTCGAAGACGGCGGGGCCGCGATCGTCGTCGCGACCGACGACCATCGGCGTGCGCTGGAATCGGCCCTGACTCGCAGCGGCTTCTCGCTCGACGAGCTCCGCTCGAGTGGGCGTTACGAGGCTTTCGACGCGCGCGAGATGCTGACCCGGTTCATGCGCGACGGCGCTCCGGATCGCCACGCGTTCGGACGAGTTGTCTCCCCCGTCATCGCCCGCGCGGGGCACGCGGATCGCCCCGTCCGCATCTTCGGCGAGATGGTCGCGGTGCTGTGGGACGACGACAACGTCACGGCCGCGATCGACCTCGAGGCGATGTGGAATGATCTCCACGGCCAACACCCGTTCACACTGCACTGCGCGTATCCGCTGTCGGCACTCGACGGGGCCACGGTGCTCGGCGACGCGAAACGGGTCTGTGACGCGCATTCTCACGTCGTGTCGCTACCAGTCGCTCTCGACGGCGCGGGTCGGCTCTCGAGCGACGACGGCGAGACGTTCGCGCGATCCTTCGTTCCGACGCTTACGGCCCCGCGCGCCGCGCGGCAATTCGCCGCCGCCGCCGTCCGTGCGCTCGGCGAGGACCACCTAACCGTCGGCGCCACGTTGATCGCGTCGGAGCTCGCCACGAACGCGATCACGCATGGCCGATCGCCCTTCACGGTGACGATCGCACCGACCGGTTCGACGATCGAAATCACGGTGCGGGACGCGTCCGCTCACGTCCCCCGCCTCCGGCCATCCGACTCGAGCCGGGTCGGCGGGAGAGGCATCGCGCTGGTCGCCGCGATCGCAGTCGATTGGGGAACACGATCCGAACCCGACGGTAAGGCCGTCTGGGCGAGGCTCGCACGCGCGCGCGAAATGCTCTTCGGCGCGTAGTCCGCGGACGCACGCGAGACTGCGGAAACGATCGCGGCGGCCCTGAGGCGGATACCTACTCCGGGGCGGAAGGAAGCTCCCCGGTCCGCACGACGTGATCGGCGACGTCGCGAAGTTTCATGTTGATGTTCTGTGACGTCTGGCGGAGCTGTTCGAACGCCTCGTCCATCGTGAGCACGAGCCGGGTGGCGAGGATGCCCTTGGCTTGTCCGATCACCTCGCGATTCTCGAGCGCACGCGTCAGGTTCTGCGTGAGCTCGTAGGTATTGAAGTAGACCTCCGCGTTCGTGACGGCGAGCGCGGCCTGCTCGGCGAACAGTTCGGCGAGATGCACATTCGGACCCGTGAAAGTGAGCGGTCGGGAACCGTAGAGGTTGAGCGCACCCACGATGTCGGATTTCACGCGGAGCGGCATCGACAGGGAGCTGACGATCCCGAGATCGGCCGCCGTGTCCACGAACTTCGGCCAACGCGCGGCGCAGTCCTGGATGCGTCCGACCCGCACCATCTCGCCGGTGCGGTACGCGTGAAGACAAGGGCCGTTGCCGGCTTCGTACTGCGCCTCGTCGAGAGGCAATGCCGCGTCGCCGCTATACGCGGCGGTCGCGGGCGCGCCTTGGCGTTGCAGCGTCACACCCGCGTTGTCGGCGCCGATCGGGGCCTGACACGCGAGGAACGCGACGCGCGCGAGCGTGTCGTCCAAGCTCTCCTCGTCGACCAGGGAGGTGTTGAGCGCGACGACGAGCTGGGCGAGCCCGTCCGGAAACTCGTTCATGGCTACCTCTCGACGGAGGCAGTCGAGTCCCTGGGTGCTCAAGGTGACGCAACTCCGGTCGAGGGAACTTAGCCGTGGACCGCCGTCCACGACGATCTCACGTGGTCGAAGGCGTGTACGGCTCGTTGACGTGAAGCACAGCGGTGAGGCCGAGAACGTCGAGCACACGCGCCGTCATGTCGTCGGCATTGACAACCTGGAGCTGGCGGCCCTCACGGGCGAGCGCCCGGTACATCTTGACGATGACCGCAACGCCCGAGGAGTCGATGAACGTCAGCCCGCAACAGTCGAGGACGAGGGCTTCCTCGCCCTCTCGTACCCACTGGTCGAGCTCGTGCTGGACGGCGGGCGCCGTCGCGATGTCGACGTCGCCCCGGAGGAAGAATCGTTGCGTGGCCATCTCGAGGTCTCTCTGTTCATGAATGAGAGGAGAGCCACGCTTCGACTGCCTCCGCCGACGTAGGACTATCGCAGCGCCGAGACGGAACACAACCGCGCTGGACGGAATCGTCCGGCATTCGTGCGTCGTTCGCGCGATCCGTTGTCGCGCGCCTTCCGCGTGCGTCGATCACGGGGGTTTGGGACAGTTACTCCGAGTCGGGTTGGTGGGGATCGTCCAAGGTGAGGCCGAGCTCGTCGAGCTCCGTTTGATCGATCTCGACGAGCTCGTCGAAGGTCTCCTCGCCGTCGTCCTCCTCGGCGGCGTCGGCGTCGCCGCTCTCGGAGAGTTCGCTGCGGGCGTCCCGCCGTTCCTCTCTTGCCAGCTCCGCCTGTTCCTCCGGACCAGGTTGGTCGTTCCGACGTCTCGCGGCCATGGTCTTCCTCCTCATGTTCCCGACGCGGACGTGCACTCCCGGCGCGGACGCAATCGAGGTTCCGGTCGTCCGATCGCCGTCGGTTTCTCTAGGAGTTGTCGACCGGCTCGAGTGATTTCACGTGTTCTTCCTGCACTCGCAGGATGGCGTCCGAACCGCGGAACAACACGACCCATCCGTCTTCGCGTTGCACTTCGACGTCCTCGAAGGTTTCGGTGACGACATTGTCGGCATCTCCGTAGACCATCCGGTAGGTGGGCATGGCGGACGCTCCTGTCCCTCGCGTGCTGAGTTCGCTCGAGTGTTGAGCAAGTGTTGCGCGTCTTCGGCGCGATCGCTATCGGAGCGTCAACGCCCGGCTCTCGACGGAACGCGCGTCGGATCTCACCGGTCTACCCTTTCCGTATCGCCGTTACCCGAACCGGCTTCGTTTCGATGGACTGCGCCGACCCCGCTCGAGCTCGGGGAATTCTGGGCCGCGATGCTCGGCCGCGAGATCGCATTCTCGAGCGCCACGACCGTCGGCGCCGACCGATGGCGAGTCCTCCTCGACCCCGCGGGTCATCCGTTCTGTCTCACGACCCAGATTCCGCCCGATGCTCGGTAGCAAGGAACGAGGCATTGGACCTGCGCCTGTCTATGTGCCCGGCGTTCGCGGCCGAGTTCGCGTGCTTACCGAACGTCGCCGAGGGCCGGATTTCGGCGACTATGCGTCGAGGAAGCTGCGGCCGCCGATCCGTCAGTGACCGTTCGAAGGCGTCACGTCACGCGACGCCGGCGACACCGATCAGGTTGCCTTCCGGATCGGTGAAGTGACCGATGACGAGGTCGGTACCCGGATTCTTGTCGGGGCCCAGCACGCGCTTGCCGCCGAGTCGTTCCGCCGCCCGGAGCGCGGCTTCGACGTCCGGAACACCGACGTAGAAGAGCACGTGACTCGTGTAGTCGTCTCCTCCGCCCACACCGCCGCGGATACCCGTGCCGTCGTCGGTCGTGTACCGGTCGACGAACCCGTAGTTTCCCGCTTCCGAAACGGCAGCCGACACCGGCCCGCTCGTGTCGAACTCCCAGTCGAACAATCCGCCGTAGAAGGAGCGGAGCTTCTCCGGTTCATTGCCGATGACCTCGAAGTGCACGACCGGTTGTCCCACGCTTGCTCCTCTCGATGCAGCACATCTTGTCTGCGAGTAGCCACTGCAGTACACGACCGATCGAAGCGCCCAAACTCACCGGTCGGCTGAACGCAATCTGGATGCAATGCAAATACGTCCGGCTACGGAGTCGTGCGTTGCCAGACGATCACGTGCGCGTTCTCGAATCTGTTGTCGTCGGCCGTCGTGAACCCGAGCCGGCGCAAGGCGGTGTCGAAGGTGAACCGGCCGCGACGCCGGAGGCCGGAGATGGCTTCGACGTAGAGGAGGACCCGATTCGCGTGCCCGACCGCGCGTGCGATGTCGGTCTCGTGGCCGGCGTCGGAGAGGGTCGTGAGCACCAACTTGTTTCCGAGGCTGCCGGCGAACGCGATGTAGTGGTAGCGAGGGTCGCGGATCTCGGGCTTGAACGCGACCTTGGCGTGGTGGGGCACGAGGACGATGTGAAGATGGGACGCGACGGCATACGGATACACGCCGCCGTCGTTCTCGATGAACACGGCGTCGTTGCCCGAGAGCTGCCGTTCGACGAACCGGGTCGCCGACCTCGATCCGCTCAGCGGATACTTGGGTCCGCCGTTGGAGGCTCCCACCACCAAGAGCGCGGAGACGACGATCGCGACCGCGTCGAAGCCGATCCGTGCGAGGTGCCGGCCCGAGACCGCAGTCCGCGCCTGTTGCAACGCGCTTGCGATTCCAATTGCAAAGATCGGGACGAGCCACACCGACAGCCGCATTCCGGCCGCGGTCGGACCCAACGGCAAGACGCTTGCCACGCTGGCGGCGACGACCACAAGTATCAGCAGCAGCAGATACTGCGCCCGCAGCGCACGCGCCGAACCGCGTCGGACCACCGCGTCGACAGCCAGGGCGACGAGCGCAACGACCAGGATCAGCGTGGCCCACCACGCCGGACCGCCGGAGAAGACCGCCGCAGCGCGGCGCAAGTGGGTGACGATGCTCGAGACGAACCGGAGCGGTTGCAGATCGAAGCCGACGATTCCGTCATAGTTGCGCTTCCACCAGAGCTCGAGTGCTCTCGCGTTGTACGTCCGGCTCACGGCCAACGACAACGCAACCGACAGCACCGCCTGCCCGCCGACCGCAGCCACGCGCATCGCCCGGTCTCCGGCCGGTCGCAACACGAGGATGATCCCCGCGACTACCGCGGCCACGAGCGCAAACGGACTGAAGAAACCGACCGCGAACGATCCCACGATCCAGAGCACGACCGCGCGCCATTCGAAATGCACGCGAACGATGCGCGGCAACAACGCCGCGATCCCCAACACGATGAGCGCGTCGATCACGTACGACTTCACTCGCCCGGAGTACGCGATGTTCATGCTCTCGGAGGCGATGGCCGCACCCATGAGTAGGCAGATCGACCGCGCGTAAGCGAAGCGTCGGAGCACGACGTACACCACGGCCGGAGTCAGGGCACCCGCCGCGAAGGCGAGATCTGCCATCTTTTCCGGCGCGCCGACCACGCGATGCCACACCATCAACGCGCCGGTGAAGCCCGGCGCGGAGAAACCGACGGTGACGAAGTTGCCGAGCGACCCCTTTGCGGATCCGAGCGCCTGCCACGCATCGTCTCCGAACAAGCCATCGTGCGGGAGGACGTTGCGACGCGCGACTACCGCGGCTACCGACAAGCCCACGACCGCGAGCACGTCGAGCCACCCGACCCTCGCCCGCGATTGCACGCGCACATGTAACCAACATCGGCCTCGGGGACTCGAATCCGGCGCACTGTGCGCGGATCCCGGATCGCTGCCGTCAGCCGATGAGCTTCTCGAGGCGGATCGGCAGATCACGTACCCGCACGCCGGTGGCGTTGTAGGTCGCGTTGGCGATTGCGGCGGCGGTCCCGACGATCCCGATCTCGCCGACTCCCTTGGCCCCCATAGGGTTGACGAAGTCGTCGCGCTCGTCGATCCAGTGTGCTTCCACCATCGGGACGTCGGCACAAGTCGCAATTTCGTATTGCGCGAGATCGTGGTTCAGGTAGTCGCCGTACTCACGATCGAGCAGGCTCGCTTCGAGCAACGCCATGGAGATGCCCATCGTCATTCCGCCGATGAGTTGTGAGCGCGCGGTCATCGGATTGACGATGCGGCCGGCGGCGAAAACACCGAGCAGACGCGCGACCCGAATCTCTCCCGTGTCCTCGTCGACTCGGACCTCGGCAAACTGCGCACCGAAGGCATGCGCAGGTCGTTGCGCGCGGCGTTCGATCTCGTCCTTGGTGTCGACCTCGACGGCGAGACCGGCGACCGGTACCGACCCGTTTGCTGCGGCGAGTCGCGCCCGCAGCCCCTCGCACGCGCGCGTCACTGCCCAACCCCACGACGACGTGCCCATCGACCCGCCCGCCAGCGGCGCCTCGGAGAAGTTGGTGTCGCCGAGGCCGAGCCGAACCCGTCGTGGTTCCGCGCCCAGCGCATCGGCGGCGATCTGAGTGAGCGCGGTACGCGCGCCGGTACCGATGTCGGCCGCGCAGAGCTCGACGTCGAAACTGCCGTCGGGCCGCGCCCACGCCGTGGCCTTCGAAGCCCGGGCACGGGCGGGATACGTCGACGCGGCGACACCCGTTCCGACGAGCCAACGACCGTCGCGCCGCGCGCGCGGCTCGGCGTGGCGCTGCGACCAGCCGAACAAGCGGGCTCCCTCTCGTAGACACGCCTCGAGGTTGCGGCTCGTGAAGGGCGCGCCCGTCTCGGGATCCGTGGGCGGATCGTTCCGTAGCCGTAGCTCGATCGGATCGAGTCTCGTGGCGATCGCGAGCTCGTCGACGGCCGACTCGAGCGCGAACATGCCCGGGCATTCGCCCGGTGCGCGCATCCACCCCGGAGTGGGCACGTCGAGACGCCGCAACCGGTGGGTCGTGCGCCGGCTGGCGCCCGCGTACATCATGCGCGTCGCGACCGCGGTCTGTTCGGCGAACTCCTCGATCGTCGAGGTCTGCTCGATCACGTCGTGCGCGATCGCAGTGATTCGTCCGCCGGCATCGGCGCCGAGTTGCACGCGCTGGATGGTCGGAGTTCGGTACCCGACGAACGCGAACATCTGCTCACGCGTCACTGCGATCTTCACCGGGCGGTCGACAACGCGTGCCGCCATGGCGGCGAGCACCACGACGGGTCGGGGCAGGCCCTTCGCGCCAAAGCCGCCCCCGACGTGTTCCGAGACGACGCGCACCGATCCCGTCGGTAGGCCGAACAGCTCGGCGAGCCGGGCGCGCACGGGCGACGCACCCTGATTCGAGTCGAACACGGTGAGGTCGTCGCCCTCCCAGACGGCGATCGACGCGTGGGGCTCCATCGGGTTGTTGTGATAAGCGGGCGTGCGATAGGTGTGGTCGACGACATGCGCCGCCGAGCGCAACGCACCATCGACGTCACCGGCCTCCGTGTCGGTCGGGAAGCCGGGATTCACCTTGTCGGGCCGGTAGAGATCCGGATCGTCCGACTTCAACTCGACGGCGAACGGTTCGACGTCGTATTCGATCTCGAGCGCTCCCGCCGCCTCGGTGGCGATCTCGAACGACTCGGCCACCACCGCGGCGACGATCTGGCGGCGGTATGCGACTCGGTCGGATTGGAGCACCGCGAGCTCCGACCCGTCCGAGATCGCGAGCCGCGGCGCGTTCGCGTGCGAGAGCACTTCCAAGACGCCGGGGATCTGTCGAATCGCGTCGGCCGAGGTCGACCGCACGCGACCGTGTGCGATCGTCGAGCCCACCGCGCAGCAATAGGCGACCGCGTCGAGGGGATACTCGTAGGCGTACGTCGCGGAGCCGCGGACCTTGTCGGGACCCTCGATCCGCGTCATCGCGGCGCCGATCGCAGGCGTCGTGCGCGTCGTCGTGGTCGTCCTTGTCACGACGGCGCCACCCCGACCTCGCCCCGGCCGACCAGTTCGGTGAGCACGCGCACGACCATGCGCCGGGCCAGCGTGACCTTGAACGCGTTCTCGGGCCGGGGCTGCGCGGCCTGCAACTCGGCATCGATGGCGGCGTGGAAATGGTCGGGGTCCGCGGGAGCGCCCATCAGATGCGCTTCCGCGATACGCGCCCGCCACGGAAGTGGAGCAACGCCGCCGAGCGCCAACGCCACGTGGGCAACGCGTCCGTCGGCGACGCGCAGCACACCCGCCACCGACGCGAGTGCGAAGCCGAACGAGGCCCGGTCTCTCACCTTCATGTACGACGAACGGGCACCGTCCACAGGAGCGGGAACATCGATCGCGACGATCAGCGCGCCGTACGGCAGGTTCGTCTCGATGTCGGGTCGATCCCCGGGCAGACGGTAGAAGTCGGCGAGCGGGATCGTCTGCGCGCCCTTCTCCGTCTCGACCAACACCGACGCGTCCAGCGCGCGCAGTGCCACCGCCATGTCCGACGGATGCGTCGCGATGCAGTGCTCGGAGCCTCCGAGGATCGCGAGCTCTCGGTTCGCACCGGTCTGAGCAGGACAACCACTCCCGGGCTTCCGCTTGTTGCAGGCCTTCGTGACGTCCTGAAAATAAGCGCAGCGCGTGCGTTGCAGCAGATTGCCGCCGACCGTCGCCATGTTCCGCAATTGTCCCGACGCGCCGGCAAGCACCGCGGCGGAGAGCACCGGGAAACGCGCCCGCACGCGGCGATCGCTCGCGACGTCGGTGTTCCGTACCGACGCGCCGATGCGCAGGCTGCCGTCGACTCGCGACTCGATCTCGTCGAGGCCGAGCCGGGTCGTGTCGACGAGGATCTCCGGAGTCTCGACGCCGATCTTCATCAGGTCGATCAGGTTCGTACCGCCGCCGAGCAACTTGACCTCGGGATTTGCCGCGAGGTCAACGGCTCGCGCGCGATCCAGCGGACGGAGGTACTCGAAGCGCCTCACGCCGAACGCCCGGCTTCGTACACGGCGGCGACGATGTTGACGTAGGCGGCGCACCGGCACAGGTTCCCGCTCATCCGTTCGCGGATCTCTTCCGGCTCCAAGGTGGGCGCCGATCCCTCCCCGGTGACAACGCTCGGCGATCCCGCCGCCAATTCGGCGAGCGCGCCGACAGCGGAGCACAGCTGACCCGGCGTGCAGTAGCCGCACTGGTACGCGTCATGGTCGAGGAACGACTGCTGCAACGGATGCAGATCCGAGTCGCCGGCCAGACCTTCCACACTCACGATCTCCGAACCGTCGGCGCTCACCGCGAGCACGAGGCAGCTGTTCACCCGGCGTCCGTCGCGCAGCACGGTGCAAGCTCCGCACTGCCCACGGTCACAACCCTTCTTCGCTCCGGTCAGGCCGAAGTGTTCGCGCAGAAGGTCGAGCACCGTCACGCGCGAGTCGATGTCGACCGCCCGCGGTTCCCCGTTCACCGTCAGGCTGATCCTCGTCACCAACGGCCTCGGTGCACGACGTCATCGAACGGACGCCGCTTCGGATGCCGGATTGCCCGCAGCGGCCGGTCGGCGGGATACCCGAACACGATCATCCAGGGACACACGCGGTCGGCCGGGAAGCCGAGAATCTCGCGCGCCCGATCTTGATCCCCGACCCGCGAGTGCGCGCTGCCGATCCCGAGGTCGACCGCGGCGAGCATCATGCACATGGTCGTCTGACCGAGGTCGTAGTGGGTCGACGCGAGGGAATCGTCTTCGGCAGGTTGCGGCGCCACGAGCGCGACCGTCGCCGCCGACGACGCCACGTGCTTCGCGCCCTGCCACACCGTCGAGAGATCCCGGAGCTCCGAACGGTCGGTGACGACCACGAAGTCCCAACGCTGGTCGTTCGACGACGACGGCGACCGCCGCCCCGCTTCCAGGATCTGATCCAGGTCGTCGGGCTTGATCGGGTCGTCGGTGTACTGCCGCACGTCGCGGCGAGTCGAAATTGCCTCGAAGACGTTCATGGCGCAATGGCCTCCCCGGTCGGGCCCGATGAGCGTGCGGAGTGTGCTGTCGCTCCCGCCGTAGCTACCCGCGCGACTGTCGGACGACACGAGTTTGTTCCACGCGAACGCGGGATGTGTGCCTGCGGAACCGGTTCTACCGTCGATGCAGGAAGGCGGGATGTGAGTCGGCGGTCGGAGTTCGGTGGTTGGAGTATCGAGACCGATTCCGGTTCGGTGGTCTTTCTTCGCTCAGTAAGGAGGGATCATGGCTGTGATCGAGTGCCCGCACTGCGGCGAGCACGTGCAGGTCTACACACCGGAAATCGTCCGGGCCGGTCACAACGTGTCGAGCGGTGAACCGCGCTGGTGGGTCATGCGCGAGGGTGCCGACGAGATTCACCGTTGTTGCGAGCGGGCGTCTGCGGTCTCGCGATGACGTCGACGCGCTACGCACCGTCACCGCGCACGCTCGAAGCAGCCCGCCTCGTGGCCGCGCAACTCGGCTGCGACGAGGAAGAAGCCCTACGCCGACTCCGAGCGCGCGCGGAGTCGCTGCAGTACCGCGTCCACACCTACGCGCTCATGGTGATCGACGGCATGGTCCGGTTCGATCTGTAACGCACGCTCCGGGGCTGCCGCCTTGTCGGATCCGGCTGGTCAGGCCGCCTGCAGCTCGCTCGACTCTTCTGCTTCGACGGCCACGACCGGTCGGAGCACGAACGAGATGAGCACCGCGGTGAGCAACGCGACCCCGACCGCAACGAGCATGGTGATGTCGAACGCGTGAACATAGGCCGCCCGGGCGGAGTGCGCGAGTGCAGCACCGGCGGGCCCGGGCAACGTGGCCGCCGCCTCCAAGCCGGCGCCCAGCGACGTCGTCGCGGCGTGGGCTGAGACGGGAAGGTCGGCGCGGTACAGCGACGCGATCAGACTGCCCAGGACCGCGACGCCGAGTGCACCGCCGAGCTCGCGAGTGGTGTCGTTGACGGCGGAACCGACGCCCGCCTTGTTCAACGGCAAAGACACGATGATCGCGCCGGTCGAGGGCGCGGTGACCATGCCCATGCCCGCCGCGCCCACCACGAGTGAGAGGACCAGCAGTGGATAGTTCGCGTGCAGACCACTGAGCGCCAGGAGCGCAAGGCCCGCGGCCACGACTGCGAGACCGAGCGACACCACCGCGCGCTGGCCGAACCGTTCCACGACCCGGGCGGACCGACGGGCCGAGATCATGTACACGACGGCCCACGGCAGCATGCGCGCACCCGCCTCGAGCGGGCTGTACCCGAGCACGAGTTGCAGGTACTGCGTCAACGTGAAGATCATCCCGAACATCACGAAGAACACGAACGTGATCGATCCCGCGGCGGCCGCGAACTGCGGGTTGCGGAAGAAGCGCAGATCCAGCATCGGCTCGGGCACGCGCAGTTCCCACATCGAGAACGCGGCCAGGATCACGATCGCGATCGAGAAGGCTCCGACCGTCGACGCCGACAGCCATCCCCGGCTCGGCGCTTCGATGATGGCGTAGACCAGCGCACCCAACCCGGCGATCGAGAGCACCGCGCCCACGAGGTCGAGCGCAGGCTCGTGGTCCTCGTTGGCCGATGGGATCAGGAACGCGCCCGCGATCAACGCCACGACGACCACGCCGACATTGGTGAGGAAGATCGAGCCCCACCAGAAGTGCTCGAGGAGCCATCCGCTGATGACGCCGCCGAGTGCGGCTCCCACTCCTGCGAATCCGGCCCAGATCGCGATGGCCTGCTTCCGTTCCTGTGGGGGGAACACGTGCGCCAGCACCGACAGCGTCGCCGGCATCACGAACGCCGCCCCGACTCCCATGACCGCACGGGCGGCGATCAGCTGGGTCGCGGAGCCGGCAAAGGCCGCCAGGCCCGACGCGACGCCGAAGATCAGCAGGCCGCCGTTGAGCGCGAGCCGACGTCCGTAACGGTCGCCGAGCGAACCGGCGGTGAGGAGCAGCCCGGCGAAGACCAGGCTGTACGCGTCGACGATCCACTGGAGCGAGCTCGAGCCGGCGTGCAGGTCGTTCACGAGCGTCGGCAAGGCAACGTTCAGTGACGCATTCGCGACCACGATCATGACCAGGCTGAGACACAACACGCCGAGCGTCCACCAACGCCGTTCGTACTCTCGCGACTTCAGGTCCTCGGTAATCACTCGCACTCCAAACGTCTCACTCATCGAGCTATTCCGCCGCCTTCGCACCGTGCGTCCCAGGGCGATCCCGAGCAACTTGTCGGCGCCGGCCGCGTGCCAGCATGCGGGAGCTGGTAATCCAGGACAAGAGAGGCCGTTATTCTGGTATCGGTACTACCTTGCTACTTGGCTGGCGAGCCTTCACACTGTCCGGATGAGCCACGCGGTGACGAGCGAATCCCCGGCCAACGGCTCCGGGGCCGACGACAGCGCGCGGCGCACCGAGCTGGCGGATTTCCTTCGCCGCCGGCGCGAAGCGATCAGCCCCGCCGAGGTCGGACTGCACGTCGGGGGACGGCGTCGTACGCCCGGCTTGCGACGCGAGGAAGTGGCGCAACTCGCCGGCGTCGGCGTCACCTGGTACACGTGGCTCGAACAAGCTCGCGCCATCCGGGTCTCCGAGAACGTTCTCGAAGCGCTGACCCGGGCGCTTCGGCTCGACAGCCACGAACGCGCCCATCTCTTCAACTTGGCCGGGGCGCCCAGCACCGCGGCCGTCGTCGAATCCGACACGCTCGATCCCGCCGTTGCCCTCTTGCTCCACCGATTCGGGAGCTATCCCGCCTCCGTCACCAACGCCAGGTACGACATCCTGGCGTACAACCCCTCGTACGCCGCGCTCATGGGCGACATCGAGTCTCTTCCTTTCGATCAGCGCAACATCCTGTGGCTCATGTTCACCAGCGCGCGAACGCGCAAGCTGCTCGTCGACTGGGAGCACGCGACCCGACGCTGCGTCGCGCAGTTCCGCGCGTCCTACGCCGACCACATGTCGGAGCCGGCGTGGCGATCGATGGTGAAGCGGCTGCAGGATGCGTCGCCGGAGTTCGGCGCGTATTGGGAGGAGCACCACGTCGCGGCCGCGGCGAACGTTGTCAAACAATTTCGTCACCCGGAGCTCGGTCTGCTTCGCTTCAACGCGACGAACATGTGGCTCAGTCAGCGAGTGGGCAATCGCATGATCGTCCTTACGCCGGCCGATGAAGCCACCGAGTCTGCGTATCCGCGCCTCGCGCAAATGCAGCCGCCGCCGATCGCGACGGGCGCGCCGTAGCAGAACGAGCGCGCCGCGGAACGGCGCGGGATCGATCGCCACCGTTGCGTCGGCGAGGCCGCGCCCGGCGAGGATCTGCGCGAGCAGTCCGCCGAAGGCGTGCCCGATGACGATCGGCCGGATCGAGAGCTTCGCGATGATGTTGTCGACGTGGTCTCCCGGCGACGCTGCCGCTCGGTGAGGCGGCGTCAGCTGGATATGCGCTCCAGTCTGCTCGTGAGCTCGACGGCGGTCTCGGCGGCGATGCGAATTTGCTCGAGGTCCGCACCGACCTGCTCGTTGTCGGGTGTCGCCGCCGCTACAAATGTCGCGTAGTTGAGAATGGCGCCGAGCAGGTTGTTCAAGTCGTGCGCGATCGCGTCGGTGAGCTCACCGACACTCTCGAGGCGCTGTCTCGTGCGCCGGTTGTCGCGCGTCAGCTCGCGATGGTGCAGCGCGTTTGCGACGGTGACGACGAGTTGCGCGGCAGTGAAGGGTTTGGTGATGTAGCCGTACGCACCGAGGTCGACTGCAGACCGCGCGATGTTCGTGTTCGCGATTCCCGAGACCATGACGACGGGAAGGTCCGGATCACCGGATCTGAGACGCGCTAAGAACTCGGGACCCGTCTCATCGGGCATCATCACGTCGCACACCACAAGGTCGATCGTGCCTGACGCCAGCTCCGCGTACGCATCCGCCGCGCTGGACACTGCGCGGACACCCACGCCCTGATCGGCAAGCACGCGGGCAATGAGGTCGCGATACCGCGCCTCGTCGTCCACGACCAGCACCGTCGCCCGAGTTAGCCGCACCCATCGCCTCCCCTCTCAGGAGAGCACGAAGTCGTCACGGGATCGTTGCAACCTTGCCCTCAGGTGCTCGACGTCGGCGGGACTGGAACAGCTGACGCGGCGAGGGCTTCGTCGATCACGCGCAGAAGCTCTTGTACTTCGTACGGCTTGGTGAGGTAGGCGCTTGCCCCCGCGGTGAGGAGACGTTGACGCTGACCGGCCGTCGCGTCGGCGCTCACGATCACGACGGGGATCGGCGCCGTCAGAGGGTTGTGGCGCAGCTCTTGCAGCACTTGGTCCCCGGGGATGTCGGGAAGGTGCAGATCGAGCAGGATGAGCGCCGGCTGATGTTCCCGGGCGAGCTCGAGGCCGAGTCCTCCTTGCATGGCCGGAATGATCTCGACGTCGCCTCGATGCGCGACGACGCGCTGTACGAGTTTGAGGTTCGCCAGGTTGTCCTCGATGTACAGCAGGGATCGGCGACGCTCGTCGATCATCGGGGCCGGGTCGGGCAGCGTGCCGCCGGTCACCCGTTCGAAGCGCTCGACTGGACCTTCGACGACGGGGAGCTCGACCCAGAAGACGCTTCCCTCCCCGGGCACGGATTCGACGCCGAGCGTGCCGCCCATCGCTTCGGCGAGGCGCCGCGAGAGGGCCAGGCCGATTCCCGTGCCTTCGATGTCGGTTCGCTCCGCGCCGAGGCGTTCGAACGGAACGAAGAGTCGCCCGATCTGATCGTCGGTGATACCCGGTCCGGTGTCCGCGACCTTGATCCGCAGGCGGGCCGGGTCGGGATGTTCGCAGAGGATGGTGACGGACCCGTGCAGCCGGTTGTACTTGACTGCGTTGGACAGGAGGTTGAGGAGAATCTGCTTCAGTCGCTGTCGGTCGGCGAAGACGTGGTTGCCCCAGCACGCATGCCGTTCACCGTGCAGTTGTATGGAACGTTGTTCGGCGAGGGGCCGAATGAGATCGACGGTTTCGCTGACGACATCACTGACCTGGACCGACTCGGACGACAGCGCGAGGTCGCCACTTTCGATCCGGGAGATGTCCAGGACCTCGTTGATGAGCCCGAGAAGGTGGGTCCCTCCGCGCAGGATCTGGTCGACCGCCTCTTGATGATTCTCGTCCAGATCGTCGAGATCGAGGATCTGCGCGAAACCGAGGACGGCGTTGAGGGGAGTTCGAAGCTCATGGCTCATGCGCGACAAGAAGGCGCTCTTCGATTGGTTTGCCGTATCGGCTGCTTCCCGGGCCGCCTCGAGATCGGCGAGCGTCCTGCGTAGCTCTACGGTTCGCACGTCGACGAGCGCCATCGCGTACTCGCGACGCCGGATCAGAACAGCTACGACGCCGGCGACGATGAACGCGGCGGCGAGTCCGCCGGCGAGGATGATCCATGCGACGGCTTGGGCGAGCGAGCCGCCCAGCCATCCCTTGGCGGACGTCACCAGGAGCCAGCGATCGGCGCCGATCGTGAGCGTTCTCGTGTCGACCGTTCCGGAGAGCTCGAGATTCGGTGTGGTCTTCAGGAGGACCGCGTTCGGGTCCGCCGTGGGCGAGAGATACACGACGGCGTTCAGCTCGTGGTACGGGGAGTTGGCAGTAGACGCGACGACGCGCGTCGGATCGATCGTGGTCTCTTCGAAGACCACCAAGCCGTCCGCGCGCCCGAACGCCACCATCAGGCTCTTGTGCCCGGACGCCGGATCGTCGATCAGCGCGAAGACGAGGTCCTTCGCTTGAACCGCCCGACGTACCAAGGCGGCGCGCGGCCCGGTCAGTTGCGTCGCATCGGGCAGCGCGCGTCCTTGGGTGGAACGGACGACGGCGCGGGCGCCCACGGACTCGGCAACCCCGACCGTTGCGGCTGCACCCTGGGCCAGTGATCGTTCGCCCGCCCGGAACGCGGCGTCGTCGACGCGCCGGGCCGCGTACGTCTCACCCAGGAGCCCGAGCGACGACTTCAGAGTCGAGATGGAGCTCGTCACGATGGCCGCTACTTCCGCGGCACGCTCGTGGAGCAATTTGTGTTCCGCGCTCCGCGCCGCGCCGCGGGTGACGAGGAAGCCGGCCGCCGTCAACGACGTCAGGGCAACGAACACGATGAGCGCGGCAAAGCGGTACAGCGGCCGGGCTCGTGTGGAAGTCGTCAACGATCCGCCTCTCTCAGCCTTGTCGGCGAGACACCGCGTGGCCTCCAGGTGACATCGGCCGCGCGGACGCACTTGGCGAGGCATTTGTCGCCGCGTGACCGCTCGGTGACGATCGGCACAGCTCGGAGCTCGACTACAGCGCCCGTTCCGAACTGCCGATAATCCGGCATGGTCACGGGCGCAGGGTCGGGTCCCCGCCAGGATGGTGCTGCGGCATGACCGCAACGCTCAATCAGTCTCGCATCCTGATCGTTGACGACGAAGCGGCCAACGTGCGGCTGATGACACGCATCCTGCAAAGCGCCGGTTACACACACATCAAGGGGCTGACGGATTCGCGTCTGGTGCTCGAAACCCGCGAGAGCTGGGCGCCTGATCTGATCTTGCTCGATCTCCAGATGCCCCATATCGATGGCATATCGCTGCTGCACATGTTCCGCACCCAGACCGCGCAGTCGGAGTTCGTGCCGGTCCTCGTATTGACCGCAGACGTCACCCGCGAGGCGCTCAAGCAAGCGCTGTCCGCCGGCGCCAACGACTATCTCACCAAGCCGGTCGACGTCGACGAAGTTGTGCTGAGGGTTCGGAACCTCCTCGCGATTCGACTCTCACACGAGAGTCTCAAGAACAACAACGCGGTCCTTGCCGAGGAACTTCGCAAGCGCATGCGCTGCGAGGAACGTCAAGCCGAGAGTCGTCGGAGTCGCATCGACGCGATTCGAGCAGTCATCGACAGCCGGCCGACGATGGCGTTTCAGCCGATCCTCGACCTCGACACGAGCCGCGTCCTGGGCGTCGAGGCACTGGCTCGATTCGCGGCCGGCACCGCCCCCGACGTCTGGTTCGCCGAGGCCAACGAGCTCGGCATGGGCACCGAGCTCGAGCTCGCGGCCGTGAAAGCCGCGTTGCAACAGATCGACCGGCTCGCCCCCACCCAGTTCATGGCGGTGAACGCCTCGCCGCGGGTTGTGCTCGACCGACGCCTGCACGATCTGCTGCGCAGACACGGCAAGGGACGCGTCGTCGTCGAGATCACCGAACATGAACCCGTCGACAGCTACGAAGAGTTGAACACCGTTCGGGACCGGTTCCGACGCGACGGCATTCGCATCGCGATCGATGACGCCGGCGCGGGATACGCAAGCCTGCACCACATCCTGAAGCTCGCGCCCGACATCATCAAGCTCGACATCGGTCTGACCCGCGATATCGACCACGACCCTGTCCGACGAGCTCTCGCCGCGTCGCTCGTCGTGTTCGCGAAGGAAACCAACGCAATCGTCACGGCGGAGGGCATCGAAACCGCCGGCGAGTTCGCCACGCTGCACGACCTCGGCGTGCCATGGGGTCAGGGCTTCTTTCTCGGACGTCCCGCAGCCATGGAAGACGACGAAACGCGCTTCACCCGCGCGGTGTGATCTGCGGGTCGGACCGCGCGCGATGAGGAGCGCGGGCGCGTGGTGCCTAGAAAGTCGCGACCCCCGGGGCGCGGAGTTCACACTCAACACCCAGCCCGTTCACACCACTGGGCTCGTGAGCCGTCGCAGCCGGCATTTTGCGACCGCGAGCGCGACCGGCGGCCCGGAATCGAGCGCTCTTACCCGCTTCTTGACCTGACCTCAGCCGGGTCCCATGTGCTGCCCCGAGGGTGAGACCCGACCGTGCCCCCGAACAAGGAAGTGGCCGCTATGCCCCTCTCTCGCAAAGTCCCGTTCGCAGCCGCCCTCGGAACCGTGATGCTCGCGGCCGGTGCGTTCGGCTATGTGTTCTTCGCTCCCGCAAGCAGCAGTGCGCAGACGACGACGGTGCCGGCCGCCGGCGGATCGACGAGCACCACGGCGCCGAGCGCGCCGCACTCGAACGAGGACCCGACCCACGAGAAGGGTGAGAGCGCCCAGCGCGAAGCCGACGAGAACTCGGGCAAGGCGTTCGCGGGCGGCCGTCACGACGGGTCCTTCACCCCGAACACCGACCCGGCACACGAAAAGACGGAGAGTGCCGCCCGCGAGGCGCAGGAGAAGGCCGGTCAGGCTCCGACCCAGCCGTAGGAGGTCGCACCCCGGCTCGACGGTTGGTGGTTGCCGTCGTAGCGAACTGATGCCGTCGTAAGCCACGTGATGATGGTGCGCACGTCACGGACGACGTAGCGTGCTGACCGCGTTCTCGGCCGTATGAACGACCGAGGTGTCAGGGGAACATCATGGGTGCACGGCGCCTTCTCGCCGGCGCGGCGGTGCTGCTCAGCGTCGCCGGCGCGGCGTGTGGCAACTCCAAGTCGCAGAACAGCAGCCCGACGACATCACCGTTGAGCAACACACCGCTGACGACGGCGAGCGCGGCGGATCTCACGAGGAGCGTGCCGCGGCCGGGCGTGCGCGGCGTGACCGACACGACCATCCGCGTCGCCGTGATCACCGCGAAGACGAACCCGATCGGTGGCCGGTACCACGAATACATCGACGGGATCCGCGCCTACTTCAAGGTCATCAACGACAAGGGCGGCATCTACGGCCGCAAGCTTGTCGTCGTGTCGGATCGTGACGACGTGGTCGGGCTGCAGAACGTGCAGCAAACGACCTCGAGCCTCGCCGACGACAACGCGTTCGCGACGTTCGAGGCGACCCAGCAGCTCACCGGCGCCGACCTGCTCGCCAAGGCGCACATGCCGACCTTCATCTGGAACATCGACCCCGAGATGGCGAGCACGCCGACCGTCGATCACAGCAACATCTTCGGGACCAACCCGGCGATCTGCTTCAGTTGCCCCGGGCCGTTGGCCTCGTGGCTCGCGGAAAAGAACGGCTTCACGAAGGTCGGCATCCTCGCCTACGGCGTCTCCGCGGAGTCGAAGCTCTGCGCGTCCGGGACGCGCGACGCGTACAAGCAGTACACCAACGGCAGGGTGAAGGTCGTGTTCTTCGACAACGCCCTGCCGTTCGCAGCCGACCTCACGGCCGACGTCGCCAACATGAAGGACGCCGGTGTTCAGTTCGTCAACACATGCGTGGATACCAACGAGGTCATCAAGCTGCAGAAGGAGATGAAGAAGCAGAACCTGAAGGCGGTCCAGAGCCTTCCCAACGCTTACGACCACGACTTCGTGCGCGAGAACGCGGCGCTGTTCGAGGGCAACTTCGTCGAGTCGTTGTACACGCCGTGGGAGACCCAGCCGCAATCGCCGGAGACCAAGGCGTATCTGACGAACATCAAGGCGATCACGCAGGATCCCGTCGAGTTGACGCAATTCGGTTGGATCAACGCCGTGCAGTTCGTCGACGGTCTGAAGGGCGCGGGGCCGGAGCTCACCCAACAGAAGGTGATCGACTACCTCAACGCCCAACGGGCGTACTCGCCCGCCGGAATGGTGCCGCCGATCGACTGGTCGACAGGTCACATCGACCCGATGAAGCACCCCGAGGTGCGGCTGAAGGAACAGTGCATGCCGGTGATGCAGATCAAGGGCGGCAAATTCGTGCTGCTCGAGACACCACCCGACAAGCCCTACACGTGCCTCGACACGGCCAAGGGCGCGGACCAGACGCCGGTCTACAAATCGTTCGCACCCGGCGGCGTCGGATGACATCGTCGTGATCGGCACGGCTCGGGTCCTCGACGCGTTCGAGCCTCATGTGCAGCCGGGAACCGTTGCCGTCTGCATCGCCAGCATGGCCGGCACGATGACGACGCTCCCGCCCGACGTGTTGCGGCTGCTCGCCACGACACCGACCGACCAGCTTCACGCCTTGGCGGTGCTCGATCCGGCGACGATGAGCCCGGGCAGCGCGTACGGCATCGCGAAGCGGGCCAACCACGTGCGCGTGCAAGCCGCGTCGATTCCCTGGGGTCGGCGCGGGGGGCGCGTGGTGTCGATCAGCCCGGGCGTCATCTCGACTCCGATGGGGCAGGCGGAGCTCGCGGGCCCGTTCGGCGACTCGATGCGGAGCATGATCGAGATGTCGGCCAGCCAACGGATCGGTACGCCGGATGACATCGCCGCGACCGTGGAATTCCTCACGAGCCCCGCGGCTTCGTTCATCACCGGCACGGACCTGCTCGTCGACGGCGGCGCGATCGCCGCGCTGGACGCGGCCCCGGTCGGAGGCGCGCCGTGAACGCGCCGCGTCAGCGGGCTGCGTCGCGGCGTGCCAGTGCGTCGATCGTCACGGCGACGAGGAGCACGATCGCAGTGACGACGTCCTTGGCGGCCGCGCTATAGCTCTGGAGACTCATGCCATTGTCGATGGCGGCGATCACGATTCCGCCCAGCACCGCGTGCGATGCCCTGCCCCGACCTCCAAAGAGGCTCGCGCCGCCGATCACAGCCGCGGCAACGGCGTAGAGCACGAGAGTGCCGCCGTCGAGGGCGGTGGAGACCGACCGCAAACGCGACGCGTAGACAATGCCGGCGATGCCGGCGGTGAACGACGCCAGCATGAAGCACAAGGTGCGGATTCGGGCGAGGTTGATGCCGGCCCGCCGCGCCGCTTCGGCATTGCCGCCGATCGCGTAGACGTAGCGCCCGAACTTGGTGCGCCCGAGTAGGAACGTCCACGCCGCCAGCACGCCCAGCACGATGAGGACCACCCATGGCACGCCGTTGATCGGGACGATCCGGCCCCGGTTGGTGTTGCAGATCAGCACGATCACGACGCCGGCCGCCGCAGTCGCCGCGACTTTGATTGCGGTCACGCTCGCCGGGGGCGCCATGAGGCCCGTGCTCCTCCGGCGCGACTCCTGGACCCACATGCGGGTGCCGACCACGGCGACGATGGCGACCATCACGATCCAACTGGCCGCCGGGGTCAGGTTGCCACTTGCGAAGTCGTTGATGATCTTGTCGTTGATGGGCAGCGAGCCGCCCGGGCCCAGGATGAGGAGCATCACGCCCTGGAAACCGAGGAGGCCGGCGAGGGTCACCACGAACGAAGGCAGGCCGATGCGCGTGATGATCGTGCCTTGCACCACGCCGATGACCGCACAGACGAGGAGCCCGGCGAGGATCGCCCCCCACCACGGCCACCCCGTCGATTGCTTCACGAGCTCCGCGGTGACGACGCCCCCGATACCGCTCACGAAGCCGATCGACAGATCGATCTCACCGAGCAGCAGCGCGAACACCTCGCCCATCGCGAGGAGCATGTACACCGCGCCCTGGATGAGCAGGTTGACGAGGTTGCCGGCGGAGAGAAAATTCGAGTTCAGCGATTGGAACAGGATCGAGATCAGCAACAGTCCGCCGACGACGGGTAGGACCCCGCTGTCGCCCGAGCGGATGCGCACGTACACCACGTGCACGTACTCGCGCAATGTTTGCGCGTTCGCGACTACGGCCGCCGCGCGTTCGGCCTCGGCCTCGGCCGCGCGCCGCAATTCGGCATCGCCGGGCGCGACGGGCTCCAGTGGTTCGGGTTCGTCAACCTTGGTCATCGAGCGTCCTCGCGGTCTTGTCCGACAACGGGTCGACGATACGGCTCGACCGGCCCGTCGTCATCAGGTCGACGACGATCTGCGGATCCAGCTCGGCCACCGGGCGTTGCGCGACCAGCTCCCCGAGGCGCAGCACGGCGATCCGATCGGCGACCTCGAACACGTCGTTCATGTTGTGCGAGACGATGATCACGCCGAGTCCGCGGTCGGCGAGGCTCCGGACGAGACGGAGCACCATTTCGGTCTGGGCGACCCCGAGTGCGGCGGTCGGCTCGTCCATGATCACGAGCATCGAGTTCCAGAGCACGGCCTTCGCGATCGCGACCGCCTGACGCTGGCCCCCGGAGAGCGACGCCACGAGTTGACGGACGGAGCTCACCGTGGTGACGGCCAAGCTCTGCAGCGTTTTCGCCGCGGCCTGCTCCATGGCGTCCTCGGCAAGTATGAGTCGCCGCGTTATCTCCCGCCCGAGGAACATGTTCTCGGCGATGTCGAGGTTGTCGCAGAGGGCGAGATCCTGGTGGACAGTCTCGATGCCGAGCGCGGCGGCGGCGCGCGGACTCCGGATGTGCACCGGCTTGCCCTTCCATAGGATCTGACCGGAGTCGGGGGTGTGGATCCCGGAGATGCACTTGATGAGCACCGACTTGCCCGCGCCGTTGTCGCCGACGAGCGCTGTCACCTGTCCGGCCGGTATCTCGAGGTCGATCTGGTGGAGCGCGCGCACGGCCCCGAAACTCTTGCTGACGTTGCGCAGGTGGAGGAGCGGGATCGCGTCGGCTGCGGGCACATTCCGTGGTTCGACCGGCGCGGTGCCGACGTCGGTGCTCACGATGCGATCCTCCCCCGTGACGGACGCGACGTTCTCTTCACACCGGGTGTGTACCCGATCCGGACCCCGCTCGATCGGCGACGGTGACCAGCAGCACGCCGGGCGCCGTCGCCGTCGAGACGGGGGATCTCGGGACTACTTGATGCCGGCGGCCGCGCACGCGGCGGCGAGCGCCGTGACGCACAGGTTGGTCTTCGAGACCGCGGCGTCCTTCACGACGGTCGCAGCCATGTTGTCGGTTGTCACCCAGACTGGCGTCAGCAGCGACGAGGGAACGTCGGTGTTCGACGTGGTGTCCTTGGTCGTCCCGTTGACCAACGTCGCCGGCGGCTTCTGCCCCGCCCGCACGTAGAGCGCGATCGCCACCGCCGACTGCGCTTCGACGTAGATCGGCTTGTACACCGTTCCGCACTGGAAGCCCTTCAAGATGTTCTGCAGACCCGCCAATGATGCATCCTGGCCGGTCGTCGGGAACGTCTTGGCGGGTGTCTTCTGCCTCTGCAGGACGGCGATGACCGCGTTCGCGTTGTCGTCGTTCGGAGTGACCGCTGCGTTGATGTTCGGGTGGGCGGTGAGCTGCTGCTCGAAGGTCGTCGCCGCGATCGACGGCGTCCACGTGCCCACGGGCTCGGAGACCTTCACGTACGCGCCACTGTCGAACTTGGGCTTCAGCACGCCGTTGTACCCCTGCGAGAACAACGTCGCGTTGTTGTCGGTCGGGTCACCGTCCATGACGATGAGTTGCGGCTTGTTCACCTTCCACGCGGTGATGCAGTCGATCTCACCCTGACCGATGAGCTGGCCAACCTTGACGTTGTCGAAGCTCACGTACGTCCGGTCGGGCGAGCCACCCTTGACCAGGCGGTCGTAGTCGATCACAGCGACGCCCTTGGCCTTGGCCGAGGCCTCGATCGCCGCGCCGCTTCCCGAGTCGAGCGCGTCGATCAACAGCACGCTCGCGCCGTTGGTGATGTCGGCCTCGGCCTGGGTCTGCATCGTGCTCGCGCTGCCCTGCGCGTTGTCGATCTTGAACTGGCTGCTCGACAGGCCGGCGGCTTCGAACGCCTTCTGCAGGTACGGACGGTCGAAGGTCTCGTAGCGGGCCGACGATGTCGTGTCGGGGAGGAGCACACCGATCAGGCCTTTGCCCTGAGCAGCCAGCGACTTGAGCTGGTTCATCGCGGAGAAGTCGACCGTGAAGGACGACAGTGTGGGCGCGACCGTCGCGGACGGTGACGACGTCGTGCTTCCACTCGAGTTGCCGGAGCTCTTCGACGAGCTGCCACACGCACTCGCTACGAGCGCAACTCCCATGGCGACTGCAACGGCAGCCGACCGCTTCCGCGAGACGAACATGTGCTTCCCCTTGTGATCGATGGCCAGGCGCGCATACCAAACGCTGCAAGCTGAACGCTGCAAGATGAAGGTCACGGTACGGAAACTCATGTGAACGATGTGTAGAAGTTCGCGGGCACTCGTAAACGAACCGTGAACGACGGCGCGCCACTCCGCGCGTTGACGTCAAATCGCTCCGGCGGCGGTCGGAAGCGCCATGCGGTAACCGGCGCGCGGTTCGGTCGCGATCAAGGTGTGGTCGTCGCCGTCCTCGAGCTTGGCGCGCAGGCGACGGATGTAGACGCGTGTGTATTCGGTCGCGGTCTCGTAGCCCGGACCCCAGACAGCTCGCAGCAACACGGAGTGCGTGAGGAGGCGGCCCGGAGCCAGCGCGAGCTCGCGCAGCAGCGCGAATTCCGTCGGAGTCAGGTGCACCGGGTGCCCGTGCTTTGTGACGAGGCGCGCCTCGATGTCGATCGTGACGCTTCCGAACGTGATCGGGCTGTGCGGTTCGTCCGCTGCCGGCGCCGGTCGGCTCCGACGGAGCAGCGCCGTGATCCGCGCGAGCAACTCGTCGACACCGAACGGCTTGGTCAGATAGTCGTCGGCGCCGAGGTTGAGCGCGCGGACCTTGTCCTGTTCGCCGCGCCGGGCCGAGACCACGATGATGCCGACCGATGAGTCGCTGCGAATCTCGCGGCACAGATCGAAGCCGTCGACGCGCGGGAGCATGAGATCGAGCAGCACGAGATCCGGCTTCACCGAGTCGAGGAGCTCGACTGCGTCGTCACCGGTACGGGAGACGACGACGTCGAAGCCACGTACGAGGAGGTTCGCCTGCACGAGGTCGATGATGTTGCGATCGTCCTCGACGACGAGGATCCGCGTGGAATCGCTTGTCACTCCGCCGCCCTCGGTCTCAGTACGTCGATGGCATCACCCATCGCCGTATCGAAACCGTCGCGGGGTGCGTCGATCTCCGAACGATCGAGAGGAATCGTCACGGCGACTGTGGTGCCGCGGAGAGTCGGTTCGATGACGATCGCGCCTCCGTGCGCCTCGACGATGCCCCGCGCGATCGCAAGCCCGAGGCCCGCACCCGATCCGTCCACGAACCCGCGTTGGCGCGGAAGGAACACCCGCGCCCGAAGTTCGTCGTCTATGCCGCACCCGTCGTCGCTGACGCGCACCGTCACCGTGCCCGCGCGATCGTCGAGGCTCGATGTGACGCAGATGGTGGTGACCCCGACTGCGTGCCGGACCGCGTTGTCGAAGACATTGACGAACACCTGCTCGAGACGGTCGTGATCGGCCCATATGGTCGGGATGTCGACGACCTCGCTCAGGTCGATGAGCGTCGGCGGCGCGTCGGTGACGCATTTGCGGGCAGCATCGAGGACCAGATCGAGACTGCACCAATCACGAACGAGCCGGAGTGTTCCGGAATCGATCGCGCTGAAGTCGAGCAGGTCGCCGACCAGCCGCCCCATGCGGGCCGACTCGGTCGCGATCGAATCGAGGAACCGTTCCTGGGAGGAGAGGTCCCAGCTGACATCCGTTTGGCGCAGTGTCGACGCGTAGCCCTGGATCGCGGTCAGGGGTGTGCGCAACTCGTGATTGAGCTGCGAGAGGAAGTCACGTTGCAGCAACTGGGAGCGCCGCAGCGACGCCGCTTCCGCGTTCGCTCCTTCGAGCGCCTCGCGTTCGAGCGCCAGCTGCAGCGAGCGCCCCGCGTCGTCGAGGAGATCGAGCGCGTCGTTCGACAATCGCTCGGCATTCGCCCACCAGGCTGTGACAACCGCACGTCCGGCGGGAGTGACGATGGGCACCGCGAGCACGTCCAGGCCGACCGGCCGAGCCCGGTCGAGGCGACCAGTCGCAACGAGTACCTCCGCGGCGGCCGCGCGCTGGTGCTCGGACGACAGCGCGGCGTCGACCTCGCCGAGCTCGTCGGTGGCAAAGGCGCACCGCTGTCCGTCCGAGTCGTGGAGCGCGATGGCGTCGGCGCCCAAACCGCGGCACAACGCAACCAGCGCCACCGCGAGTGCACCTTCGGCGGGGAGCGGCCCGGCGAGCTTGTCGAGGACTCCGCGCAGCGTCTCCAACATGCGATTGCGGCGCGTCGCGTCGGCGAGAAGTCGTTCCTTCTCGATGGCGGCCGCGGCATGACTCGCGTACAGCGAGACGAGCTCGAGCTGATCGGCCTGTGGTGTTCCGACGGTGTCGGCGTATCCCGAGATGGTGCCGAGCACTCCGGCCGCGCCGACGATCGGAACCGACCACGAGCTGCGCGGCTGGCCCGCGCCCGTCCAGCGCAGTGGTCGCCACAACGCGCTGCGCCGCGTGTCCTCGATGACGACGGCGGTGCCGGACGCGGCCGCGGCGCCGGGAGGTCCGCCGTCGGGGCCGACCGGCAGGAGGTCGAGCAGGTCGTGACTGCCCGTCGACATGCCGACTGTCGCCGAGGGCCGCAGCCGCGGTTCCTCGCCCGATTCGTCGAGCAGGTGGACGCAGAGCTGGCGCACGCCCAGCGCTTCCGCCATGGCCGAGACGATGAGCGGAAGACTCGCGGCCGGCTCGACGTCGGCCAGTTGCTCGACGAGGCTGTGCAGCCGCCGGAGTTGACGACGGGCGGCGGACACCGTCTCGATTCCCGACATCATCGCCACGACGTCGTCGGGATGGAGCTCGAGCGGGGAGGCGGTCGCGAGAATCTGCCCATCGCGGAGGATGGCGATGCGATCCGCGAGCCCGAAGACCTGGTCGAGTCGGTGCGACACGAGCAGGATCGCGGTACCAGCCGATCGCAGATCGTCGAGCAGGCGTTCGACGACCAGCGTCTCGTTTACGCCCAGCGACGCGGTGGGCTCGTCGAGGACCAAGAGCGAAGGCGCGCGGCGTACCGCGCGCGCGATCGCGACGAGCTGACGTTGGCCACCCGACAACGTGCGCGCCGGCCGTAGCAGATCGGTCGGGATGAGGTGCAGCGAGTCGAAGAGCGCGGCGGCCTCGTCCGCCATCGTTCGCTCGTCGAGGACCACGCCATCGCGCAACTCGTCGCCGAGGAAGATGTTGGCGACGACGCTGAGGTTGTCGCAGAGCGCGAGGTCCTGCCAGACCACCGCCACGCCCTGTGAACGGGCGCCGAAGGGATCGGCGATGAGGGGATCACCCGAGACTTCGACGGTTCCGCGGTCGGGTTGGTACGTCCCGGCGACGCACTGCACGAGAGTCGACTTTCCCGTGCCGTTCTCGCCGACGAGCGAGACGATCTCCCCCGGCCATACGTCGAGGTCGACGCCGCGCAGCACATCGACCCGACCGAACCGCTTTTGCACGTTGCGCAGGCGAAGCGTCGCGACGGTGGACGCGTCACCCGGTGAGCCCGGTGCAGGACGATCCGTCACGGATCCAGTGTGCACCACCCATCCCGCCGAATACGACCCGGCTCGGTTCGGCTCGGCTCGACAGCCGGCTTCAGACCGCCGCCCGCGAGTTGTAGCTCGTATCTGTTGCGAAGAGTCCCGAGTCGATGAAGATGTGGGTCGTGGCCGCCATGGCCGCCGAACAGACCGACTTCGTAAACGGCCTGCGGCCGACCGTCGTCGTCGCCTACGCGCAGTCGAGGTTCGCTACGCGCGATGGATGCTCTCGGTGGACAGCCCGGCGGCGATATTCGGGAGCCGAACGGGTGATCGACACAGACGCGATTCGGGTCAACCTGCATGTGGGACAGGCCGATGAGCTGTTGTGGCGACCGCTTCCGTGCTGCGCGGGCATTTGGTGCATTTCTTTGTGCTGGTCGTGCCGATCGGGTTCGCGAGTCCTGGTAAAGAGCATCATCGACCTCGCGCGCTCGCTCGGCCTGGACGTCGTCGCCGAAGGCGTTGAACGAACAGCACAGGCCGAGATCCTGCACGACCTCGGTTGTCCGAAGCTGCAGGGCTACCTCTACGCGCGCCCGATGGGCCGCAACGAATGCAGCGCCTACCTCACCGCGAACGCCGAACCGCTGCCCGCCGACGACATCGCTCGCCACCCGAGCGTCGACGCCGCCGAGCCGATATAGCGAAGCGCAACTGCCCGGAGCTCAGGTGCGATCGTCGACGACGTCGAGATCGTGGAACTCGATCGGCGTATCGACGATCGCGTTCACCTGTTCCGCGAAGTTGGCGGTCGCCGGCAGATCGTTGTTGGCCGTCGCCGCAGCAGGTGAGTCGAAGAACGCAAGGACGATGTAACGATTCTTGTCGTTGCGATCCTGACAGACGATGGAACGGCGCAATGTCCGCTTTCCGTCGGTTGCCGCTCGCCATTCGTCGTCGAGTGCTCGGATCTTGTCGAACTCGGAGGTGCGAAACTCGAGGGTCTGGATGAATTGCATGGGTCGTTCTCCCTTTCGGTGATCGATGCTTTGCCAACGGGATCAGGCTCGGGCCTCGTAGACGATGTTCATGGAGGTCTCCGTCGCGCGCCGGAAACTGCTGAACCCGGCCTGCTCGAAGATCTCGCGCAGTCGCGCCTCGCCCGCTTGCGCGCCGAGCGCGAGGCCGACCTCTTGGGCCCGGGAGACCATTGTGCAGACGACGGTCGAGAAGCCGTAGAACGCGCGGCCCACGGGATTGTGGTTGTCCTCGGGACGGTCGCCCGCGAACGGCTCGACGAGCATGACGGTCCCGCCGTCCGCGAGCGCCCGCCGCGCGTGCACGGCGGCGCCGACCGGGTCGCCCATGTCGTGGAGGCAGTCGAAGAAGGTGACGAGGTCGTATCCGTCCTGGGCGTAGTCCTTGGCGGAAGCAACCTCGAATCGCACCCGATCGGCGACGCCCGCTTCCGATGACCGTCGACGGGCCGTGTCGATCGATGCCGCGTGGTAGTCGAAGCCGACGAACCGCGAAGCCGTGTAGGTCTGCGCCATGAGGATCGTCGAAGCGCCGTGACCGCAGCCGATGTCAGCCGCGGTCGCACCCGCACGGAGCCGACCCTCGACGCCGTCGAGCTCCGGGATCCATTCGGAGACGAGGTAGCCCTTGTAGCCGGGGCGAAACAAGCGCTCGGTGCCCACGAACAGACGCTCGTCGCGTTCATGCCATCCCACTCCGCGACCCGTGCGGAACGCGTCGAGAAACGAGTCGGCATCGACATACGCGGCGACGATGCCGGTGAAACCGCCGGGCAGGAACACGGGACTCTCCTCGTCGGCGAGGGCGAGCGCCTGCTCCGCGGGGAGCTCGTAGGTTCCCGCCGCGGCGTCGTAGCTGACGTAGTCACCGGCCGCCTGGTTGTCGAGCCATTCGTGCACGTACCGCTCGTCGGTCGCGGTCGTCGCCGCGAGCGCGGCGGGAGTGACCGGTCCCATGTCGGCCATGGCCTTGTACAGACCGAGGCGGTCGCCGAGGTACACCATCAGGCCCGAGATCGCCGCGCCGAGATCTCCGAGCGCCCGGCCCATGAAGGTTTCGAGCTTTGCGCCGTCGACGCTTACCACTAGCCCTCCCTCGCCGCGGGTGCTTCGATGACGGTATGCAAGGGCGTTTGGCGCGGGTCTGGCGCTGGTGGCGCGGTGTGGCGCCGATCGGGCTTCGGCACCGGTGAGCATCAGCATCCATCTCGCGGGCCCGCTGGAGGTTACGGCAGCCGGGACGCGCTTCGAGCCCGGCGACTTCCCGGGTCGCCAGGGACGGATCGTCTTCGCCGCGCTCGCGTTCAGCGGCCGACCGGTCGATCGCAACGAGCTCGCCGACATCCTCTGGCCGAACCGCCTGCCCGCATCGTGGACCCGTGACCTCTCGGCGATCGTCTCGAAGATCAGAGCCCTGCTGACCGGCGTGGCCGACGTCGTGACCGGAGGTGGTCGCTGGTACGCACTCGAGTTGCCCGCGAACGCGCGGGTCGACACCGCGACAGGGGTATTGGCGGTCGAGCGCGCAGAGCGGGCCCGAGCAGCAGACGGCCCCGAGCGCGCGTTGCGCGAGACGGCGATCGCCACGACGATCCTGTCCGAGCCGTTCCTCGCCGGCGACGAGTGCCCGTGGGTCGACGAGCGACGCGCCGAGTTGCGCGACGTGTTGGCCCGCGCCCTCGTCGTGCGGACCGAGGTGTTGTGCGACGCGTCGTCGCCGCTGGCGATCCCGGCTGCGCACGCGTTGGTCGAGCTCGCGCCGGAGAACGAGCAGGGGCACCTGCTGCTGATGCGTGCGCACGACGCGATGGGTGATCGCGTCGAGGTCCTCCGCAGCTATGAGCGGCTCCGCAAGATGCTCGCGGACGACTTCGGGTTGTTGCCCTCGATCGCGGCGGACGAACTGATGCGCGCTGCACTCGGGCCCGACGACGTCCCCACGCCCACCAGGCCCACGCTCGCGCTGCCGGCGGCGGTCGTCGACGCGCGCCGAACGCGGATCTTCGGACGCGAGGCAGAGCTGAAGGACCTGGTCGATCTCTTCGCCGACGACGCCGTCACGAGACTCGCCGTCGTCGTCGGTCCGGCGGGCATCGGCAAGAGTCGGCTGGCGTGCGAGGCCGCGGCGCGCGCGCACGAGCTCGATTTCGTCGTTCTCTACGGCGCCGGCAATGAGGGACCCACGACGCCGTATCGCGTGATCATCGACGCCTTCACGGCAGTCGGGCTCACCCCCGACGTCGACGACCGCTTCGCGCGCGTCGCCTATCGCGTCGTCGAGCAGGTCGCGTCCCACGACGTAGTCGCCCCGGAAACCGAGCGCCCTCGGCCCGACATGCTCGCCGCCATCGCAGCCGCCGTGTCCGACTTTGCCGGAAGCCGGACGCTCCTCCTCGTCGTCGACGATGCGCACTGGGCCGACGCAGCCAGTGTTCGCGTCCTCGAACAGCTCTTGCAGGTGGTCCCGCAGCTGCGGGTGATCGCAACCGCGCGTGCAGTCGACCTCGAATCGGCCGACATCGGGGCGCTCCTCGTGCGCCTGCGGACGAAGGATCGTGCTTCGGTCGTGACCATGCGCGGCCTCGAGCTCGCCGATGTCGCCGCCGCCCTGGCCGAGCAGGGCGTTCACACACCCGAATCCACTCTCGTGCACGCGGTGCACAGCGCCACCGGCGGGAACCCGCTCTACGTGCGCGAGATCGGTCGCCATCTCGCGGTCGCGAGCCCGCCGGCACGCGTCGGCGACGGACCGCTGCTCGACGCGATCGGCTTGCCCCGCGGGCTCGCGGAGTTGATCGACGCCAATGTGGCCCGCCTCGGCGCGCCGGCACGGCGCGTGCTCGAGGTCTGCGCCGTCATCGGTGGTTCGATCGAGGTGGGAGTCGTCGCTCGGGCCTCCGGTCTCCCCCAGCCGGAACTGCTGGCTGCGATCGAGGTCGCGCGGCGCGCGGGCGTACTCGTCGAGTCGTCGACCGACGGTGCGACCCTGCGGTTCGACCATCCGCTCGTCCGCGAGGTGATCTTCCAGGGTCTCGGTGCGGCGCGCCGGGCGCAACTGCACCAGCGGGTCGCAGAAGCGATCGAGGCGTATCACCACGACGACGTCGACCGCTTCTCCGCCGAGCTCGCACACCACCTTGCGACCGCCGCCAATGTCGGAAGCGCGCGCGACGCGATCGAGTTCGCGGTTCGAGCCGGGGAGCGGGCCGAAGCGGTGTGCGCGTACGACGAAGCGGTGCACTGGCTCTCTCAAGCGCTGCGTCTGGCGCGAGAACGTGATGATCACCCGGACACCGTCGTGCGCCTCCTGACGGCGCTCGGCTCGGCGCAGAACCACGGCGGCGACGCGCGCGGGGCGCACGCCGTCCTTCTCGAGGCGGTGGCAGCAGCCCGTGTCACGCAGAATCCCGAGCCGTTCGCGCGGGCGGTGCTGCGGCTCGGCGGCGTCTTGGTCGACGCCGGACATGAGGGTGGCGCCGTCGACCAGCGTCTCGTCTTGTTCCTCGAGGAGTGTCTCGCGCAGCTGTCGGAGTCGTCGCCGCTGCGAGCGCAGGCCCTGGTTCGGCTCGCCACGGAATTGCACTTCGCCGGCAATCGTGATCGATGCCTCGCGCTCTGTACGGAGGCGGAAACGATCGCGCGCAACGCCGGCGACACCGACGCGTTGGCCGCCGTGTTCTCAGCCCGTCACTACGCGCTGTACGGCGCGCCCGACGTGCACGCGCGACTCGCACTGGTGGCCGAGATCCAGGCGCTGCGCACGGTGGCCCGCCCGCAACACCGATGGCTGCGCGACTACCTGGAGCTCGGTGACATGCAAGCGGTAGAAGCCGCCGCCGCGCACCTCGACCGTCAGATCGCGACATCGGGCATCGCGAGCGATCGTTACTATCCCGCCGTCTGGCGCGCCACGGAGGCCGCGCTGCGCCGCGACCTCGACCTCGCGGAAGCGGCCGCGAACGACGCCGCCGAGATCGGGCGGTCGGCGGCCCGCGGGCCGGAAGGCGTGGCGGGCGTGTGGGCGGCGCAGATCTTCGCAGTGCGCCTCTTCGACGGCCGGTTGGCCGAACTGCGTGACCTGATCGATGCGGCAGCTGACGCCACACCGGCGCGGCCGATCTGGCGCGCGGCGGCGGCGTTCATGCATCTCGAACTCCAGGAGCTCGACCGCGCGGAAACGCACCTCGGCGTGCTCCGCCGCGCCGGGTTCTCGCAACTGCCGCACACGGTCGACCGACCCTTGACCCTCGCCATGCTGTCGTGGGTCGCGGCGGAGATCGGATCGCTCGCGGACGCTCGCGAGCTTCGCCGCCAGCTGCGGCCGTACGGAGATGTCCTGATCGTGCTCGGCACCGCGGCGCCGTCGGTGTGCGCCGGACCCATGGCGTATCCGCTCGCGGTGCTCGAAGCGCGTCTCGGTCGCACCGACGCCGCGCACCGATTGTTCACGCAAGCCGAGTCGCAAGCGGAGCAGATCGGAGCGCGGCGCTGGCGCGACCGAATCCGGCGTTCCCGGGCCCGCATCGAACAGCCGGAAGCGCGCGTCGCCCTCACATAGCCGCTAGCCCCAGCGCGGCGCGCTGTCCGGGTCGATGCCCAGACAGAGCTTGCCCACCAACTCGTGCGCGAGCAGGGTGTTGCCCGGATGGAAGCGACCCATGCGGGCGTCCCGGAAGAGTTGCTCGAGTCGATTGCGCTTGAACACGCCCGCTCCCCCGCTGAGGTCGAGCGCACGGTCGACGATGTCGAAGCACTGGTTGATGACGAAGTATCGGGTGCCGACGAGACGGACCGGCCAGTCCGCGTGTTCGACCCCGGCGGTCCAGTCGGCCGTGGCGCGGTCGAGGGTCGCTTCCGCGGCGTCGAAGGCGATGCGCATCTCGGCCACGTTGTGCTGCACCTCCGGATGATGCGCCATCGAGTTCGTCAACGCGATCGACGTGCGCTTCGGCATCGTCTCGATCGTGATATCGAGCGCGCGCTGAGCAGCTCCGAGGTAGACCGCCGCGAAACCGAGGAGTGCCCAGGCGAAGATCGAGAGCTGGAACTGGCCCGCACCCGCGAAACCCGCGGGACAGACGAGCGCTACGAGATCGTCCGGTACGAACGCGCGGTCCAGGACTGTGTCCTGGCTCTGGGTCGCGCGCATGCCGAGCGTGTCCCACGTCTCGATGATCTGGATGCCGTCGGTGGCGCGGGGCAGGAACCCGTGCACGATCTGCGGATGGTCGGGATCCGCATGGAACCCGCCGTAGGTCCACACCGGGGTGAGGCTGCCAAAGATCTTGTGCCCGGAGATCTCCCAGCCGCCGTCTCGCCGGTCGGCCGTCGCGACCGCGAGCAACAAGGGAAGGTCGTTCCCGGCTTCACCGTGCAGTGCGTGGAACACCTCACCTTCAGCGGCCTTTTCGAGAATCCACCGGCACGAGTCGTCACCGGCCCGCAGTAGATCCGTGGCGACACCCGTCCAATAGCAGTGCATGTTGACGGCCAGGGCCGTGGCCGGTGCGACATACGCGAGGCGGCGCTGAAGTCGCGAATACTCGTCGAGACCGAGCCCTGCACCACCGAACTCCGTCGGCACCGTTGCGAGCAGATAGCCCGACCGGCGCAGTTCCTCGAAGTCCTCCGTGAAGAAGCGGTTCTCCCGGTCGTACAGGGGCGCCCGCTCGTCGAAGCGGGCCAGCATGTCGTCAGAAAGCAGGTCGGTTCGAGTCTCCATTCAAGTCGCGCCTTTCGCTCATCCGTCGAGTCAGATCGCGACGGACCTCAGCGCATCGTGGACCATGGGGTTTGGCGCCCGTCTGGCGTCACGCGCTTATCGGCGGACGCGAGCGTGGGAACTCCTGCTCACGCGGCGTACCCGGCGCTCGCGCCGCAATCTCGCGACGCGTCGGCGTTCACGTTCGTCCAACCTCGCAAGTCGGCGTGCGTCTCCGCCGGCGTACGTACGGCTCGACAGCACCCAGATGGAGAGCAGCAGGAAGAGCACCTCGACGGGTGC
>JAODBI010000252.1 GCA_025463875.1 Actinomycetes bacterium
GGCGCGACCGAACCCTTCGACGCCGCCAAATTGCGGTCGGGCATCGAGCGCTCGGCGTCGGGCCGGCTCGATCGCACCACCGTCGACGAGTTGGTCGCCGATGTCGAAGAGGAGCTGCGGTCCGTCGGCGGCGAGGTTCCGAGCGACCGGGTGGGCATGGCCGTTCTCGAGCGGCTGCGGGCGCTCGATCACGTCGCCTACCTGCGGTTCGCATCCGTGTACAAGGGCTTCGAGGACCTCGCCGACTTCGAGCGTGAGGTCGGCGAGCTCCAAAAGACCACCGAGCCCAAGCAGCGCTGAGCGGGCGTACGCGGCGCCTGCGGACGTGCCCCGCGGGCCCTCCGGCAGCGGGCGCAAATGGGCGGTCGGCACCGGGGTCCGAATGGCCCGGAAAGCCTTGACATGCGTGGAATTACAGTGGTGTAATGCACCCCCATCTCGCGGTCGGGATGGGAAGCAACCACAACATATGGTGGTTTAGCTATCTGGGCGGAAGAGAGCCCGAAGCGGGCTCGGAGGGAGACTGACAGCATGGCGATGGCGCCGGAACAGCTCGGGATCGGGATCAACCGGCGCTTCACGCGTCCGGGGGTCGACCCCTACGACACCGTCGAATGGGAGCGCCGCGACTCGCGCATCCAGAACTACAAGGACGGTGGCGACGCCTTCTTCCAAGCTGACGTCGAGTTCCCCACGAGCTGGTCACTGAACGCCACGAACATCGTCGCCCAGAAGTACTTCCGCGGCACCCTCGGCACGGCGGAGCGGGAGTGGTCGCTGCGTCAGGTCATCGACCGGGTCGTCGACACGATCGCGAACTGGGGCACGAAGGACGGCTACTTCGTCGACGAGCGCGAAGCCGACGCCTTCCGCGACGAGCTCAAGTTCGTGCTGCTCCACCAACGGGCGTCCTTCAACTCGCCGGTGTGGTTCAACATCGGGGTGAAGGGTGTGCCGCAGCAGGCGTCGGCGTGCTTCATCCTCGCCGTCGACGACCGGATGGACGCGATCCTCAACTGGTACCGGGAAGAGGGCACGATCTTCAAGGGTGGTTCGGGCGCCGGCATCAACCTCTCGAAGATCCGGTCCTCGCACGAGCACCTGAAGGGCGGGGGAACGGCATCGGGTCCGGTGAGCTTCATGCGCGGCGCCGACGCGTCGGCCGGGACCATCAAGTCCGGCGGCAAGACGCGACGCGCCGCCAAGATGGTGATCCTCGACGTCGACCATCCCGACATCGAAGACTTCGTGTGGTGCAAGGCGGTCGAGGAGCGCAAGGCGCGGGCACTGCGAGACGCGGGCTTCGACATGGATCACGACGGCAAGGACAGCCACTCGATCCAGTACCAGAACGCGAACAACTCGGTTCGGGTCGACGACGCGTTCATGGAGGCGGTCCTCGACGACCGCGACTGGGACCTGAAGGCGGTCACGACCGGCGAGACGGTCAAGACGCTCCGCGCCCGCGATCTCATGAACCAGATCAGCCGGTCGGCATGGGAGTGCGCCGATCCGGGCATGCAGTTCGACACGACGATCAACCGCTGGCACACGGCGGCGCACACGGGCCGTATCAACGCGAGCAACCCGTGCTCGGAGTACATGCACCTCGACAACTCGGCGTGCAACCTCGCGAGCATCAACCTGTTGCACTACCTGGGCGACGACGGCAGCTTCGACGTCGACGGGTTCAAGCACACCGTCGAGGTGATGTTCACCGCGCAGGAGATCCTCGTCGGCAACGCCGACTACCCGACCGAGAAGATCGCCGAGAACAGCCGGGTGTTCCGTCAGCTCGGGCTCGGCTACGCCAACCTCGGCGCACTGCTGATGGCCGAGGGCATGCCGTACGACTCCGACGGTGGTCGGGCGTGGGCGGCGGCGATCACGTCGCTCATGACCGGGCACGCCTACTCGACCAGCGCGCGCACAGCCGCCCGCATGGGTCCGTTCGCGGGCTACGCCCAGAACGAGGAGCCGACGCTCAACGTCCTGCGCATGCATCGGTCCGAAGCGGCCAAGATCGACGAGGATCTCGTCCCGCCGGATCTGCTGTGTGCAGCGCAAGAGGCGTGGGACAACGCAGTCGAGCTCGGTGAGCGTCACGGCGTTCGCAACGCGCAGGCAACGGTGTTGGCGCCGACCGGCACGATCGGCCTGATGATGGACTGCGACACGACCGGCATCGAGCCCGACCTCGCGCTCACCAAGGCCAAGAAGCTCGTCGGCGGCGGCACGATGTTCATCGTCAACCAGACGATTCCGCGTGCGCTCGACAAGCTCGGCTACAGCGCCGACGAGGTCGAGAAGATCATCTCCTACATCGACGAGCACAAGACGATCATCGGCGCGCCGGTCTTCAAGTCCGAGCACATGCCCGTGTTCGCCTGCTCGATGGGCGACAACACCATTCACTACATGGGGCACGTAAAGATGATGTCGGCGGTGCAGCCGTTCATCTCGGGCGCCATCAGCAAGACCGTGAACATGCCGGAAGAGGCGACCGTCGAAGACGTCGAGGAGCTCTACCTCGAGTCGTGGCGGCTCGGCTTGAAGGCGGTGGCGCTGTACCGCGACAACTGCAAGGTGGGTCAGCCGCTCTCGACGCAGAAGAAGGCCTCGGACGGCCTGACCCAAGAGGTCGAACGGATCGTCGAGACGGTCATCGTGCAAGAGCCGGTGCGTCAGAAGCTGCCGAAGATGCGTGCGGCCAAGACGTTCTCGTTCCGGGTCGCCGACTGCCACGGCTACGTGACCGTCGGGGAGTACGACGACGGTCGCCCCGGCGAGATGTTCCTCCAGGTCGCCAAGCAGGGTTCCACCCTCGCGGGCATCATGGACGCGTTCGCGATCTCGGTGAGTCACGGCTTGCAGTACGGCGTGCCGCTCGAGGCGTTCGTGGAGATGTTCACGAACATGCGCTTCGAGCCCGCGGGCATGACCGACGACCCCGATCTGCGCTTCGCGTCGAGCCTCGTCGACTACATCTTCCGCCGGCTCGCAGTGGCGTACATCGACAAGGACAAGCGCGAGGCGATGGGCATCATGACGGTGGGGGAGCGTCTGCAGCCGACGTTGCCCGGTGTCGAGGAGTCGACGACGCCGAGCGCCACGTCGATGGATCTTCCGTTCGAGGACCGCGCCCCGTCCGACGCACTGCGCGTGCGCAACGACGAGCCGGTCCCGCCGGTGGCACCCGTCGCGCCGGCGGCCGGGAGCCGGGAGGTGGTGTTGTGCCACGTCTGTGGCGACCTGATGCAGCGCGCCGGTAGCTGCTACGCCTGCCCGAGCTGCGGCAGCACCAGCGGCTGCTCGTAACGACCCGTAAGGGATGCGACTGGCTCGACCTCCGGTGGACTCACGTCCATCGGAGGTCGCTTCAGTCGTACTGCATGATCGCGTTGGTCGCGGCGGCGACATAGCCGCCACCGAACTTGATCGCGTGCACGACGAGGGGGGCGATCTGGTGCAGCGCGACGCGCTCGGGCCAACCGTCGGCGAGTGGGAACACATCGGAGTACGCGGCGAAGCACTGTTCTCCGAAGCCACCGAAGAGGCGCATCATCGCAAGGTCGAACTCGCGGTGACCGCCGTGCGCGGCGGGGTCGATCAGCCAGCTCCGGCCGTCGGCATCGACGAGGCGGTTGCCGGCCCAGAGATCGCCGTGCAGCCGGGCCGGGGGTTCGTCCGGCACGCCGAGCTCCACGAGCCGGGCCGCGATGCGCTCCAGCGCGACGATCGTCGGCTCCGGGAGCGCGTCGACGGCGCGCGCCAGGCGGGCGAGCGGTAAGAGGCGGTTCTGCGCGTAGAACTCGGCCCATGTTGCGCACGGCTCGTTCGGGAGCCCGCGACTCCCGGTCGTGCGTCGGTCTTCGCGGCCGAAGCTCGGCGCGCCGGCACGGTGCATCACCGCGAGCGCGACTCCGAGATCGGGTTCGGTCGCGCGCGTCGGACGGCCCTCTTCGATCCACTCCAGCACGAGGTGATTCGGCGCGTCGTCCGAAACGGCCAGGACCTCCGGCACCGGGACGGCATCGGCCGCTCGCAGCCACGCGAGACCCGTCGCCTCGGTCGTGAAGAACTCGGGCGGCGCCGACCGATGGGTCTTGGCGAAGACGCGACTCCCGTCGTCGAGGTCGACCGCGTACGACTCGGCCACGTCGCCGCCGTGCACGCGCGTCGCGCGCACGATGTGTCGACCGAGATCGCTCTCGATCGCGCGGCGCAGTGCGGCGTCCACCGGCGCGCACGCTACCGCCGCGCAGGACAGAGCCGCCGCGACGACCTACTCGGCCGCCGGGCGCGGGTGCAGGGAACTCTGCGCGGTCGGGGTGCCGATAGCTTGACCGAATGACACTCGAAGGTGAGTACGAGGCGAGTCCGTGGGAGTGGGTGCGCGACCAGGTCGAGACCTATGAGCGCACCGGTGGTCGGGAAGCGAACACCCTGCGCGACACGGACCTGCCGATCATCCTGGTCACGACTCGGGGCAACAAATCGGGGAAGCTGCGCAAGACGCCGCTCATGCGGGTGGAGCACGACGGCGACTATGCGCTCGTCGCGTCGATGGGTGGTGCGCCGAAGAACCCGGTCTGGTACTACAACCTCAAGGGCGATCCCGACTCCGTGGAGATCCAGGACGGACCCGAGCCGTTTCACGCGGCGGTGCGGGAGCTCAGTGGGGCAGAACGCGACGAATGGTGGAAGCGCGCCGTGGCCGCCTATCCGCCGTACGCCGAATACCAGACGAGGACCGACCGCTTGATCCCGGTCTTCGTCGCCGCTCGTCGCTAGCAACACGTTCCGCTGCCACTTCCTCGAGGCGTCGCCGCCGAAAATCCGGTCGTCGGGGTAAGTGCGTCGCGAAATTGCGACAGTCGCGCCGGCGCGACCGCCCGCGGTACGGCCGGTGGTAACACCGGTGTCACCACCACTTTTTCGATGGTGCCTGATGCCGAGGAATGGGATCGATGTTCGCGGTCAGACGGGACAGCTCCGCGACTGCGACACGGGCCGGACGACGCTCGACTCCGAGGTGAACCGCGACGTGCAATGCATCGTTCCCTGATCCCGCGTCCCGTTATCAGCGTCCCCGGTCCGCGCCGAGCGTGTGGTAATCAACTCCCCGTGGACG
>JAODBI010000310.1 GCA_025463875.1 Actinomycetes bacterium
CGCAAGAAGCCGGCCGGCGCGAACGGCGCGGGTGGTGCGGCCGCGGGCGGCCGCGACGACGCGGACGACAACGACATCGAGATCGAGATCGACGGCGACAGCGGCATCGACAGCGACATCGACGGGGACGACGTTCGCGAGTCGATGTCGGGGGGCGAGGACTGGACCGACGCGGCCGCCGATCGTGGGCTCACCGACGACGACATCGCGGAGCAGGCGCGCGAGGAAGCGGGGCTGATCGCGCCCGCGCCCGGCCTGCGCCCGAAGATCGGCGATTCCCGGCCGGCGCCTTCGGTCGCCGCGTCAGCCGCGGGCGCGTCTTCGGCGGCGCGCGCCGACGAGGACGGCGTGGAGCTCGGACCCGACGGCGCTCCCAGGAAACGGCGCCGGCGCCGCGGCGGCCGGGGCCGGAGCAAGGGTGGTCAGGGCGCTGGCGGGCAGAGCCAGGACCAGGGCGGACAGAGCCGCGCCGCGGCGCCCACGCAGTCGCGGGGCCAGGCTCGCTCGGGCGGTGGCTCAGTTCGGGGTTCGGGCCGGGGTGCGGTCCAGTACGTCGACGCGGGGGAGATGGGTGACGTCGACGTCGACGGCACCGCGCTCCTCGATTCGCTCGACGACGAGACACTGCAGCGCCGGCGCGGAACCAGCCGCAAGGGTCGGCCCGCCGGTCGGTACCTCATGGTCGTGCACGTCCGCCCCGACGGGTTCGCGCACATCGGCGTCCTCGAAGGTCGTCAGCTCATCGAGCACTACATCTCGACGCCCACCGACGAGAACACCTCGATCGACGGCAACATCTATCTCGGACGCGTACAGAACGTGCTGCCTGGCATGGAGGCGGCGTTCATCGACATCGGCACTCCGAAGAACGGTGTGCTGTACCGCGGCGACGTGGCCTACGACGCCAACGACGTCGAGGGCGGCGAGAAGCCGCGCATCGAACGGGTGCTGCGCAACGGCCAGTCGATCATCGTGCAGGTCACCAAGAACCCGATCGCGCACAAGGGCGCGCGGCTGACCCAGGAGGTGAGCCTCGCGGGCCGGTTCGTCGTCATGGTTCCCGGGCAACCGCAGACGTACGGCATCTCGAAGCGGCTCCCCGACGACGAGCGCAAGCGCCTGCGCCGGGTTCTCGACCGGCTCCGTCCGGCCGACGCGGGTCTCATCGTCCGCACGGCCGCCGAGGGTGCGACCGAGGAAGAGCTCGAACGCGACATGCTGCGCCTCAACGCGCAGTGGACGCAGATCTCCGAGATCGCGAAGAAGGCGAAGCCGGGCAGCCTGCTCTACAAGGAGCCGCAGCTCGCGATCCGCCTCATCCGCGAGGAGTTCACGAAGGAGTTCCGCGGGGTCGTCATCGACGACGCGAAGATGTACGAGGAAGTGCACTCCTACATCGACGCGATCGCGCCCGAGCTGGCGGAGCGGGTCGAGTTCTACGACGCGGCGGCGGAGAACCTGCCGGTCTTCGAGAAGTTCCACGTGCACGAGCAGTTGCACAAGGCGCTCGACCGCAAGGTGTGGCTGCCGTCGGGTGGTTCGCTGATCATCGAGCGCACCGAGGCGCTGACGGTCATCGACGTCAACACCGGCAAGAACGTCGGCACGTCGAACCTGGAGGAGACCGTCTACCGCAACAACCTCGAAGCTGCGGAGGTCGTCGCCCGGGAGCTCCGGCTGCGCGACATCGGCGGGATCATCGTCATCGACTTCATCGACATGGAGATCCGGCACAACCGCGAAGCGGTCGAGGAGGCATTCCGTCAGGCGCTCGCCCGGGACAAGACCCGCACCCAGGTGTTCCCGATTTCCGAGCTCGGCCTGGTCGAGATGACGCGCAAGCGTGTCTCCGAAGGCCTGGTCGAGGCGTTCTCGTCGACGTGCCCGCACTGCAACGGGCGCGGGTTCGTGGTCGACGAATCCCTCCTCGAATAGCCCCCACTCTCTGCCCACTCTGGGACCGCGGGGCAGGTCCGCTATCCTTTCCCGGTTCCGAGAAGCACTCTGAAGAGGCATCGCGCATGTACGCAGTCATCCACACCGGCGGTAAGCAGTACCGCGTTGCCGAGGGCGACCGCCTCGACGTCGAGCGGCTCGCCGGCGAAGAGGTCACGTTGCGGCCCGTCATGCTCGTCGACGGCGACCGCGTGCTCTCGACGCCCACCGAGCTCGGCGCCGCCGCGGTGACCGCGCGGATCGTCGGCGCGGCCAAGGGCCCCAAGATCAAGGGCTTCACGTACAAGAACAAGTCGAACGAGCGCAAGCACTGGGGTCACCGTCAGAAGTACTCCACGATCGAGATCACCGGGATCACGAAGGGCTAGGGAGCAGACTCATGTCGAAGAAAAAGGGTGCTGCATCATCCCGCAACGGCCGTGACTCGAATGCGCAGCGGCTGGGCGTGAAGCGCTACAGCGGCGAGGTCGTCACCGCGGGCACGATCATCGTGCGCCAGCGGGGTACGCGCTTTCACCCCGGGTACAACGTCGGGCTGGGCAAGGACGACACACTGTTCGCCAAGGCCAACGGCGTCGTGAAGTTCGGCACCCGCCGCGGCCGCAAGCTCGTCGACATCGTCCTCCACGAAGACGCCCTCGCCGACGCCTGACCCCGAGCCTCTTTGTTGCAAACTGTTTGCAACATTTCGGACGTCGTCCGGTCAATTTTGTTGCAATCTGTTTGCAACGGTTTCGACGGTTAGTCGCGGTGGGGGGTGAGGCCCTCGGGGAGCGCTTCGGCGTGCACCACGGTGAGGGTCTTGGTCGTGCGCGTGATGGTGACGTAGAGCAGCCGTAGCCCGGCGCGATCCGCGTTCACCAGCATCGACGGTTCGACGACGATCACGTGGTCGAACTCCAGGCCCTTCGCACTGGTGGGATCGAGGACGGCGATGGGCGCGTCGAGCGCGTCGGCCGACGTCGACACGGCACCCACGTCGGCGAGAGAAGCGACGAGCGCCTCGTGCAATGCGGGCGGCGCGATCACGGCGACCGCGCCGGTCTTGCTCAGCGCGGCGCGGGTCTCCTCGGCCGTCGTCGCGATGAGATCGTCGCGTTTCGCATTGACGAACCGCGGGAACTCGCCCGTGCTGCGAACCGACCGCGACGACTCGACCGTCGGCGCCGCGACCGCCAGCAACCGCGACGCGACCTCCATCACTTCCGCGGGCGTGCGGTAGTTGATGCTGAGCGAGACGAAACGGGTCGCGTTGTGCGTCGGGAGGTGGGAGAGCACGTCGTCCCACGACGCCACCGCGCCGGGCTTGCTCGCCTGACCGGGATCGCCGACAAGGGTCATCGAACCCGACGGGCACCGGCGGGCGAGCATGCGCCATTGCATCGCCGTGAGGTCCTGCGCCTCGTCGACGAGCACGTGGCCGAACGTGCGGGGTTCGAAGGACGGCTCGGATGCCGCGCCGTTCCCGTTGCCGGCCGGCTCGCCGAAGCGGGTCGCGAGCGTCGCGGCATCGGCGAAGCCGCGCAGACCGAGATCGTTGATGACGCGTTCGGCGGTGTCGTACGTGTCGCCGCCACTGCTGCGCCGGCGCAGCACCGGTCGGGCCGCTTCGACCGGACCGAGCAGCGCGTCGGCTTCGTCGACGAGCGCGAGGTCGGCTTCGGTCCACGGCGCGCGCGTGACGTCGGGATCGCGACGGCGGTGGAGCATCTCCTGCTCGTCCTCGTCGAGGATCGTCCCCGACGCCGAACGCACGAGCGCCCGGAATCCGAACAGATCGTTGACGAGCTCCGAACCGGACAGCACCGGCCAGATCCGTTCGAGGGCTTCCTTGACCTCGGGGCGGGTCCGGAATCGGGAGCGCAGCTCTTGCTCCCAACCTTCGGGTACCTGCTCGCCGCGCGCGAGCGTCCCCGCGATCGTCGCGTCGAGCGCGGAGTCGCGATCGAAGATGCTCGTCACGTTGTCGGCGGGTGCGTCGATGCTCCGCTCGCGGAACGCACGGATCGCCGCGTTCTTGTAACGGGCGACGAGGAGGTCGTAGAGACGGCGCGCGACATAGAGGCGGTTCTCGTTGTGCGTGACCCGCCGCCGGCGCGCGCCTTCGATGACGCGCGCCGTGTCGGAGCGCGAGAGACGGACGCGCAGCCCGTCGATGAGCACGATGAGGTCGCGCGCCAAAGTCCGTTCGCGATCCGTGACGGCGCGCTGGATGACGCGACTCATGCGCGCGTCGCCCTTCAGCTGCGCGACCGGATCGGGATCGGTCGCGACGATGCGCATCCTCGGCTTCAGGCCGGAGATCGTCGACAGCTGCACGTCCTGCTCACCCAGGGAGGGGAGCACCTGCTCGATGTAGCGGAGGAAGACGGGGCTCGGGCCGATCAGGAGCACACCCTGGGCCGCGAGTCGGCGCCGGTGCGTGTAGAGGAGGTAGGCGGCACGGTGCAGGGCGACCGCCGTCTTGCCGGTGCCCGGACCGCCGCCGACGATGAGGATGCCGGCCACGTCGGCCCGGATGGCTTCGTCCTGCTCGTGCTGGATCGTCGCGACGATGTCGCCCATGCGGCCGGTGCGGTTGCGCTCGAGTGCTGCGAGGAGGGCGCCTTCGCCCGCGACCCGCAGCCCCTCGTCCTCGACGGCGATCTGGTCGAACACCTCGTCGTCGAGGCCGGTCACCTCGCGGCCCTTGCGCGTGATCAGGTGCCGGCGGCGCACCACCGACATCGGTTCGACGGCCGTCGCCCGATAGAACGGCTCCGCGACCGGCGCGCGCCAGTCGACGACGAGCGGCGTGTGGCCCTCGTCCTCGACCGCGAGGCGGCCGACATACCAGCGCACGCCCCGTTCGAGGTCGAGGCGGCCGAACACCAGGGGCGACTCGCCGATGTCGAGGTCGGAGAGCCTCCGCTGGGTCACGTCCCAGGCGATGTCGCGTTCGAGTCGGGCCTGGTGGGTGCCGCCCGCGCGCACGTCGGCGTAGGCCGTCCGGACCCGTTCGGCCGCGGCTCGCATGGCCTCGAGCCGCGCGTACGCGGCCGTGACATAGGCCTGTTCGGCCGCGAGCTCGGGGTCGAGACGGTCGGGCAAATCGCTCCCCGGATGAGCGGAACGAGGATTTCGGATGCATCAGCCTACTGGGTCGGTCCCGATTCCCGATCCCGGCCGACTCCGCATCCGGCCGGGTGCTGCCCGTGACCGGGGTGGTCGGGTGTTCGTGCGAAAGGTGGCGTTCTAGGCTCGGTGTCCATGGCGAAGCCCGCACCCACGCCGCCCGGGGCGCCGAGCGCACTGCACTTCACCCCCGATGCCGATGCCAACCGCTTGCTCGCGTCGGAGCCGCTCGCGGTGATGCTCGGGATGTTGCTCGACCAGCAGGTCCCGATGGAGTGGGCGTTCACCGCGCCCGCCCTGCTGAAGGAGCGACTCGGTGGCGGACCGCTCGACGCGGGTGCGATCGCGAGGATGGATCCGGGCGCGCTGGAAGCAGTCTTCCGCGACAAGCCCGCGCTGCACCGCTACCCGGGGTCGATGGCGAAGCGCACCCAGGCTTTGTGCGCGTATCTGGTCGAGCACTACGAAGGCCGCGCCGAGGGTGTGTGGGGCGGCGTGACGAGCGGCGACGAGCTGCTTGCCCGAGTCGTCGCGCTTCCGGGTTTCGGCACGGCGAAGGCGCGGATCTTCGTCGGCCTGTTGGGGAAGCGGCTGGGCGTACGTCCGGGCGGCTGGGAGGTCGTGGCCGCCGACTGGCCGTCGATCGCCGACGTCGACACCTTCGAACGCGTCCTCGAGATCCGCGAGAAGAAGCGGGCGATGAAGGCGGCGGCCGCCACCTCCCAACCCGCGCCCGCGAAGGGTTAGCGACCGAGCCGGCGACTCAGGCTGGTTTCGATCGCACGATCTGCAGCGCGGTCACCGTCGTGGTCCCTTTGCGCGCCTGCAGCGTGTACGTGTGCGACGAGCCGTCGCAGGCGAAGTACTCGAGGTGATCCTGGAAGCCGGGGCCGTACGACGCGAACGGCTTGCCGTCGACGAGGAGGGCGACCGTCGTTACGCCGGTACTCGTCCACTTCAACTCGATCATCGTCGGCGCGTTGCACGAAATCGGTGACGCCGGCATCACGGTGTAGCCGCTGAACACGCCGGAGCCGGAGTTCGTCGTGCCCGTGGTGGCGGTCGAGGGGGGAGCGGTCGACGTGGTGCTTGGCACCGAAGACGACGACGCGGTCGTCGACGAGCCGGTCGAGGTGGTGGAGACGGAGCTCGAGCTCGTCGTGGACGGGGTGGGCGGCGTCGTCTTCTTGTCGCTGCTGCACGCGGTGAGCGCGGATACTGCGAGCACCGCGAGGGCCGAGGCCACGACCGGGCCGGGACGAGCAGCGATTCGAGCCATGAAAAGGGAGGCTACGGCGATCCGCCTCCGTATCCTGGTCAGACATGTCTGGATTCGTCGATACCGCGCAGAGCAATGTCAAAGGTGGTGACGGCGGCGCGGGCTGCGTGGGCTTCCGGCGGGAGTCGCACGTCCCGAAGGGTGGTCCCGACGGTGGCGACGGCGGTCGTGGGGGCGACGTCTGGCTGCGGGCAAATCGCAACGTCGCATCGTTGCTCGCGTTTCGTGACCATCCGCATCGCAAGGCGGGGTCGGGAACGCACGGCAAGGGTCAGAAGCTGCACGGCAAGGGCGGCGCCGATCTGGTCGTCGACGTGCCCGAGGGAACCGTCGTGCGATCGATGGACGGTGCGCTGCTCGCCGATCTCCTGAATCACGGCGACACGTGGCTCGCGGCGCGGGGTGGACAAGGCGGACGCGGCAACGCGCGCTTCTTGTCGAACGCGCGGCGCGCGCCGAGCTTCGCGGAGCAGGGGGAGTATGGCGAGGAGCGGTGGCTGAAGCTGGAGTTGAAGCTGCTCGCCGACGCCGCGCTCGTCGGTTTCCCGAACGCGGGGAAGTCCACCTTGATCTCGGTCGTGAGTGCGGCCAAGCCCAAGATCGCCGCGTATCCGTTCACGACGCTCGAGCCGCATCTCGGCGTCGTGCGTTGGCAGGACCACGAGTTCGTGCTCGCCGACATCCCGGGCCTCATCGAGGGCGCGGCCGAAGGACGCGGCCTCGGGCACCAGTTCCTCCGTCACATCGAACGCGCGCGCGTGCTCGTGATCCTCTGCGACCTCGCGCCGGTCGACGGCCGTTCGCCGGCCGAACAGGAGCGGGTACTGCTTGACGAGCTGGGCCGCTACCGGCCTGAGCTGTTGGAGCGGCCGCGCCTCGTCGTCGGGAGCAAGGCCGACGTCGCCGACTCCGATGTCGAGTTCGACGGACTCCGCATCGCGAGCGTGACCCGCGCCGGGCTCGACGAGTTCCGCGGCAAGCTCGCGACGCTCATCGAAGACGCGCGGGAAGCCGAGGGCAAGCTGGAGCCGTATGTGGTGTTGCGCCCCGAGGAACAAGGGTTCTCGGTGGTGCGCGAGGGTCCGCAGCAATGGCGCGTGCAGGGCCGTCCGGCGGAGCGCGCGGTCGCGCTCGCCGACCTCACGAATCCCGAGGCGATGGCGTACATCCAGCAACGCCTGCAGCGCATGGGCGTGGAGAAGGCGTTGGCGCGTGCGGGCGCGAGCGACGGCGACGTCGTGCACATCGGTGATCACGAGCTGATCTACGAGGAGCCCGCGTAGTGGGTTCGGTATCGGTGGTGAAGGTCGGCACCTCGTCGATCGCCAAGGAGTCGGGCGAGCTCGACGACGGGGCGTTGGGCAAGCTGGCGAACGACCTCGGCGCGGCGCGGGAGGCCGGCCACGATGTCGTGCTCGTGATGTCGGGCGCGATCGCGGCGGGCATGCCCGCGCTCGGACTCGTTCGCCGTCCCACCGACATGGGCACGCTGCAGGCGATCGCGGCCGTCGGTCAGCCACTGTTGCTGGAGCGGATGAACGCGCTCCTCGGGGCACGCGGCATCGTCGCCGGTCAAGTCCTGCTCACGCCGTACGACTTCGCGCACCGCAGCCAGTACCTCCACGCACGGGAGACATTGCAACGGCTGCGCGAGCTAGGCGTGCTCGCGATCGTGAACGAGAACGACACCGTCGCCGACGACGAGATCCGCTTCGGCGACAACGATCGGCTCGCCGCGCTCGTCGCCCACCTCGTGTACGCCGACACGCTGTTGCTCCTCACCGACACCGGCGGGGTCTTCACCGCCGACCCGCGTCACGACGCCGACGCGTCGTTGATCGAGGAGATCGTCGAGGTCGACGAGGCCATCGAGAAGGCTGCCGGTGGTGCGGGCACCGAGCGCGGCAGCGGTGGAATGGCGAGCAAGCTCGCGGCGGCCAAGATCGCAGCTTGGTCGGGCGTGCGCGCGGTGATCGCGTCGGCGTCGGTCCCGAACGTGATCCTCGACGCGCTTTCGGGCCACGCGGTCGGTACGTCGTTCGCGCCGCGTTCGACGCGGCTGTCGTCGCGCAAGCTCTGGATCGCGTTCGCGCAGGGGTCCGCTGGTCGGATCACGGTCGATGCCGGTGCCCGGCGCGCGCTCGTCGAAGGCGGCAAGTCGCTCCTCGCGGCGGGAGTACGCGACGTCGACGGTGGGTTCGACGTCGACTCGGCCGTCGAGATCGTCGGCGACGACGGCCGCGTCTTCGCCAAGGGACTCAGTCGCTATGGCGCATCGCAGCTGCGATCGGTCGCGGGCAAGCGCACCGCCGATCTCCCGAGCGGATCGCCGCACGAGGTCGTGCACCGCGACGATCTCGTCGTCCTGCCGTAGTGCACGTGGTCTGAGCGCGCGCTCTCGGCCCCGGGCTGGGCGTTCCGGCCGCGGGTCACTTCGGGCGGACGAGATGTCACACCGTCAGCCGTCTGTCTCGTCGACGGTCTGAGACCCGTTTCAGGAGGAGGCAGCCATGGGCACCACGACGCCGAAGTCCGGATCCGCCACACCGACGATCGGCACGCTCGATCGCTTTCGCGATCAGTGGGCGGTGCTGCTTCGCGTTCTTGGTGCACGACGGACGGATCGCTCAGATCGACGTCGTCGCGAACCCCGAGAAGCTCCGTCGGGTCCCCGACCGGCCCTTGTCCGACTGACCCGGCCGATCGGCCCTGCGCCCGAATGCGGTGGGAAAACGCCAAGACTTGACCGATCGGTCAAGGGGTAGCCTGGCGAGATGCCTCCCGTCATCGAGCTCGGCCGCCGGGCCCAGGCTGCGAGCCGCCGGCTGGCGGGCGCGCCGACTCCGGCCAAGAACGGGGCACTCCTCACCGCCGCCGACCTGCTGCTCGAGCGCGCGGGGGAGATCGGAGCCG
>JAODBI010000132.1 GCA_025463875.1 Actinomycetes bacterium
CGGCCAGCGCCTGCTGATTGGCGATCTCGGCGTTTGGTCGTGCGAGCGCGGCGGCGATCTGCGCGACCCGGCGGAAGACATCGACGGCGAGGACGTTCTCGGTGGTGCGGGCCGCGGTTCCGACGTCGTAGCCGTAGCGCATGTTCGGCGGCCAGTCGACGATGCCGCCGAGGTAGTCGCCGGTACCTCCGGGGAGGTTCGTGACGAGGCCGGTGCGCGGATCGATCGCGCGCGCGACATAGGCCGAGATGTTGCGTACGACCGGGTAGAGGGCCGCGAGCTGGTCGCGGTCTCCCGTCGTCATGTAAACGCGCCAAACCCACTCGACGAACCCCTCCGTGGAGTCGGGGATGTCGCGGCCACCGTCGCCGTTGGGATAGACGACGTTCACCCTTCCGTCGGGCCAGTAGCGAGCCTGAGATCGGGCGAAGTCGCGCAGCGCCTGAAACGTGACCGCGCGCTCGCCGAACGCGAACATGCTCGCCCGCGAGTCGCCGAGAGCGTTCATGAACGCTCCCTTCTCCCGAGTTGGAGTGTCGAGCACCTGTTCCTGGGTGTCGTACAGCGCGGAATGACGAGCCAGGTTCCACACCGCGTCGACGGCCGGGTTCGATGTGTGGAACGTCGACGCGTTCTCGTCGGGCACCGCCGCGTGGCGGGCATCGACGACGACATCGTCGGGTGAGAGCGTCTCGTGTGAGCCGGAGACCTCGAGATAGCGGAAGCCGAGGTAGTCGAACGGCCGGAACTGCTGCGCGCCGGCGCGTTCGTCGTAGTCCCAGTGCATGTCAGTTTGTTGCGTACCGCGGGTCGTCGAGACGTGACCATCCCGGTCGAGCAGGTCGCCGGCGGTGACCTTCACGGCCCGCCCCGAAACTCCGCTATGGATCATGACGACGGGCGTCGCCGCGACGATGGCGCCGAAATCCGCGACGTAGGAGCCGTCGGGAAGTCGCACGAGGCTGCGGGCCCGAACGCGCTGTTCGACGATATGACTGCGCGCCGCGATGAGATGCAAGAACGGCGCGACGGGATGCGGTCCGAGCACGACCGCGTGGGCCCAGCCGCGGTCGTCGAAACCCGGCCGGTCCCAGCCCATCGGGTCGGCGCGTCCGTCGATGTGCTCGACGTGATCGCCTTCGCTGTTGCGCAACGGACCGGGCACCCACGGTCCCGCACGAACTCGCCAGGCCCCATCCGTCGTGACGACCTCATGAGTCCCGTCGGCGTGCTCGATCGTGATCCGTGCGATGAGTCCGGGCACGGACGCCGGGCGGCCCTGTCCGGGCGACTCCCAGTGAGCGATGATGCCGATCGCGTTCGTCCGGCCGGCGAGGAGTTGCGCGCGGATGTCGGTCGCCTCGTAGTACTGCTCGTCGGGGTAGGAGAACGACGGGCCGTGCGCAACGCGCACACCGTTGACGCGCATGTCGTACTGCTGGCCGGCCGAGACGTACGCGACGGCGCGCACGATCGGGCTCGCGCCGAGGTGACGCTCGGTGCGCGCGAGAGTGAAGTCCTCGCTCGCTTCGGGATCGATGCCCGGTCGCCGGATCCAACTGGCGTGCCAGTCCCCGTCACCCAGACCCACGCCGAAGCCGACGGGTCGGGCGAAGGGTCCGCTCCGCCCCGCTCGGTCCCAGGTTCGTACCGTCCAAAAAAATTCGCTCCCCGGCGCGAGCCGTAGATCGTTCGCGTCGACGTACGCCTGCTGACCCGACGCGACGCGACCGCTCGTCCACACGACGTGCCGATCGCGAGGGTCGGTCGTCGGCTCGGTTGCGACGACGATCTGATAGCCGCTCTGTGTCTCGCCGCGATCGACGTCGTTGACGATCCAACCGAACTGCGGCCTACCTTCCACCGCCAGGGGCGCCGACGCGTCGTCGACAGTGAGGCCCGTCGGTGCGCCCGGTGGATGGTCGGCGGTCGCGGCGCCCTGACCGGAGACTGCGCGCCACACCGTGCCAGCCACGATCGCGACGACGACCGCGACCGCGACCGCGACCGCAACCCATCCGCGCCTGCCCGCGCGGTTTCGCGCGACCAGGTCGTCGCGACGTTCGCTCGGTGCATTCACGAAGCACCCGCGATGCAACCCGCCGAAAGCCCGAATCGACGCCCGCAAAGATCGGCCAAGAGAATCGCGCGTCGGAGAACCGCGGTCGACGACGGCGTGCCCGCCCCGCTCAGCAACCCGTTGCTCACGCCCCGGCAACCCGCGAGCGACGCCAAGAACTGTTCGACGCGCAGCCCGTCAGAAATGGCGATGACGACGGACGCGGCCGGGCCCGGTTCACAACGCGGACCGGACACGGGATCGATTCCGGCCACGCCGTTCAATGCGCTCGCGATCGTCTCCGCGGCCGCGTCGTCGAACGCGACGTGGCCGCGCAGCGCACCCGGAGCCACCGACCCTCCATACGCGCACACCTCAACGTCGACAGCCGCGATCGCCACGAGCGATATGTCGAGGCGAGCCACACCGCGCTGGGCCAAGTTCGTCGGCAGGCCCCTCGGGCACGAGGAAGGCATCGTCGACTTCCGCACCACCGTCGGTAACGGCCTCGCACCCGGAACCGAGATCGCTAAGGCCCCGAGGGTTGTCGTAGCCGGCGCACTCGCGGTCCCGCGACCGGACGAGCACGACGCGACGGCCATCAATAACGTGAACGCGCCGACATAGCGCCGCCGACTGAGCACAGGCGAAGTATGACCGAAGCGAATCGGCCTCACCGCGTATCAAACAACGCCGTTACGTTGACCGCCTGAGGACACACCCGTTCCGGGACGCTTGTGGCGAGCGCGGAACGGCAGCTGTGTTCGGCTGCGTCAACGGCTCCAGTAGCCGGGCTGCTGTCCGGCGATGATCGGAGTGGCTATCACGATGAGGGCCAGGAGCGGAGCGACGAGCCCGGCACCGAACACGCCAAGCCGGTCCGTGAAGCGGTCGCTTGCTCCTGCGACGACAAGGAGAGGATAGAGACCGACACCGACGACCCGAGCCGCGAACATTGCCTTCGGGTTCGGCGTGCGACCAGGCTGTCGGCGTATCCACTCGATCCCAACAAGCGCACATCCGGCGACGAGTCCCGCCGTCGCGGGCATCACTCCCCACGGTGCGGTGAAGCCGTAGATGACGTAGCCCACACTGGCCGCGAGACCGACCACACCAGCGATTGCGCCGCGTGTGTTCTTGCTCATCGTCGGCTAGCCGTGCTGCGATCGCGAATCGGCCTCGCTCTCTCATCGGCGCGCTGAGCGCTCTCGCTTAAGGTGCGCACAGAAGTGCCCGCTCTCGGGCGCCGGGGCGGCGAGTACCGAGCGGCAGTTATGGCTCGCGCGGCTTTCGAGCGTCGTCCTCGTTCCAGATCGAAATGACGTGCCCGTCACCGTATTGCTGCACCACCTGTTCCCGAGCGTCCGTGCTGGATTCCGCGAGGATCGACAGGCGTATGCCCGGCGCGTCGCCGATCCAGATGAAGCCGACGTACTCCTTCACGCGCACAGAATGCCCGACCGTGCGCCCTCGCGGGTAGTCCA
>JAODBI010000360.1 GCA_025463875.1 Actinomycetes bacterium
GTCGCGAGTGCGAGCAACGCGATGATCGCGAAGTCGTACATCTGCCACCTCCAGGTGACTCGCGGATGGCTCTGTGCCGTCCGTCGTGCTCTCAGACCCGGTTGGCGCGGAAAGGTTACGAACATCAGTCGATGTAGGCCCCGCCCGTGACAGTCGCGAAGGCTGAAGCGTCGGCGCGACCGGTCAGAGCTTGCCGTCGTTCTCGAGGTCGTCGAGGCGGGTGCGCAGCTCGTCGAGGAGGCCGGCGGCAGCCGACAGATGCTCTTCGATGCGGGCGACGTACGCGTGCGGCGAGTCGTCACTGACCTCGTCGTCGACGTCGATCTCGTTCACCACCGCGGCCGCGAACGTGGCTTGATCCTCGGGGACGAGGACGATGCCCCGGCGGTCGTCCGCCGAACCGGACCACTCGATCATCACGGGCACGCTGGCGGTCTCGAGCCGCCGGCGCAGTACCTGGGCCTGGATCTTCGGCCACTCGCCGATCTCGACGAGACCGTCGCCTTCGACGTCGTCGTCAGCTTCGTCGTCCGGAGTGGTCAGGTGTGTCGGTTCCTCCGTCACGAGCGCAACCCGGCAGTCGGCGCACCGGCTGGTCCCGGGTCGATATTCGGATCCGCACGATGGGCACCACAGGCTCGGTTCACTCACGGCCGGCGAGTGTACGGGGGCCCATCGGTACGATGGCGGGAATGCCCGCCGACTCGACGACAGGAAAGCTGTTCCACGTCGAGACGCTCGGCTGCCCCAAGAATGCAGTCGACTCCGACAAGGTCATCGCGTCGCTGATCGCCGACGGCCTGTCGCCCGCGGCGTCGGCCGCAGAAGCTGATCTGGTCGTCGTGAACACGTGCGCGTTCATCGAGGCCGCGCGCCAGGAGTCGATCGACGTCGCGCTCGCGCTGTCCGACACGCGCAAGCCCGGAGCCCGCATGGTGGTGACGGGTTGCATGGCCGAGCGCTACGGCGACGAGCTCGCGGCCGCGTTACCCGAAGCCGACGCGGTCGTCGGGTTCTCGGACGAAGGCGCGCTCGTCGACGTCGTGATGCGCGGGCGCAAGCCCGCCGGTGTGCGCGATCTGCTCGAGCTGCCGCGTCCGAAGCCCAGTGCGCCGTGGGCGTACGTGAAGGTGGCCGAGGGTTGCGACCGCGCCTGCGCCTTCTGCGCCATCCCGTCGTTCCGGGGCAAACAGCGATCGCGGACGCCCGAATCCATCGAGGCGGAAGTGCGCGGCCTCGTCGAGCAAGGCGTGGCCGAGATCGTGCTCGTGGCCCAGGACCTCGCGTGGTACGGCCGCGACGTCGGCGAAGCGGGTTCGCTCGCTCCGTTGCTCCGTCGCCTCGATCCACTGAACGCGCACGGTCTGCAGCGTGTGCGGTTGCTCTACCTCTATCCGTCCGAGGTCAAAGATCCGTTGGTCTCGACGATGCTCGAGCTGCCCTCGGTCGTCCCGTACTTCGACCTCTCGCTCCAGCACGCGGCGCCCGGATTGTTGCGTGGCATGAAACGGTGGGGGAGCGGCGAGCGCTTCTCGGAGATCATCGCCGGCATTCGAGCCCGGCAGCCCGACGCCGCGTTCCGCTCGTCGTTCATCGTCGGCTTCCCGGGTGAGACCGAGAGCGATCACGAGACGCTGCTCGGATTCCTCGACGACGTCCGTCTCGACTGGGCCGGCTTCTTCGCGTTCTCGCGCGAGGACGGAACTGCGGCTGCGAGCATGACGGGCGGTATCTCCGACTCGCTCATGCACGAGCGCCTGCGCGAATGTTCGGAAGTGCAGGAGCCGATCACCGCCGCGGCGCGTGCCGCCCTCGTCGGGCGTGAGATCGAAGTGCTCGTCGACGGTCACGACGACGACCACGTCATGGTCGGTCGCACGCATCGCGAAGCACCCGAGATCGACGGCGTCGTGCGCCTCGTCGGGACCGACGATGTCTTCGCCCGGCCCGGTGCGCTGGTGCGTGCAACGGTGTGCGGCGTCGAGGGCCCCGATCTCGACGCGAAAGCGGCCGCGGGGGTGACGCGATGACGGCCGCGGCCGCGCCACCGCCGAGCCGGGCCCGGAAGCGGTTCGGTCAGAACGCGCTGGCGACTCCCGCCAACTTCCTCACGTTGAGCCGCATTGCCATCGCGATCCCCACGCTCACGCTCATACGCGACCGCGGGTCCGAGTGGCTCACCGTGGGCCTCTGGTTCGCGATCACCGCGAGCGACAGCCTCGACGGGTGGCTCGCGCGCCGCGACGGCGCGACCCGATCGGGTGCGTTCCTCGATCCCGTTGCCGACAAGCTGATCGTGCTGGGTGGCTTCGCGGTGCTCGCCGATCGGGGCGTGTTCCCGTGGTGGGCCGTCGTGCTCGTCGTCGTGCGCGAGCTCGGTATCAGCGTGTATCGATCGGTCGCGGGCCGGCGGGGCGTCGTGTTGCCGGCTCAGAAACTCGGTAAGTACAAAGCGTTTGCCCAGTACTGCGCGGTCGGCTTCGTCCTGCTGCCGTTCACGTCGGACTTGATCGGGTTCCAGCACTTCGTGTTCGCGATCGCGGTCGTGCTGACGGTCGTGTCCGGACTCCAGATCGTTCGGCGCGGCTACATCGACTGGCAGCGCCTCGACACCTGATCAAGGGGAACAGAGATGCGTTGCGAAGTACTCGCGATCGGCACCGAGCTGTTGCTCGGCCAGATCGTCGACACGAACAGTGCCTGGATCGGTGAACAGCTTGCGGCCTCGGGCGTCGACTCCTACGAGCACCGGGCGATCGGTGACAACCAGACGCGTATCGTCGACGCGTTGCGCGATCTCTTCTCGCGTTCCGACGCCGTGCTCGTGTGTGGCGGACTCGGACCCACCCAAGACGACCTCACCCGCGACGCGATCGCGGAGCTCATGAACGTTCCGCTCGTGCGTCACGACGACTTGGCCGAGCAGATCGCGCAGATGTTCCGGGCGCGTGTGCGTGACATGCCCCAGAACAACCTGCGCCAGGCCGACGTGCCGGAGGGCGGGCAGGCGATCCCCAACCCGATCGGCACCGCGCCCGGACTGTTGTGCGAACTACCCGACGGCAAGGTCGTCTACGCAGTGCCGGGCGTGCCCTACGAGATGAAGCAGATGGTCACCGACCACGTCATCCCCGACCTGTTGCGCCGGTCGGGCGAAGCCGCGGCCATCGTGTCGATCTCCTTGAAGACGTGGGGAACGTCGGAGTCGGCGCTCGCCGAAAGCGTCGCGCACCGCCTCGACGCGCTCGACGCCCAGGGCGGCAACCCGACGATCGCGTTCCTCGCGCGCGGTATCGAAGGCCTGGTCGTTCGCGTCACCGCCAAGGGAGCGACCGAGGCGGAAGCGCGCGCGTTGGTCGAGCTCGAAGAGAAGGAGCTTCGCCTCATCCTCGGCGATCTCGTCTTCGGCGTCGACGACGAGACGATGGAGTCGGCGGTGCTGGAATTGTTGCGCGGGCGCGGCTGGACGCTCGGGGTCGCGGAGTCGCTCACCGGCGGCCTCATCGGCGCGCGCATCGTCAACGTCGAAGGCGCGAGCGACACGTTCCGCGGAACGATCGGCTCGTACGCGACCGACGTGAAGCGCTCGCTGTTGGGCGTGACCGCGGAGTCGGTCGTCAGCGAACAAGCCGCGCGCGAGATGGCGGAAGCCGCCCAGCGCGTGCTGGGCGCCGACGTCGGCATCTCCGCGACCGGTGTCGCGGGCCCGACCGAGCAAGACGGGGTCGCGGTCGGCACGGTGTTCTTCGGAATCGCGATCCCCGGTCTACCTACTGAGGTCGTGAGCACACGCCTTCCAGGTGATCGCGAACGACTGCGGCAGTTCTCGACGATCTCCCTCCTCAACCTGTTGCGCCAGCGACTCGATGCTCTGGGGCGACGATGACCGGGGTCGCGGCAGGGGACCCGACCCGATGGCGAAGCGCGACGCGACCACCGGCGGGACCCACGAGAGGGAGCGCGAGCGGCCAATGCGAGTAGAAGTCAACATCGACTGTGCCGACGCGGACGCCCTCCGAGCCTTCTACTGCGCCGCGCTGGGATACGAAGCTCGCGGTGAGGCAGGCACGTATCGTGCGTGTCTTCCGGCCGGCGACGCGATCGGACCCAAGATCGTCTTCCAAGAGGTTCCCGAGCCGAAGACGGTGAAGAACCGGATGCACCTCGACGTGATCGTCGACGACATCGAGGCGGAGGCGGCGCGCTGGATTGCGCTCGGCGCGACCCGGATCACTGTCGCGCCGGTGCGGGAGCACGGAGGCGCGTGGATCGTGATGGGCGATCCCGAGGGCAACGAGATCTGTCTCTGCGACAGCTAGCGCGATGACGCGCGCGTTCGTTGCGATCCGGCCACCAGAGTCGGTGCTCGACGCGATTGCCGAGCGGGTCGCCTCGGCGACGATACGCGGCGGACGGATGACGACGCGCGAGCAATGGCACATCACAGTCCAGTTTCTCGGCGACGACGTCGACATCGATGCGGTCGCGTCGGCGTTGCAGTCGGAACCGTTCGACCTCGGACCGGGCAAGGTTGCGTTCGGCAGTGCCGGGCCACTGGGCGCTCGTCGCCGGTCCCGGATACTTGCGCTCGGCGTGCGTGAGGGTGCCGATTGGATGCGTACGTTGGCCTCGGAAGTGGAGGCGCGGCTGGCACCGATCGGTTGTGAGCGGGACGATGCTCATCCCGTGTTCGTTCCGCACATGACGCTCGCGCGGTTTCGCGAGCCGACTGACCTCCGGCGTCTGGTCGCGCAGTTCGGTCCCGATCCCGTGGGTCCCGCGTGGGACGTCGAGGAGATCGTGTTGTACGAGAGCGAGCTCCGCCCTGAAGGCGCGCGCCACCGAGCCCGGACGCGCGTCTCCGTCGGTCGCTGACGTTCAGGGCTGCAGGACCGACCGGATCTCGTGGACGGGATAGGTGCGCGTGCTCGTGAGCGTGGCTGTACCCATGTCGATGCCGGAGATCGGCGAGCCGGGCCCGGTCACCGTCGCGGTGCCGTGCCAGATCGCGCTGATGGCGACGATGTGGTTGCCCTTGGTCTCGAACGTGTAGTGCCCGTTGCTCGCGTTGGTCGGCGGTTGGTCGTCCACGGCGATCTCGTAGTGGTCCAGCGTCGCGGTCCCGGTGATCGTGTATCCGCGAACAGTCGCAGCGATGACGATCGTCGTCGGGCCTGCGGTCGAGATGCGGGTGTCGAGGCCCGTGATACCGCGCGTGGCGGGGTCGAGTGTGACTGTCGGGGCGGGAATCCGTGCGGAGTTCCATGCTTCGCCGAAGGTGGGCACCGCGGGAATCGGCGGGAGCGGCGGTTGTGCCGGGTCGGCGCCGGGCGCGGGTGCGATGCATTCGATCCGGTCGTCGACGATCTTGCCCGTCGCGTCGCGCCCGACGAAGTGGAACGAGAACCCGAAGACCGGAGCCGCGACCGTGCCCGCGTTGCACGCCCCGTCGAACCCCGGATGCGCCGCGTCGGGATTCGTCGACCAATGGATCGTGTACTGAATCAACGGCCGCGAAGAGGAATCACCCGAATCCCCCGGAGCCCCCGAGCCGGGCGCGGTGACCGTTTCGCCAACGACCACGGTGCCGTCGTCGTCAGCGCTTCCGGAACCCTCGACGGTGCCCGCGTGCGCGGGAGAAGTCAACGCGACGAGCCAAAGCGCGAGGAACGCGACGAGCCTCTTCACAAGCGCACATTCGCTGAATGCTGAGCGTCATCGGCCGCGAAGAGCCAGTGACCACGGACCAGCACGAGGAGAATGAGATACGTGATTGGTGTGGCGAAACGAACTTGGCTCGTCACTCTGCCACTCTCGTCAACGGTTTGATGCGCCACGACATCCTCGGTTATCCGCATTGATACCGCGCTCGGCGTCCTGCTGAGAACGGCGGACTGAGTCGGACGAGCTCCCAACTTTTCGATCTCGCGCAGTCCGTTGTCGCGAAGTCGACCGAGGTCCCGTGCAAAGAGGTCGTGCAATCGGGAGCCGGGAGCGAGGATCGTCGACGCGCGGGCGGGATCTGGCCTGTGTGCTGAGAGCCAGTTGCCGTAACTCTCGAGTGACTTCAGAATCGCGACGTAGTTCGTGCCGGTGTTGATCAGTTTGGGCGGCGGGACGGAGTCGTCGAAGCTGTACGCGGGCGTCGATGTCGTCGTCGTGGGTCGCGGCACGCTCGTCGTCGCGTGCGGAACCGAGGTCACGCGGTTCGGCTTCGTCGATGCGATGGGCGGTCCGGCGCTCTTCGATCCGCCGCTGCACGCGCCGAGGACGAAGATCCCCGCGACGAGAACGCTCGTTGCCCGCTTCCCCACGCCGGCACCCTACGGAACAAGGCACGAAAACCGACCATGGCGTCGCGGCTAAGTGCCGAAGGTCCCGCTATGCCCCGGATTCCACCGGACCCGACGAAGCTCCGCGGCCGTGTGAGCGCGGGATTCCCGCAAGATTTTTCAGCTTGACGGCGCGTCGCTTTTAGTCATAATCCGCAGTCGGAGTCTCCAGACACGGGACACCTTGGTTCGGTTGTTGCTTCTTCGTGGCGTGAGGAGGAGTTGTGGCTGTGATCGAGTGCCCTCACTGTGGCGCGGATGTAGACGTCGATGTACCCGGGAAGGTTCGGTCCGGGCACAGCGCGTCGAGTGGCGAACCGCGCGCATGGGTCATGCGCGAAGGAGGCGGCGAAGTCCATCGCTGCTTCGATGATCTCCGGATCGAGTCGCAACCATGACCATGATCCGAAAGCTCCCGTCGGCGCGGGTTCGAGAAGCCGTAGCGCTCGTCGCGGACCAACTCGGGTGCGATGAGACGGAAGCTCTTGCTCAGCTACAGGCGCGCGCGGAGTCGTTGCAGTACCGGCTCCACAACTACGCCCTCTTGGTGATCGAAGGCATGGTCAGGTTCGACGAGTGAGCGACGGTCCAGCCGGGGGGTCGTGACCGCGCGCCTCGCGGCGGGCTTGATGCCTGCCTGATGCAACGCAGTGCGCGCGGTCCACCGCTTGACCGCGGTTCTACCGTACGGATTGTCGGGGAATGGCTACTCCAAACCAGCGGTACACGCCGTGCTCGACGAGCTTTGGAGACGCGTATGGCCGCGCCTGTTTCGTCCGCACCGCCGCCGCCGGTCGATGCCTTCACGGCGGCCGCGGAGATGGTTGCCGACCAAATCGGCGGCTCGGTCGTCGGGGGCTACGCCGCGCTGCTCACGACATCTGCAACCGCGGGCATGACGCTGGACGAGACCGCCCGCAGCGTGCTCGACGGGACCATTCGATTCAGCCCAACCTGAGCTCGCGGCGGACGGACAGGAGGCTCACTGAGCGCAGAGGGGCGGGACGCTCGTAGCTTGAACCGCTATGGGGACGCGGGGAGCACCTTCCGCGACCGAGGGTCTTCGGGGTTCGCGGCGCGCTAGTCGCCGTCGCTCGGATTGGCCACCGTCGGGCTCGGCGAGGACGGCGACGTCGGCGGGAACACCTGTCCCGGGTGCCCCGGATCCAATCGCCAGCTGGTGACCGGGTGGATCTCCCACGGTGTGTATTCGTGGTCCGGGACGTTCGACTCGACGTCGAAGTACGCGGTACCGGTCTCCTCGATGACCGAACCGATGTACGGCCGTGTTACGCCGGCGTTCTGGTCGCGCGGGATGATCTCGGTGATGAAGGTCGGCATCTTCCCGTCGGTGACGACGACGTGAAGGTCGCCGTCTTCGTTGGGCACGATCTTGAGGACGCGGAGGTTCCCGACGCGGACGAGCACGCCGCCGTGGCCCTGTTTGTCGATCGCGCTCTTGAACTTGCTGGCCGCGATCGCCTGGATGGTCGTCCGGATCGGTTCGTTCGTCGGCAGCGGGGGTGCGTCGGACGTCTGCGCACTGTCGGAAGAGCTGCACGACGCGCACAGCAACGTGACGAGCGTGGCCGCGACTACAACGCTGAGCGCGGCTCGGATTGCTTCCATGCGGTGGATGGCCTAGCAGATTGCGATCTTCGACCCCGTTGCCTTCGGCGAAGTCGAGCACCGTGCGCCGACATCGCGCGTGCGCTGTGCAGGTTCGGCTAGTAACGCGGCCGCGTACGCTCATGACGTCGCCGCCCGGGCTTCCGTACCCAAACCTTTACCACTGCTAACTCTCGGGAGTTTGGCCCGGGCACGGACGGTGGAATGCAGTTGCTATGCGCAACATCGCGACTTCCATCTGGGCTTCCGTGCAGGGCGATCCGGTGTTCATGCGCCGGGTCAACGGGTGGCTGACGCTCTTCTGGATCGCGATGATCCCGGTGAGCCTGGTGACAGGTTGGATTCACTCCGTCGCGTTCATCGCCGCGCTCTCGATCTGGGCGCTGGTCGCGGGCCACTGGTCCACCTGGCAAGCCGCCCGGGTCGAGGTGACCCAGCAGCGAGAGGCGGAGGAGCGCGAGCAGCGTCCGGTCGAGGAGAAGGTCGTCGAGGCGATGGTCGAGAACACCAACGTCCAGATGGCCGACTAGGCCGTATACGCCTTTGCCGGGCAGACCCGAGCGGGTTCAAGACTCCTCTGCAGCCAACGGCCATTTACCGGTCCTTGAAGCGAACGCCTGTTCGCTCTAGTGTGCGTCTCACACGCATGTGATTCACCCGTGGCGAAGTCTCCGTAGCTGTCACACCCCGTCGTTAGGGTCCCAGCACGACGCTTCCCTTTGACCGAATGGAGCAAGGCCGTGGTGGCAGACAGGGGTTCACAGGTGGACCGGGAGAAAGCACTCGAGATGGCGCTGGGCCAGATCGACAAGCAGTTCGGCAAGGGCTCGATCATGAAGCTCGGCGAGCGGGGGCACGTGGGGATCGAAGCGATCCCGACCGGTGCGCTGGCGCTCGACCTCGCGCTCGGGATCGGCGGCTTGCCCCGGGGAAGGATCGTCGAGATCTTCGGACCGGAGTCGTCGGGGAAGTCGACGCTCGCGACGCACGTGGTCGCCGAGGCCCAGCGCAATGGTGGTGTCTGCGCCTACATCGACGCCGAGCACGCCATGGATCCGGTGTACGCGGCTGCGATCGGCGTCAACGTCGACGAGCTGCTGATCAGCCAGCCCGACACGGGGGAGCAGGCGCTCGAGATCGCCGACATGCTCATCCGCTCGGGTGCGCTCGACGTGCTGGTGATCGACTCGGTGGCGGCCCTCGTGCCCCGGGCCGAGATCGAAGGTGAGATGGGTGACACGCACATGGGTCTGCAGGCCCGTCTGATGAGCCAGGCTCTGCGCAAGCTCACCGGCAACCTCAACAAGTCCCGCACGATCGCGGTCTTCATCAACCAGCTACGAGAGAAGATCGGTGTGATGTTCGGCTCGCCCGAGACCACACCGGGCGGCCGGGCGTTGAAGTTCTACTCGTCGGTGCGGCTCGACATCCGCCGGATCGAGTCCATCAAGGACGGTCCGGAGGTCGTCGGCAACCGGGTGCGGGTGAAGGTCGTCAAGAACAAGACCGCGCCGCCCTTCAAGCAGGCCGAGTTCGACATCATGTACGGCCAGGGCATCAGCCGCGAGGGCTCGCTGCTCGACGTCGGCGTCGAGATGGGCATCATCAAGAAGTCGGGTGCCTGGTTCACCTACGAAGGTGAACAGCTCGGTCAAGGCCGGGAGAACGTGAAGAAATTCTTGGCCGAGAACGTCGATCTCATGGTCGAGATCAGCGAAAAGATCAAGGATGCGTCAGGGCTCAACGACGACGTTGACCTCACGGACGAGGTCGAAGAAGGCGCCGAACAGGACGTCGACGCCTGAGACACTCCTTGGCCGCCGATTAGCCGGGGAAGCACTCTGTTAGCGGCGAGTCTTCCCGGCCGGCGGCCGAGGGGTGCCCTCGTAGACTGATCGCGCCATGACGCGACGTTTCTACGTACGCACCTACGGGTGCCAGATGAACGAGCACGACTCGGAACGGATCGCGGGCGTCCTCGTGGCCGACGGCATGGAGCCGACCGACGACCTCGACGAAGCAGACGTCGTCGTGCTCAACACCTGCTGCATCCGGGAGAACGCCGACAACAAGCTCTACGCGCACCTCGGCGACCTGAAAGCGCTGAAGGCCGACCGGCCCGGGATGCAGATCGCGGTCGGCGGTTGTCTCGCCCAAAAGGACCGCGAGGGCGTGCGCGAGCGGGCGCCTTTCGTCGACGTGGTCTTCGGGACCCACAACCTTGCGCACGCGCCCGCCCTGCTGCGAGACGCCCGCGACAACGGTCCCGTGGTCGAGATCCTCGACGAGCACGAGGCGTACCCATCGGCCTTGCCGGCCCGCCGTGACGTCGATCATTCGGCCTGGGTGACGATCCAGATCGGCTGCGACAACTCCTGCGCGTTCTGCATCGTCCCGTCGGTGCGCGGCAAGGAAGTGAGCCGTCGGACCGGCGACATCCTGCACGAAGTCGAAGCGCTCGCCCGCGACGGCGTGATCGAGATCACGTTGCTCGGTCAGAACGTCAACTCGTACGGCCGTGATCTCGGCGCCGGTCAGTACCGCCCGCAGTTCGCCGATCTGTTGCGCACGCTCGACGCCGTCGACGGCATCGAACGCATCCGGTTCACGTCACCGCACCCCAAGGATCTGCGGCCCGAGACCATCGCGGCGATGGCCGAGTGCCCGTACGTGTGCGAGCACCTGCACCTTCCCCTGCAATCGGGCAGTGACAACACGCTGGCCCGGATGCACCGCGGCTACACCGCGGAGCGCTACCTGGAACGGCTTGCGTCGGCGCGCGCCGCGATCGCCGATCTCGCGGTGACGACCGACATCATCGTCGGGTTCCCGGCCGAGACCGACGCCGACTTCGAGCGGACGCTCGAGGTCGCGGCCATCGCCGACTACGACGCGGCTTACACCTTCGTGTTCTCTCCCCGGCCCGGCACCGAGGCCGCGCTGATGACCGACGACTTCGTTCCACCGGAGGTGGTGCAGGAGCGTATGCAACGGCTGGTCGAGGTCGTCGAGGGGAGCGCGCTGCGCAAGCACGAGGAGAGAGTCGGCCGCACCGAAGAGCTGCTCGTGGAAGGTCCCTCGAAGAAGGACCGGGCGATCTTCTCGGGTCGCACCCGCCAGAACAAGCTTGCGCACTTCGTGCCGGACGACGCGACCCGCGTCGGCGGACTCGTCGCGGTCCGGATCACGAGCGCGGCGCCGCACTTCTTGCGCGGCGACCTCATCGGCCACGTCAAGCCCGCATCCCGCCGGCGCGTCCGCATCCCGATCGCGGTGGTGTGACCCGCCATCTCGCCATCGTCGGCCCGACCGCGTCGGGAAAGTCCGCGATCGCGCTGTCGGTCGCGACTGCGCTCGATGACGTCGAGGTCGTCTCCCTCGACTCGATGCAGGTCTACCGAGGCATGGATCTCGGCACCGCGAAGCCGTCCGAGGCCGAGCGGGTCGCCGTTCCCCACCACCTGATCGACGTCGTCGATCCAACGGCCGAGTGGTCGGTGCGCGAAACGCAAACCGCGGCCCGGGTCGCGATCGCCGACATCGAGGACCGCGGCAAGCGAGCGCTGCTCGTCGGAGGCACCGGTCTGTACGTCCGCGCCGTCGTCGACGGCTTGAGCGTCCCTCCGCGCGACCTCGACATCCGTGCCGCGCTCGACCGGGAGACCGCGTCCGCGTCCGGGCTCGCCCGCGCTTACGACCGGCTCATGATTCTCGATCCGCTCGCCGCGTCCCGTACGGAGCCCGGCAACACCCGGCGCATCGTGCGCGCGTTGGA
>JAODBI010000394.1 GCA_025463875.1 Actinomycetes bacterium
CTCCGGGCGCGCGGCGAGCCGGTGGGCACCGGCAACGAGGGCGGCTGGGACATCCCGGTCGCCGATCCGTTCGACGACGATCGGGTCGTGTTCCGCTATCCGCTGACTGACGGCGCGATCGTCACGAGCACCATCCGCGTGCGGCACTGGACCCGGGGCGGACGGAACTTCCACCACATCTTCGATCCGGCGACGGGCGACTCGGCGCGTACGGGCATCGCCGCGGTTGTCGCGGCGGCGCGGGACGCGTGGTGGGCCGAGGGCATCGCGAAGGCAATCATCGTCGGCGGCGTCGATGCCGGCGTGCAGCTCGCCGCCGACGCGCACGTTCGCGCGTGGCTGTTCCTCGACGACCGAACCACGATCGAGGCGGGATCCCCGGGACCCGCGACATGGACATGACTGTCGCCCTGATCGCCGCGCTCAACCCGAAGCTGTCGTGGTACGCGGCGCGCGCGTCGGGCTTGATCGCGTGGGCACTGGTGACGCTCAGCATCCTCTGGGGGTTGGCCCTTTCGACGCGACTCGTGCGGCGGCGGGGCGTCCCCGCCTGGCTTCTCGACCTCCACAAATTCCTCGGCACGCTGTCGCTCGTCTTCGTCGGCGTACACATCGTTGCGCTGTGGGCCGACAACTTCGTCGCGTTCGGACCGCGTGAGCTCTTCGTGCCCTTCGCCTCGTCCTGGCGTACCGGCGCGGTCGCGTGGGGTATCGCGGCGACGTACCTGCTCGTCGCGGTGCAACTCACGTCGTGGGCGATGAGGCGACTGCCGCGTCGACTCTGGCATTCCGTCCACCTGATGAGCATCCCGATGTTCGTCACGGCGACGCTGCACGGATTCACCTCCGGCGCCGACGGAGCGAACGTCGCGGTGCAGTGGCCGGCGGTGACAGGAGCCGTCTTCGTCTTCCTCCTCGTCTCTCTGCGGGTGCTCGCACCCCGGCGTCGACCGCGCCCGGTTGCGAGCCGACCGGCCGAGGTCCCGCGCGGCGCGGAACCGAGCGCGGCGATGTTTCGCGGTCGGAGTGCGGACCCCCCGGCCGCCGACATCCCAACCGTCGACCCGACCGTCGACACCCCAACCGTCGACACGGCGGCCAAGGTCGCAGCACTGGCCCGGATCGTCGAATCGATCGCCGGCGGAGTCCGCCCCACCTAGATATCTAGACTCCCGAGGTCGACAAGGGGGGCGCGATGACGATCCGTGTGGTGGGAGCCGGTCTCGGGCGGACCGGGACGAACTCGCTGAAGGTCGCACTCGAACAGCTGCTCGGCGGCACCTGCTACCACATGGCCGAGGTCTTCGGTCGGCCCGACGACGTCGTCACGTGGCAACACGCCGTCGACGGGCTCCCCGTCGATTGGCACGCACTGTTCGCCGAATTCACCGCCGCGGTCGACTGGCCCGTGGTCGGGTTCTGGCAGGAGATCGCCGCCGCGTTCCCCGACGCGATCGTGTTGCTCTCGACCCGTTCGAGCGCGCCAGCGTGGTGGAAGAGCGCCGACGAGACGATCTTCGCGGTCACCCGGCGCGGTGCGCCGGACGAAGGACCTATGCAGGATCAGATGAAGATGATCGGGGGCCTCTTCGACCGGTTCACACCGCAATGGCGCGACGCGACCGCCGCCCAGCGCGCGTACGAGGAACACAACGCGACTGTGCGTGCGACCGTCTCGTCGGACCGTCTCGTCGACTGGCAGCCGGGTGACGGCTGGAAGCCGATCTGCGCCGCGCTCGATGTGCCCGTGCCCGACATGCCGTTTCCCCACACGAACACCAAGGACGACTTCCGCGCGATGGCCGGCCTCGACTAGCAAGGCGAAGATCCGGAGCCCCAGTCGGTGAAGCGGTCGCGCGTGGAGTTCGAGGGGCGGAGGTCGAAGCGCACAAGCCCGGCGGGCTAGCCGAAGGCGGCGACGGAGACGATCGGAATCGTCGGCGGATGAGCTCCGAGCGATCCGAGGAACGGCTTCGACGAGAAGTCGAAGATCCCGCCGTCGGCACCGACCATCAGGTAGCCGTTGCCGAAGGCGACCATCCCGACGACCGGCCGGTTGAGGTGGGCACCGCCCATCGATCCGCGGAACGGCGCATCGAACGCGAAGACTCCACCATCGACCGCCACCAGCCAGTACCCCGCGCCGTCGGGATCGGGCACGAGTGATCGCACCGGCGCGTTGAGTCGCATGGCTCCGGTCGAACCGTGGAACCTCGCGTCGCCGAACGAGAAAACGCCCCCGTCGGACGCGACCATGTAGTAGCCGCGCCCGCTCGAGGTCCGCACCGAGTCGAGCACCGGCCCGTTCAGATGCGTGTTGCGCATGTCGCCGTAGAAGCGCGCGTCGCCGAACGGGTAGACGCGACCGCGCGCTGTGAAGAGCCAGTAGCCGTTGCCGGACGCGGTTCGACTGATGCTCGTCACCGTGTCACCGGCCGCGAGCGCGGGTGCGTTCCCGTGTGACCGCGCGTCACCGAACGGGAAGACGCGGCCCAACGCGTCGACAACCCAGTAGCCGTATCCGGTCGGCGAGATGTCGAAGTCGACGGCGAGGGGCGTCGACGCGCTCCCCAGATTGGGCGCCGAACCGAACGCGTAGATCGAACCTGCGGCGCCCAGCATCCAGTAGCCGTGCACGGGCGGCCGGTACGTCCAGGTCGCGGCGGCGGGTGTGGCGTCCTCGTTGCCGGCTGCATCGCGGGCAAACACGCGGAACGCATGTGTGCCCGGCGACGCCGTGATGTGCTGCGGCGAGCCGCACACGTGGTAGGGCTCGTTGGCGAAGCTGCACCAGAAGGTCGCGGCCGGGTCGTCGGCCGTGAACGAGAGCGTGGCCTGGGCCGTCGATCGAACGCCTGACGGCGGGGAATGGAGAGTCGTCTGGGGCGCGGTCTCGTCGGGCGCGGCGCCGACCGTGAAAGTCGAGCCCGCGTCGGCGAGCGTCGCGCCGGTCCCGTCGGTGAGTCCGGAGACATGAATCGCGTAGCGACCGTCGGCGAGAGGAGTGCTCGGCGCGATCGTGATCCTGTTCTTCGCGGAGTCGTAGACCGGCGTCGACGGGACCGCCGTGCCGCTCGCGTCGCGGAGCTGCACCTTGTTCGCGTCGAAGTTCCTCACGGCGGGTCCGAACGTGATCGTCGGGTGCACGCTAGCGACGACGTTGGTCGCCATCGACTGCGGGAAGGCGTCGGTGATCCACGCCGGCGCGAGAGTGGGAAGTACGCCGGAGTTCTGCACGAGGAGCGACAGGCCGAACGAGGTGGCGACGACGAGATCGTCGCGCCCGTCGCCCTCGACGTCACCGACTGCGAGCGCCTTGGCGTCGTAGCCCGGCGCGAAGTCGGCAATAGGGAACGTCTCCTCCGGGGCGAACACGCCCGGCGAGCTCTGCCGCAGCCATCCGACCGATGCCGACGAGCCGGGTGGCGCGGAGTCGTGCAGGACGACGATGTCGTTGGCGCCGTCGTTGTCGATGTCGGCGATCGCGACCGGACGGGGAGCCGACGCAACCGGCGCATCCGCCGCGGCGACGAGACCGCCGGTGCCGTTCTGGACCAGCCTGGCCACCACCGCGCTCGCGGGACGGCTCGCCACGACATCGTCTCTTGTGTCAGTGGTGACGTCACCGACCGCCACGTCAGCTCCGCCCGGAACCGTGTACGTGACGCCGCTCGGGTCGAACGTGCGAAGCCCGGTCTGGCCGTAGATCTGCACACCCGGGGAGGTCGCCACGTCGAGCAGTCCATTCGGGGAGTGACCAGTGAGATTCCCGACCGCGACGGACGTTACCGCGGGTGTCGTCGTGAGGCTCGTGAACGTCGAGTACGCAGGCCCGGGCCCCCAATAGACGCGCGCACCGAAGGTTCCGACCGCCACGATGTCGTTGTGGGAATCGCCGTCGACATCCGCGATCGCGAGCTGCTTCACACCCGCGAGCGGAATGAAGGCGGGTGAGCTCGTCGGACCGACGTGGGTGAACACGTCGATGCCGTTGTTCACCGGAAGCGCGATGTCGGCGTGCCCGTCACCGTCGAGATCACCCGTCGTCATTCCGCCCCCCGCCATGACGTCGGTCGGAAGGGCGGCGGACAGCGCGAGCGAACGGTCCGCGGTCTGCGAGAACACGACCAACGTGTCGCCCAACGGCGACGAGTGACCGAACGCGACCAGCATGTCCTTGCGGTTGTCACCGTTGACGTCGGCGACACCGACCGAGCCGGCCGGGAAGCCGAAGTCGAGATCGAGTGGAGTGCCGAAGAGCTGTGCCGCCGTCGGCGCCACCTTCGTCGTCACCGAGGTCGTGTACGGCGCGGTGCTGCCGTTGAGGTTGCGGACGCGTACGAAGTACTCACCGGTCGCGCTGATGTCGAAGGCGAGATCGCCCCCCGTGAGCGCCTGCGAGGCGGTGAACGAGAGGTCGGGCTTGTACAGCTCCACCACGGGATCCATCTGGTGATCGAAGCTGGGCGGCCCGCCCGCGACATGCACGGAGTACCAACCGGCGCTCGCGAAGGAGACGCGATACCAGTCCTCGTCGGTCTCGGGCGCGATCGTGCCGGAATGCGCCGCGCCGACGGCGAGGACGCTCGCATCGGTCGGGGTGTCGTTGGGCTCGTCGGCGCCCGCGCGGGCCGACGGATGGGGCGCGGCGGGCGGCCCACCCACCGCGCCGAGCGGGTCGACGATGCCGTGACCGAACGCGGGATCGACGCCCGGCAGGCCGAAGTCGCGCGCCGTGTCGCGGATCTGTGCGGCGACCTGCGCCTGGGTCCAGGTGGGATGCTTCGCCCGCACCAGCGCCGCGACGCCCGCGACGATCGGCGACGAGAACGACGTGCCCGACTCGGTCGCGTACGAGCCGTCGAATGCGGTCGAGGTGATGTCGAGGCCCGGCGCGGCCACGTCAATGCGCCAGCCGTAGCTCGAGAACGACGTGAGCGCGCCGGTGTGTGACGTCGCGCTGACCGCCAGCACGCCCGGATAGCTCGCGGGGAAGCCGATCGTTTCGGCGCCGTCGTTACCTGCCGCGGCCACCACGACGATGTTCGCCGCGATCGCGTTCTGCACGGCGGCGGCGAGCATCGGATCGTCGAACGAGCCGCCGAGCGAGAGGTTGATGACGTCGACGTGGTGCGTACGCGCCCAGTCGATACCGATGGCGATGTCGGTGTCGGTACCGCTGCCGTTCGCGTCGAGCACCTTGATCGGCATGACTTTCGCGCCCGGCGCGATCCCGACGACTCCCCGCTGGTTGTTCGTCCGGGCCGCGACGATGCCGGTCACCATCGTGCCGTGACCGTTGTCGTCATCGGGTGGGCGGTTCGGATCCACGACGTTGTGGCCGTCGACGAGTCCGCCGACGAGGTCGGGATGCGTTCGGTCGACGCCGGTGTCGACGACGGCAACGGTGATATCGCTGCCCTTCGCGATGTCCCACGTGCGATCGAGTCGGAGCGGCGCCAGGTAGGAGCTCTGCGTCGTCGCCCACTGCGGATCGTTCGGGATCGTCAAGGTGTGCCGGATGTACGAGAAGGCGACCTGCGCGATCGCGGGGTCGCGCGCCAGCTCGACGCGGGCCTGACGCGCGCTCCCGTTCGGTGTGGCGAGCTCGGTCCAGGGCGTTCCCGGCACCGAGCGGGCGATGCGCGCACCGGCGTGCGCGAGGCGGCTCGAGATGTCGGGGGGTAGCGCTCGGAAGCGCACGACCACGTGATCGAGGTCGATCTCGGGGAGCCGGCGCCGGAGTGTCCGGGCGAGCCGGCTCGGCCCGGTGGAGGCCGGGGCCGGTTGCACCGCAGCGCCTCGGGGCCCGACGACGGCTCCGGCGGGGGTCGACCGCGCCGCTGGTGCCGCGCCGACGATCGCGACTACGACGAGGATCGCGAGCGCGACCCGCCCGGCGGGCCGGTGGAACCGCACGTTGTCGTCGATCGCGTCTGGCCGCATGCGCTCCCCGTTGTCGGCATTGAATCACGCCGCTTGACGGCCGCATGACGGATCGGGCCCGGCGCTTTTGACACCTTCTTGACGGCTCCCGATGCGTTCCTGATACCGCATTGACGAGTGTCCTGTTGTGATGAGTCGGGCGGCCGGTCGGCCGCCTTGAACATCCGCGGGAGATACGTTGCTCACCGAGCCGACACCGACGACCGAAACGGCCCCGGACGCGCCGGATACCCCTGCGACGCGACCCATGCCGGTGCCCCTGGTCCCGGGCCTCGAGTTACCGCCCGACAGCACGCGCTACCGGGTCAAGAACAAGCTGCTCGGACCTCCGCTCCACACCGAGCAACTCGAGGAAGAGCGTCTCGGCAAGCCCACCGCGCTCGCCGTATTCGCGTCGGACAACTTGTCGTCGTCGGCGTACGCGACCGAGGAGATGCTGCGGGTCCTGATCCCCGTGATCGGCCTCGGCGCGTTCGCGCTCGTCGTCCCGATTACGACCGCGCTCCTCGTCGTCTTGTTCTTCTTGATCCTGTCGTACCGCCAGACCATCAAGCCCTACCCCACCGCCGGAGGCGCGTACTTGGTCACCCGCGACAACTACGGCCTGCTGCCCGCGCAGGTTGCCGGCGTTGCGCTTCTCACCGACTACGTGCTCACGGTGTCGGTCTCGGTGGCCGCCGGTACCGCCGCGTTGGCATCCGCCTTCTCGCTGTTCGAACCGTGGATC
>JAODBI010000016.1 GCA_025463875.1 Actinomycetes bacterium
GCTCGAGATCTTCGAAGGGACAGGGCACTTCCCGCACTGCGAACGTCCCGATCGCTTCGTCGAAGTCCTCGTGGATTTCATGGACAACACCTCCGCGTCGACCACTTCGGCGTCGGAGTGGCGCGCGCGGATGCTCAGCCACACGCCCTGAGCGCATCGTCGGGAAACCCCGGACAATTCCGGCCCGGGACGGACGGATCCTGCACGCCGTAGCATGCCCCAGGGCACAGGCTCTCGGTACATCTTCTCGGGCGCGGGATCGGATACTCATGCACCTCGTCGGCGGTCGCTACATGTGCAACTGGTGCGGGGCGGATCTCGACCTGGAGTTCACCGACCGCGAGACGATCGTGATCCTCACCGAGCACGAAGGCGTGGATCTCCGCATCATCATCGTCGGTGAGGAAGAGCACCACCGCTGCGAACGGCCGACGCAACCCCGCTAGACCGACGCCGGTTACGGCAGCCTGATCACCGTACGGCCGACCGTCTGGCGGCGCTCCATGGCGTCGAGCCCGGCGGGCAGCTCGGAAAACGGGAACTCCTGGCCGACGACCGCGCGCAGCTTGCCGGCGGCGAACAATGCGAGGAGCTCGTGGTGCAAGCGTTCCCCGTCGTCGTGCGACGGGAAATTGAATCCGCTCAGGCGCTTGAACACCACGGGATCATCGACGTAAGCGTGGCACACGCCGACGAGTGAGAAGTTGCCGAACAACACCGGGCGCGGGATGAGTCCCTCGTCCTCCTGCTCGATGCCCGACGCGAAGCCGGCGAGGATGTGCCGCCCGTTGAAGGCCATGCATCCGAACGTCTTCAACGTGACGTCGCCGCTCACTGCGTCGAACGCGACGTCGACGCCCCGGCCGTCGGTCGCGTCGAGCACGGCCTGCGCGAAATCGGTCTCGCGGTAGTTGATCGCGAGCTCCGCACCGAGGTCGCGGCACAGCTTGGTCTTCTCGGCGGATCCGGCGGTCGCGAAGACGCGGGCGCCCGCGTGCACTCCGAGCTGCAGTGCCGCCGAACCCGCTCCGCCCGCGCCCGCATGCACGAGCAGGGTTTCGCCGGCACGGATTCGGGCCCGTTCGTAGAGCGCGAGCCACGCGAGATGGAAGGGCATGAAGATCGCGGCCGCTTCGGGTTCGGGCAGGTCGACCGGCATCTCGAAGGCCATCGCGGCAGGCGCGACGACGTACTCGGCGTAGCCGCCGAACGCGCCGGACGGGATTGCGACGACGCGCCGGCCGAGCCACGCTTCCGCCCCGGCACCCGACGCCTCGACCACGCCGAGTACCTCCATACCCGGGATGTAGGGCACCGGTCGGGGCACCGTTTTGTACCGACCGTGTATGCCGTCGAGATCGTTGAAGTTGAGCGTGACCGACGTGACCCGGATCTTGAGCTCATCGGGTGCCGGTTCCGGCGCGTCGACCTCGTCAAGGATCAGCACATCACGCGGTGCGCCGTACCGATGCACCCTCCAAGCCTTCACGAATCGCGAATGCTACGCGTCCTTCAGCCTTGCATCGACCCAGGTCATGATTCCGGCGAGATAGTCGGCCGGAGTCGCCGGATCGGTGTTCGCGAGATGGATGCGCGACGTCACGACGTGTAGCGAGCAGTCGGGCGTGGCGTCGTTGTCGACACACACGGGGAAGTTCTTCGAGCGGCTCGTCAGTCCGAGGCCGGCGATCGCGCGCCGCATCGGCTCGTGAATGCAGTCGGTCAGGCCCATTGTGATGACCGATCCGTCTCGCATCGGGCACGCGATCGGCGGTGAGCCACACGTGTTGCTGTCGCCGTGGTTCCAGACGTGCAGGATCGGCACGGTCAGCCGCCCGCTCGAGACGAGCTTGTCGGGCTCGTTCGCGATGTTCGCGAGGTCGGGTTGTATGCGGGCGGCGATCGCCGCGACGCGCACGGGATCGTTGTTGTCGGTGCAGTAACCGGCGTCGTTGGCGGCTTTGAACGCCTCGGCGTTCACCACGCTTGCGTCGGCGACGACTCCGGCCGGCGCGATGCCCTGGAGTTGCATCGCCCACGCGACACCGAACGTACCGGCCGATCCCGCGCTCGTGCCGTGCAGGAACGTCTTGGTTGTCGGGTAGTGGTCGAGCACATATTGGATCGCGGCCTTGGTGCTGTACACGCCATTGGTGGTCCGGGGCTTGCCGTCCGGTGTCGTGTTCGGGTTGTGCGGATCGGGCGTGTCGGCACCGGCGTAGATGTCGTGGCTGCAGTACGAGACCGCGAGCGTTCGGAAGCCGGCGGCGTCGGCGCGGATCAGCCCGAGCAGACCATTGTTCGTGAGGTGCGTGGTGAGCGATGCGGCGCTCTCTTCGATCTTCTGGCCCGGACCGGGAACGGGCTTGCCGGAGGCGTCGAAATAGCCGGCGCCGCCGCCGCGCATGAACACCCACAACGGCCGGGCCGCGGTGTCGGACGAACCCACCTTGGTTCCGACGACGAACGTCTGGTATCCGCTGACGCTGCACGGATACGCGGTGTTGCGGTAGTAGTCATACCGCCAGCCGCCCGTCGAGGTCGTGCTCACGAACGTGATCGACGACGTGTTTCCCGGTAGCAACAGCGTGTTGCAAGCGGTCAGACCGCTGAGCGCGCCAACCACTGCAACCACCAGTGCGATGCGTCGACCCATCAACATGGACAGCTCCTGATTCGCGGATTCCTTCCGGCCGCCGCCGACTCTGTCGACCGCGGGTGAGGAAATCGTCACCGGATTGTGAGCATCGTGTAATGCGTGCGCCGACGGACGGCGACGCCGATGTGCCCGGATCCGTCGTGGTGCAGCCCGACCGGTCTGATGTACCGTGCCGCGGCGCCGGGCGCCGAACGCTCGGCGGAACGACGGGGGCCGGATGGACAGACTGTGGTCTTGGCTCGGTCTCAATCTCGGCAAGCACTGGCTCGCCGTCCTGCTGATCGGCGGGGCGCTGACACTCGGGCTCGGCTACGGGACGACGAAGCTCGAGTTCTCCACCGCCCAGAGCAACTATCTGAACAAGAGCGACCAGGTCTACAAGGACAGCGTCGCGTATCAGAAGCTCTTCGGCGGCGAGGCCATGGTCACGCTCGTCACGATGGATCCCGGGCACACGGTCGCCGAGCTCTTCACCGCCGACGGCGTGCAGCAGTGGACGAGCGTGGCCGACCGGATCAACGCGTCGCACAGAGTCCTCGCCGTGGTTTCGCCGCTCACCGCGTTGCAATGGAACGACAACCTCGTCCAGGGCCCGAACGGTGACGTCACCCAGAGCGTCGCCGGGAAGATCCTCGCGACCGACCTCGCACGCGAGAAGTCGAAGACCGGCCTCGCGGCGCGCAACGCGTCGGCGGTGCAGACCATCACCCGGATCAACGCGATACCTGTCGCGCAACGAACGATCACGAACCCGAAGTACCTCGACTTCCTGCTCTACGACAATCCACTGCCGAACGACAAGAAGCCGATCCGTCAACCGCTGCTCGCCGTGTTCCCGGACGACCGGCACGCGCAGATGGTCGTGCGGCTCTTCGGCAACGGCTCGATCAAGGACGAGGGCAAGGCCGCAGATTTCGTCACCGCGACCGCGAGCACGCTGCATTTCGACCATGCGCACATCATCACCACGGGTGCGCCGGCGTTGTTGCAGAACCTGAACGACTACCTCACCGGTGGGATGACGACCCTCGCGCTGATCGCGATCGGTGTCATGACGGTGATCCTGTTGGTGCTGTTCAGCGTGCGGTGGCGTCTACTCGCGATGGGCGTGGTCCTCGTCGGCGTCATCTGGGCCTTCGGCCTCGCCGGCTATCTCGGCATCCCGCTTACGATCGTCACGATTTCCGGACTTCCGGTGATGCTCGGCATCGGCATCGACTACGCGATCCAGATGCACGCCCGCGTCGAGGAAGAGGCGCTCATCGGGCGCACCGAGCATCCGATCCAGGAAACCGCGCGCCACCTCGGCCCCGCGCTGCTCGTCGTCACCTTCGACGACGTGTTCGCGTTCGCGGCGTTGCACTACGCCCGGGTGCCGATGTTGCGCGACTTCGGCCTTCTGCTGATCATCGGCGTCGCCGCGATCTGCCTCAACAGCATCGCGACGACGCTCGCGGTGCTCGGCATACGTGAATATCGCTCGCCGACGAAGGGCGAATTCCGGGAAGGCGTGCTCGGTCGCCTGACGGTGCGCATGGGTTCCGTGCCGGCCCGCCTCGCGCCCACGCTCGCGATCGGGAGTCTGGTGGTCTTCGCGGGCGGTCTGCTCGTCGAGGGCAAGCTCGTGCTGCATACCGACCCGACGCAGTGGGTCAACCAGAAGTCGAAGGTCATCAAGAACCTGAACGTGCTCGATCGTGAGGTCCACTCGTCGAGCGAGCTCGGTGTGTTCGTGCAATCGAAGGACACCTTCGATCAGAAGACCGTGAAGTTCGTCGACGACTTCACGCGCGGTCAGCTCCGAAAGGATCCCACCACGCTGTTGACGGCGTCCGGACTCGTGAGCACCGTGAGCCAGCTGAGCGACGTACCCGGCGCGACCCATCTGACGCCCACGCCGACGGATGTTCGCACCGCGTACGAGGTCGCGCCGGCCGGCATCAAACTCTCGACGGTCTCGGCGAACCACACCGCGATGAACGTCATCTTCCGCACCGGCCCGAGTGGCCTCGACGCGCGCGCCAAGGTGGTCCGGGAGATACGCGCGACTGTCCACCCGCCGGCGGCCGTGCGCGCCACGCCGTCGGGCCTCGCGGTCGTCGGCGTGGGGCTGCTCGACAATCTCGAGGCGAACCGCGTCATCCTCACGTACCTCGCGATCGCGTTCGTCTTCGTCTTCTTGATGCTGCGACTGCGGAGCATCGTGCGGGCGTTGCTGTCGCTCGTACCGGTCTTGATCGCGGTCGGTGCGTCGTCGTTGTTCGCCTACGCGCTCAGCCTCAAGTTGAGTCCGATGACAGCGGTCGGAGGACCGCTGGTGGTCGCGGCCTGTACCGAGTTCACTTCGTTGCTCCTGTTGCGCTTCGTCGAGGAGCGCAACCGCGGCTCTTCGCCCCGCAAGGCGATGGACGACGCCGCGTCCCGGACCGGGCGGGCATTCATCGTCTCCGCGCTGACCGCGATCTCCGGCGTTGCCGTGATCGCGACGTCATCGTTGCCGCTCCTCCACGACTTCGGCCAGATCGTCGCTCTCAACGTCGCCATCGCGCTGCTGAGTGCGCTTGTCGTCCTGCCGCCGATGCTCGTGTGGGCCGACAAGCGCAACTGGGTCTCGAAGGGGCTCGTTCCCCCCGAGCGACTCGCGGTCAGTGAACGCCCGCAAGAGGAGCGACCCACGCAGTTGGTGTGAGAAAGCCCGCTTGCGGGTCGGTCGGCAGGATCTCCGGACGGCGCGGAGGCTGCCGGAAGTCGAAGTCGGCGGCGATGTTGCCGAGTTGGGCACTGCTCTCGCGGACACTCGGCCGCGGGTCGGGTCGGCCGTCCGTCTTCGGATCGAGGCGTTGGCCGTTCAAGAAGTCGTCCTCGATGAACTTGAGGAACGCGTCGTGGCTGAGCGTCTGATGGTCGATGTACCCGCGCTTTGCGTAGGCGGATATCACGAGACCCGGAACGCGGATGCCGTACCCGTTGCCGTCGACCGTCGGGGGCGGGACGTGGTCGTAGAAGCCGCCCCAGTCGTCCCAAGAAACGAAGATCGCGGTGGAGCTCCAGTCGGGTCCGCTCATCACCTTGTTCACGAGATTCGTGACCCACGCCTGGCCTTCGCGGACGCTCGCGGGCGGGTGCTCGGAGTTGACCTGGCTCGGCGTGATCCATGACACCGCGGGCAACGTCCCGGACTGTGCCGCCGCGAGGAACGAACGGACGGGCTGGACGTTCCGGAGCTGACCGTCCTTCTGTACGTCGGTGAAGAGCGGCAGCGGGTTCCAGATACCGGGGGTCTTGTAGTCCTGGGGCTTCAACGGACACCGGGCCGCGTCGTCCTCGCAGTCGGGTTCGTCGCCTTGTTCGACGTAGTAGCCCCAGCTCACGCGGTGCTTGTAGAGCAGGTACGTGATGTCGGTCCACGCGTCGTGCACGGGCGCGCTGCCGGTTGCAATCGCGCGGTCGACGAAGCGTTGCTGCGCGGCGGGCGTGTACGGCTCGCCGATGTTGTTCTTGCAACTCGATGTGGCAGCCGACGAACACTGCGCCGCCCACGCCGAGACCATGTACTGGTGGGCCGGGAGACTCCACGACGTGACGGGCTCGAACATGTGGTCGTCGAGGACGAAGTCGCGGGCATAGGTCCAGTAGTTGGGGATCTCGCGGGCGTCGTGGTAGCCCATGACGTCGGTCCGCATCCCCGCCACGCACTTCGGATTGATCGTGATCGTGCAGCCGCGATCACCGCGCTCGGCGTCCTGGACGAAGCCGTCCATCTTTCCGCCGTCGATGGCGTCGACCGCGTCCTGGTGGAGGTGCGGCCCGCCGCCGTTCACGATCCGGGGGTCGTGGAACGGCTTGTTGCAGCCGCCCAGCGTGCGGGGCAGGCACACCGTGAACTGTCCGTTGCGCCTCGGGATGCCGTCGGCGCCGGGGAACGTCCCGAAGTACGAGTCGAACGACCGGTTCTCCTGCATGATGATCACGACGTGCTTGATCCTGTGGATCCCGGGCGCGGTCGCAATTCTCACGATCCGGGCCCGAACCGCGGTTCGGGCCCGAGCCGGAACCGCCGGCCGGTGGGAATGGGCCGTTGCACAACCCGCCACCACCGCGACCGCCGCGGCCACGACGACTCCGATCCACGCGGCGCGCATCTGAACGACAATACGCGCGTCGTTTCGCCGAGGGAGGTCGGGCAACGGCTCGCCCAACGCGTCGAGTCGGGCGCGGGTCAGTCGGGCACGTAGAACTGCGCGGCCCAGGCGCGGAACGGGAGGATCGGACCGTCCCCGTCGGCGAGCGCGGGTCTCGACACGTGGATCTTGTTGTCGAAGATCACGTTGTCCTCGGCCATCTGCTTGCGGAGATCGCGCACGAGTGCTTCGCCCACCCGGCGCGTCTTCTCGAGCGCCTCCGCGTCGCGCCCGAGCTTCTTGGTCTTGTAGACCTTGATCGACTGTGTCCACTCCCAGTCGATCGGCGTGGTCGTGGAGAGAAAGACCGTTTCGATGATTCCGGAGAAGCGGGCGACGGCGAAGCCCGGTCCCCAGCTGTCGGTGTCGATGCGGCCCGGCTGCGGTCCCCGGGGCGTCGCGAAGTCGACGCGCGCCCGGATGTGGTTGAACCAGCCGTCGTAGGTGATGCTCTCGACCTCGGGCACCGTCGCGGCGCCGTGAACGGTCTTCAGGTGGACGAAGTCGGGCCCGTTCTCGGCGAGCTCCTGCCACGGGCAGCGGACGTTCCACTCGGCGACGATCGGCTCCGTCCACTCGTCGGTCGCGTATTCGGGGAGGTCGGGGATGTCCCAGAGCGGGAGCTGGGCGGGGTCGGGGTGGTACCAGAACATGACGAACCCGTTGACGTCGACGGTGGGATACGAGCGAACGCGCGCCTTGGCGTTGGTCCGATCGCTGTACGGGATGCGCACGTTGCGCCCGTCGCCGTCGTACTCCCACCAGTGGTACGGGCACACGAGATTGCAGCCCTCGACGCGGCCGCCGAGCCCGAGGCTCGCACCGAGGTGCGCGCAGTACGCGTCCATGACGTGGGGCGCGCCGGCTTCGTCGCGCCAGACCACGAGGTCGCGGGCGAGGAGGCGTATCGGACGCACGGTTCCGGGCGCCAGATCACTCGTATCGCAGGCGCGGTACCACGCGAACGGGAAGGCGGTGTAGTACGGAAACCGCTCGCGTGAGGTCATCGCGGTGGGCTCGTAGCTGCCCTGTCGGGCCAGGACCTGCAACGGTGTCTCGCCGGCGAAGTCGCGGATCTTCGTCGTGAAGGATCGCTCGCGTCCCGTCATCGATCCCTCAGCAGGGTTCGGGCCGCGAGCTCGAGCTCGTCTGCGATCGCGCCGGGGGCGCGGCCGCCGGTGACGAGACCGACCATGTTCGCGAATAGCACGTCTTCGAGTATCCGCACGATCGCCTCCCGGTCGCCGACTTCGCAGTCGCCCAACGCGAGGTCGACCCACCGGCGCGTCGATGCTTCGAGCGCGACGCGCGCGTGCGCGACCGCCGGCGAACCGGCGATGTACGCGCGCGTCATCGCGATGTAGAGATTCGGCGCCTGCTCGACGTTCTGGACCGCGCGCCGGAGGGTGGCGACCGCGCGTTCGACCGACGAGTGGCCGGGACGGGGCCGGGTAGCCAGGGTCGTGGTCGTCTGCTCTGCCAGTTCGACGAGCACGTCGACGAGGAGGTGGTCCTTCGACGAGAAGTAGAGGTAGGCCGTCGGCGCCGAGACTCCGGCGCGCTTCGCGACCGCGCGCATTCCGACCGCCTCGTACCCATCCCCCGTCGCAAGCTCGCGAGCCGCATCGAGGAGCCGGTGCCGGGTCGCGGCCTGGGTCGCCGACAGCGGACGGACGACGACCTCCGCGCCCGAGGTCACGGTGTGCCCGCGGGCTGCAACGAGTCCCAACGGATCGGCAGGTGCGCGTAGCCGTCGATGAGATTGGAGTGCACGCGGGGAAGCGTCTCGGCCGGGGCCGCCGTCGCGAGACCCTCGAAGCGCGTGACCAGCGCTTCGAACATGATCCGCGCTTCGAAGCGCGCGAGGTTGGCTCCGAGGCAGAAGTGGGGCCCGCCGGCACCGAACGCGACGTGGTCGTTCGGCTGCCGCGACAGGTCGAGCCGGTCGGGTTCGTCGAACGCGCGCTCGTCGCGGTTGGCAGACGGGTAGACGAGCGCGACGCGGTCGCCGGCCGCGATGGTCCGGCCCCCGATCTCGGTGTCGTGCAGCGCCCGCCGGGTGAACTGCATGACCGGGCTCACCCACCTCAGTAGTTCTTCGATCGCGGTCGGCATGATCGACAGGTCGGCGCGCAGCCGCTCGAGCGCGTCGGGCTGCTGCAGGAGCACGAGCATCCCGGTGGTGATGAGGTTGCGAGTGGTCTCGCTCCCCGCGTTCTGCAAGAGCATGAAGAACAGATCGATCTGCAACTGGGTGAGTGACTCGCCCTCGACCTCGGCGGTGATGAGGACGCTCAAGAGGTCGTCGCGGGGTTCGGCGCGCCGCTGCTCGCACAGGCTGTCGGCGTACATGAACATCGCGGTGGCTGCGTCGGCGCGCTCGTCGGCCGTCACGTTCTCGTCGAACCCGAACGTGAGCTCGGTCCACCGGAAGACCTGGGCGCGGTCGTCTTCGGGAACACCGACCAGATCGGCGATGACGTGCAGCGGCAGCCACAACGCGATGTCGGTGACGAGATCGCACTCGTTGCGGTCGGCGAGTGCACCGACGATGCGATCGACCCGCCCGCGCACCCGGTCTTCGAGCTGAGCGACCCGGCGCGGCGTGAAGCCCTTGTTGATGAGCTTGCGCAACTTCGTGTGTATCGGTGGGTCCTGGCTGATGAGCAGCTCCGCCATGGTGGCGTCGTCCTCGGCCATCTCCGCGTCGAGGAACGGATTCGGCGCGTTGCTGAAGGTCGCGGCGTCGCGCGACACGCGTTGCACGTCGGCGTGGCGGGCGACGACCCAGTACCCGCGCTTCCAGGTGGGATGTTCGTGGTGCGAGACCGGGTCGTCGGCGCGCAAGGCCCGGAAGGTCTCGTGCGGAAAGCCGTCGGCGAACGTGGCCGGATCGTGGAACACGCCCGGATCCTGACACGGCACTTTACACGTGTCCAGAAATATGTTGGGATGCTGCGTGGCCACCGACGCGCTTCCGCTCGAGACCTCGGGGCCCGAGGCGTTTCGGGTCGAGGCGTTTCGCGCCGAAGTTCGCGATTGGCTGGCCGAGCACGTCCCCTTGTGGCGCGCCCGGTGCGGCGCGGCGGTCGACGATCGGGACCACTTCGACTCCGGGCGTGCCTGGCAGCGCGAATTGTTCGACGGCGGTTGGGCCGGCATCACGTGGCCGGTCGAGTACGGCGGCCGGGCCGGTTCGGCCGCGCAGGCGACGATCTTCGCCGAGGAGCAGGGTCGGTGGGCCGTGAGCGCCGGGTTCGTCGCGTCGACGATCGGCATGGTCGGGCCCGTGCTGCTCCGCTACGGCAACGACGCGCAACGCGCGCGTTATCTACGGCCGCTGTTGCGGGCCGACGAGACGTGGTGCCAGCTGTTCAGCGAGCCGTCGGCGGGCAGCGACCTCGCCAACCTCGCGACGCGCGCCGACCGACACGGGGCCGAGTTCATCATCAACGGACAGAAGGAATGGACGTCGAACGCGCATCTGTGCGACATGGCGATC
>JAODBI010000043.1 GCA_025463875.1 Actinomycetes bacterium
GAGTTGAGCGAGATCGGAAACGCCCTGGCGACGTCGGTCACCCGGGCGTCGGACTCCGCGAGACGAGCCAGGATGGCGCGGCGCGTGGGGTCCGAGACCGCCGAGAAGACCCGATCGAGCGTCGCCGCCGGATATTCACCCATGAGGGTGAATATAGTGGTGGTCGCTCCCGAGCGCAAGCGCGCTCGCGCGGGGGTTGCGCCATCCGATCCTGTTGACCGCCTCGCAGCCGGGTTGTTGTTTCAGGCCGGAGCGTCCGGCCCCGGACCCAACGGCCCTAACCGACGAACACCTTCTGGACGACGTCGTCGTAGTTGTTGTCGTCAAGGCCGTGCGCGGTGATGGTCTTGCTCAACCAGATGCCGTACACGTTGTCGTGGATGCGGTTGTCAGTGATGGTCATGTGCGCAGGCACGGCCGAGTAGACGGCAATTCCGGTGGTCTGGAAGTCGGTCGTCGGCGGTCCGTCGAATCCGTCGCCACCCACGTTGTTGGTGCCGAGGCGGTTGTGGGTGAAGACGTTGGCATTGATGTCTTCGCCCCCGGGGAGGTGCGCGTGGATCGTGATTCCGGCGAGGCCATTGCCCGAGGCCTCGTTGCCGTCGACGACGTTGTCGTACACCGCCGAACCCGGACCCGATCCGAACAGGGCGATGCCGGAGCCGCTGCCTCCTCCGCCGAACTGCGGCGGCGCCTTGTTGGTGCCGTTGTCGTCGGCGATGTTGTCGCGAACGACGTTGTCGTAGACGCCGCCCATCGTCGGATTCACCGCGGTCACTTGGAAGGTGGTCGGGTTGAACGTCACAGCCTTCGAACTGTGCGACGGCAGCACGATGCCGCACTCGCTCAGGTTGTGGTCGACAACGTTGTGCTCCACGACATTGTGCGAGCTGGGCCCGTAGTCGTCGGTGAGCAGGATGCCGTCGGAGTTGTTGTTCACCGTGTTGTCACTGACAACCGAATGCGTGGTCACGCTGAAGTGGATGCCGCCACCGCAGTCGCCCGGGTACTTGCAGTTCCCATGCTCGGTGCCGTTGAAGCCCTTGTCGTTGTCGCTGACGTCGTTGTCGCTGACGTCGTTGTCGCTGACCGTCACGTGACTCAGTACGGGACCCGACGACACCGTGCGTTCAACGATGCGGACCTACTCATCGATTGCTCCGAAGTGAGACGTTCATCGAATCGTCCGGACTGTCCGTGCTCGTCGCTCGTCGTCCGGCGGCGCGCCTGACCTCCGACCGCGCGCGGCCGGGCGCGGCGTCAAGGCGATTGTGTCGTTCGTCGCGTCGCGCCGTGCGTCGACCGTTTTGCGCCGGTTCGGTCGCGGCCGCGTCGCGCGCAGCGTCGAGCGAACCCTGCCCGCTCAGCGCGCGCGCGGACCTCGAACCTGCCCGCTGCCGCTGAAGTCGTGTGCCGCGGCGACCTCCCTCCCGCGACGCCGCCGTCACGACAACGAAATCACTGAGCGCGACCTTTCACCGGACGGCGTCATACGAACGCGTCGCGCGGGGTGGCGGTCTCCGCACGCACAGCTCAAGGAGTGGAGACTTGATGCCGTTAGGGTCTCGGTCGACTCGGTCCCCGCCCAATGGACACCTAGGTCGCGGCAGTGCTGCCCGCGGCATGAACTGCTTCCCGCTCTGGCCATCCCCGATTCGGATCCAATCCATGGTGACCGGGTCGGGGCGAGCGGGTTGAAGGGACACCCGCCGAATCCATGTGTGAGCAAGCGCTTGTCTTGGAGGACACGACCATGCGTAAGCAGGCGATATGCATCCTCGTTTCGATCGGTCTGATCATCGGCGCGACAAGTCGTCTGCCCGTGCCCTCGAGCGGTGCGGCGGTCCGCCCGGCACAATCGACGGCGCACAAACCCATGTTCGTCCACTACTACCTCTGGTGGGATAAGGCGCACTGGCAATCGAAGAGCGGCACTGCGTACACACGCGCTTTGACGCGCCGCCTGCTTCCCGCGACGCTCCGATCGAACGGCTGCAGCGCGACTACGCCCTACACGGGGAACAAACTGCTCGACGCTCCGGCATCCCCGCTCGGCGTGTACTCACAGGACTCGCCGGCCACCTTCGCGCGTCACGTGCAACAAGCCTCATCGGCCGGGATCGACGGCTTCGTGGTCTCGTGGTCGGGCAACGGTCAGCGCGCGCAGACCGCGGCGAGTAGCACGTTTTCGCGGCGCTTGGCGATGCTCGTCAAGGCGGTCGCCGCTCACAATGCCGCACGCGGAGCGCGGCCGTTCGCGCTCATGCTCGGCTACCAAGGCCTCAACAATTCGCGGAGGCCGCGCTCGACTACGTGGATCGCGAACGACCTCGCGTATTTCGCGCGCGCGTACGGGTCGAGCTCCGTGTTCCACGTTCGGGCGTACGGCGCGAAGCCCGTCGTCATGTTCCTCGGCTCGAGCAAGTTCTCGGTTCGGGCACTGCACACGATGACTGATCCGGTGCATCGCAGACTCACACTCATTGGCGATGAGCACGGGCTCGCCCAATGGAAGCGTGGCGTTGCGAATGTGTTCGACGGCGACGGCTGGTACTGGTCGTCGCAGAATCCGTACGCGAACCCTCAATCCTTCGCTCAGCTGCGCTCGCTTTCCTTCATGCTGCACTTGCAGCGCAAGTTGTGGTTCAGTCCGCTGGCCGTCGGCTACAACAAGGCGAATTTCGGGCTCGGCGGGTCTTGTGTGCCCCGGAAGGGCGCGGAAACGCTGCTACGGCTCTATGCCGGCAACCTCACGTCTGGTCCGGACGGATGGATGCTTATTTCCTGGAACGAATTCCTCGAGAACACCTACGTGGAGCCCAGCCTGCGATACGGGGCCGGGAGCCTCAACGTGATCCGGCTCCTGACTCGGTGACACCCACGGGAAGCAAGAGACTCCCCCAGGCTCCGGACACCTGAGCAGCAGTCGACGTCACACGACGACGAGCTTCGGCACACTCCGTCGCGAACTGCGCAAGTTCGTCGAAAGAGACGGGATATTCGTCCGCCTTCGGGGCATGACCGCTCGCCCGCGTCGAGTGGGCGCGGACGTGGGTGGTAGAAGACCCGGATGCATCGTGAGATCGCGGCCGCCCGGACAAAGGGGACGGCGGCGAAGGTACTCGTGCTCGCGCTTGCACTGGCGGCCGCTACCGCGTGGTCGGCGGGAGTCGCGTCTGCGGCGGACACGACGCCGCCCACCGAGCCGGGTGTCATTTCCGTGTCAGCGATTACGGCCACGTCGGCGACACTGACGTGGAGCAAATCGACCGATGACGTCCGCGTCGAGGGGTACCGGGTCTATCGCGGACCCGCGTCAGCCGCGGATTCCGCGCTCTCGCTCGTCAAGTCCATGGACGCCGCGACCCCGTACTCGGCGACGCAGCTTTTTAGTGGCGCCGCGTACAAGTTCGGGATCGTCGCCATCGACGCGGCCAACAACCAGTCGGTCATGAGGACCGTCACGCTCACGACGAGTGCAAGTAGCGACACCATCGCGCCGGCACCACCCTCCAATAGCAGTGTGACGGTGAAGGTCTTCTCGTCTTCGCGGCTCGACATCTTCTGGGCCTTGTCGACGTCGACCGACGCCGCGTCCTACCTCGTGCTTCGCGACGGCGCGATGGTCGCCATGGTCTCGCGCCCGGCGGCGCCGCGGTACTCCGACAGCGGCCTCGCCGCCTCGAGTACGCACAGCTATTCGATCAAGACGGTCGACTCGAACGGTAACCTGTCAATCGCCACGTCCGGCAGATCTGCGTCGACACCCGCCGCCGGAACGCTGCTGATCACCCGCGGGCCGTACTTGTCGAACGTCTCCGCAACGACCGCGGTGGTGTCGTGGTGGAGCAACCTCCCGACACCCGGAGTAGTCACATGGGGTACGACGTCGCCCACCGGCCACTCGGTGCCCGACCCGGCCGGCACCGTCCAGCACCACCAAGTGACGATCGGCGGCCTCGCGGCGGGGACCGCGTATCAGTACCGCGTCGGAAACGGAGCTGCGCTCGCCAGCGCGACCGCGACTTTCAACACGCCCGCATTCGCGGGGGGCACGTATAGCTTCGCCGCGATCGGTGACTTCGGCGGCGCCAGCCCCGGTCTGACGCAGAACGCGACGAACATCGCGGGGGCCGGAACGAAGTTCATCCAAACCCTCGGCGACAACATCTATCCCTCGAGCGGCAACCCCGACCCGAACTACACCACGACCTACTCCGACTTCGACGCCCGCTTCTACAAGCCGTTCGCGGCTGCGCTCCCGAAGCAGGCGTTCTTTCCCGCGAACGGTAATCAGGACTACTTCGGCGACGGGGTGTTCTGGCAGAACTTCCCCATGCCCGGTTCCAACCACAGTTGGTACAGCTACACGTGGGGCGACGCGCACATCCTCGTGCTCGACACCGAACTGCCGTTCACGGTCGGCAGCCCGCAATATGCATTCGCCCAGGCCGATCTCGCCCGCCACCAGCGCGACAAGTGGCGCATCGTGGCAATGCAGACGCCGCCGTACAGCTCATCGTCTGCGGTTTCCAGCTCGAAGGCGGGACGGTCGGATCTCGTACCGCTGTTCCAGGCCCAACACGTCAACCTCGTGCTCTCCGGCAACAGCCACAACTACGAACGCACGGTGCCCATGACGAACGGCGTCGCAACCGCGGGCGGCATCACCTACCTCGTCTCCGGCGCGGGTGGCAACGGATTCAATCTCTTCACGATTCCCGCTCCTGCGTACACCGCCTTCCGCGAAGCGACCTACTACCAGTACCTCAAGATCACCGTCTCGCCCACATCGCTGACCGTCGACGCCGTCCGAGCCGACACCAACGCGGTCTTCGACACAACCACGATCGGGTGACCGCGTCGGCGACAATAGAGAGAGCACGAGACTCGCGATCGGCGCTCGCCGTCACGTTCTCGATGCGGCAATGTGTGCGGCGTGCGGGAGATCCGACCGCTGGATTCGACCGAGATCGATTCGGTCGTCGCCGTTCTCGGTCTCGCGCGGCTACACCAGGGCGACGGGATGTATCTCGTGGCTTGGCACGGCCGCGAGCCGCTCGGGCACGCACACCTCGCACTGACCGATCCGCCGGAGTTGCAAGATCTGGAGGTTCGGCTCGAACACCGGCGACGCGGCGTCGCTCGCGCGCTCACCGCGTACGCAGAGAACGAGGCACGCACGCGCGGCTTCGATCGACTACGTCTCGGCGTCAGTGTCGACAATGCGGCGGCGCAAGCGCTCTATCGTCGATGTGGATACGGCAGTGCGGGCGAGGCTCCCATACGCATCCAGGGAACTGTCCAACTGCGCACCGGGCCGATCGAGGTCGATGACACGATCCTCGTCTGGGAGAAGCGCTTACGCGACTCCGCGCCGTGAGTGTCGCCCCGGCACACGGGACCTCGAGACCACCACCGCCGAAACGTGGTGGCACCACGGACGATGCATCGGGCGGTCGCGCCGGCGCGACCGTCGGAATTTCGCGACGCGCTCCCCCACGACCGGATTCTCGGCGGCAACGCTCTCAGCCCGGGTCGGGCGGGGGCGCCACCCGGTTTTTGGAGTCGCGGAGCTGTCCGCGAACCAGCTGGACGCCGTACCCGGAAACCGACGGTGACAACGTGTTCGCGGCAACGGTCACGTCGGGAGTGGTGTAGCGAACTGAGAGCGCCGTCCGGCGTCGGCCCGATGTGTTCGCCACCGACGAGTGGAGAACCCAGGTGTCGAACAAGAAGAACTCGCCCGGCTCCAGCTCGATGGCCACGGCCGTAGACGCGTCGACGTGGTCGGGATCAGCTTGGTGCCCGAAGCGGCCCGCCGTCGAGGTACGCACGTGGGGCAACCGACGAAGGTGGGAGCCGGGGATCACTTCGACGCAGGCGTTGGCGCGTTCCGCGGCGTCGATCGCGATCCACGCCGAGACCGACACGAGCGGCTCGAGGCTCCAGTACACACCGTCCTGGTGCCACCGGATGGGCGGTTCGTCGTGGCGCTTGTGGAACACGCGGGAGTGCCAAACCACGAGGTCGGGACCAAGTATCGAGGCAACCCGGTCCACGATCTCGGGATGCGCACAGATGTCGTAGACCGTGCGGTTGTCGAGGTGGCGGTGCACGTCGGGGTGCGCGGCCACGATGGGCTCCGCCAGGCACGCGTCGATGCGCTCGCGAACGCGATCCATCTCGCGCACCGATCCGACTCTGGCGCCGCGGTGGAACCCGTCCCGTCGGTACGCCGCCAACTCGTCGTCACGCAGCACAGTGTCATGATCACACGGCGATCACCGCCGCGCCTGCGTCACGTCTCCGCGACCGCGCGCGCGAGTCGCTCCGCAAGCGTCGGCGCCACCGAGTACTTGCCGGTGTCGACCGAGAAATACGAACCGAGCCGAGTGATCCCGAGTCGGTTGCGGCGGTGGACCGCGGCGACGGGATCGTCGAGCAAGCCGCCACCCTGCGAGTACACCCAACCGCCTTGGACGCGGACGTCTGAAGCGGCGCGCTCGATGCTGCGCACCCACGGGAGGATGTCGCCCAACGCCGCGAACACCTCGCGGGCGATGCGCTGCTTTTCGCGGTCGCTCACAGTCGGGACGGGTGGCGGGTCGACAGCCTCGGCGCGGGCGAGCAGCCCCGACGGGTACCAAGAGAGATAGAAGTCGCGTTCGCTGTAGGACTTCACGTCTCCGAAGGGTCCCACCGCCAAGACCGCGCTGGGCGACTCGAGCGCGGTCGCGGTGCGCACGAACAGCGACACCCGATACCGGTGGTGCTCGGCCCTGTCGGGCCGGTGACCGACAGTGCAGTCGATGCGGGGTCGACCTTCCCACAGCGCGTTCACGACCGCGTCGAAGGGCCCGTGGTCCTCTCGCCCATTGCCGTCGCGTCCATTGCTCGCATGCACGCGCCACCGGTCCTGACGCTCGCCGACGGGCGCGACGCCGGTGACGTGCCGGCCCAAGCACAGCTCGACGAGGGGCTCGCCATCGAGCGCGTCGACGAACGCGTCTGCGACGCGGTTGGTGTCGACCGAACGCTCCGGGATACGAAAGCCGGCGACGACGACCGACGGGTCGGCGAGGTCGGACAACTCCGACGACGAGAGAGGCTCGACCCCGGTGCGGGACGCGTCCGTCAGGTATCGGTGCGCCTTCGGGTGCGAGCGCACGAGCTCCGCCACAGCTGCGAAGTAGCGCGCCGCCGCGTCGGGTGGGGTCACCGAGTCGCGATGCACGAGATAGAGGTCGTCGGCCGGCGTCGTGACGGGGCCGAGCGCGATCGCAGTGAGCGCCTCGACCTGGTCCTTGAAGTCCAGGCCGCCGGGGAGCAGGGCGCGCGCCGTGTCGAGGGTCGGGTCGGCGGAGTACAGGAACCCGAGGTGGATCTTCCCCTCGTTCCAGCGGCTGGCGCCGCGGAACGGCGCGTTCTCGTGATCGAACACCGTCACCGGTACCCCGAGCCGCGCCAGGTGAAGAGCCGCGGAGCCGCCCATGATCCCGGCACCGAGCACCGCGACGCTGCGTCGTGTCATGAAGGGTGCACCGAGCGCGCTCGAAGGAGCGCCTGCTCGGCGTCGGAGGTGCGGCCCGCGCCGCGGTACGCGTCGGCGAGGCGCAGCCACGCGTCGGCGTTCGTCGGGTGCCGCCCGACGAGCGTGTCGAAGGCCGCGACTGCCTGCGCGTGGTCGCCGACGTGCAGCGCTCGCACACCGGTGTCGTGCAAGAGGCGGTCGTAGGCCTTCTCGGTCCAGGTTTTCAGTGGCGCCGGCAGCGCGTGCAGCCCCGGGGGAACCGTGATGCCGGCGAAGATCGGGAGCAGGCGTTCGGGCGGGTTCACCGTCGGAGCGTCATACGTGCGCTCGGCCGCCCGCATGCGGCCGGTCATGTTCACGAACAGGGCGAACAGCAACACGGCTCGCTCCTCGGGTGGTAGGCGCATGCCGTCGATGACCGCGAGCGCATACTCGGCATTGACGCGATGGCCGTCGATGATCTCATCGACGCCGAGCGAGAGCCAGCTCTCGGTGAGCCCGCCGCCCCGCTCGTCCCATCGCCGGTAGAGCGTCTCCGGCACCCGCAGCGCGGGCCCGGCGGCCAGCAGCTTCATCAGGAACGGTTCATTGGCCCAGACGCCGGTCTTCGAGCCGGTCGGCAGTCGCAGTCCGTCGTCGAGCACCGTCCTTCGCAGCATGCTGCGAAGGAGTGACCCACGATCGGGAGCAACCAGGAACGTCAGCACCCGCTCGCCCGCCGTCCCGTCGTATTGGCGGCCGGAGTTGACCCAGTCGCTGCCGCCGAAATGACCCATGTCGCAGTGGGCGCTCGCCGCGTCGGATCGCTCCCGGAGGCGGCCGATCAGTCGCTCGGTGTATGTGGGCTCGATGATGTCGTCGTGGAAATAGAGGAACGCGAACTCGGTGTCCACCTGGTCGAGCAGGAAATTGACGTTCCCTGCCCAGCCGAGCCGCTCGCGGTGGGCGTGGACCTCTAGTCGGCGGTCGGCGCGCCCGTGGGCGTTACAGAGCTCCTCGGTGTCGTCGTCGGACAGATCGATCGATACGACGATCCGCAGCGCATCGTGGGTCTGCTCGCGGGCACAGCGCAGCGTGCGATCGATGAAATCCGCCGACCGAAACGCCGGGATACAAACCGAGACGTCAGCCGCCGCGCCGCGCCGCATCCCCCGGCAACTCAGAACGAAGTCTCGTAGTCGGCCGGGTCGAACGGGTCGCTGGCGAGGACGACCAGCGCGCTCCCCTCTTCGAGATACCGCTGCGCGGCCCAGATGCCGGCCGGGATGTACAGCCCGCCCGCGTCCGGCGTCAACGTCGCGGTGAAGCGCGCCGCGCCCCGCCTCAGCTCGACGTCGACGCGGCCGCTGATACAGGCGACGATCTGAGCACCGGAACGGTGGAGGTGTCCGCCCCGCTTCGTTCCAGGGGGAACGTCGGTGATCATGAACACGCGCCGCACCGTGAACGGCAGCGCGTCGAAATCGAACTCGAGAAGCCTGCCCCGTTCCTCGACGTTGGATACGAGGGGCACCGAGGTGACGTCGTCGAACCCCGCGACCTTGCTCCCATCCGCATCCGAGGCCACCTGTGGGGCCTGTTCGGACCTGGCGACGCTCGGTCCGTCGGTCACGCTCAAATCGTAATGTCGGGATCGAGGACAGGTTGTCAACGCAACTGCGGCGATACGTCGCCACGGTTCCGGGCGTCTTTCCCTTGTGAAAGCGCTTCGCGCGAGCGGCCCGTCAAACGCTTCGATCCGTAGTCACCCGTTCACGTTGCGGGTCGACCATTACTCGGTCTTGAAAGCTGTACAGCCGCTCTGCATAATCCGCGGACGGAGTACAGCGGGGACGCTGCGTCTCGAAGTTCAACCACGTCACCGTTGCGAACACGACGGGCGCCGGTTCGCCGTGAGTTCCGGAAAAGAGTTCGAGTGATCATCTTCCTCATCTTCGGAACGATCCTTCTCAATCTCGGCCTCCTGCGCTTGCAGGTACGTCGTCGCCGGCAGGTCATCGCGGCAACTCGTGAGATGGATCGTGCTTCGCTGGTCCTGATCGAAACTGCGCAGAAGGCAATCGAGGCGACCGGCACCCAGCTGGATGTGCCATCCGAGGAAGAAGACGACGTGAACCTTACGGTCGAATCGAACACGGCGACCGCCGCCCGGATCGGACGTAAGACCCGCCGTCGGGTAGGTCTGACGTCGGAAGGCTGACGCGGGAGTACTTCAACTGGGGCATCAACGGGAAGACGACCCGCTATGCAGTGATCCGCGATCCGGGCCGCTGATCCCAGTGGCGCAACTCGTCGTTCTGAGGGGAGCCCTCCGTGTCGACCGCGATCGGATCGGCGTACGCACGGAGCGCACGATTGAAACGGGCGGCCGCAGCCGCGCGTCCGCCGACAACGACGATCCAGGTTGCGGCGATGACGAGGAAACCAAGCACGAACACCTGCATCGTTGGTCCTCTCGACAAGGTCAGACGTATCCGTCGAAGACGTCGACGGAACTCACACGGAGATCGTCGCCCTTCACGACTCCTGTTTCGTCCCGCGAATACGTAGTTCCCGGATCGTCATGACCCGGCGGCCCCCGCGACCTCCACTCCGGTTCCTCGGAGGCGCTCGATGCTGGCATTGAGCAACCGGCACACGTACATCTGGCTCACACCCATCCGCCGACCGATCGCCTTTTGGTCGAGCCCTTCGAAGAACCGCATCCTGACGACGTCGCGTTCGCGTTCGCCCAGCCGGCCCAGGAGATGATCGATGGCTTCCCGGTCCTCGACCGTCGACAGGCCCCGGTCAACGATGCCGTACTCGATCGTCGGGTCATCGTCGGTGGCCCTCCGGTGCGCCGCGTATCGACACTCTCGAGCCGCGAACGCTTCGTGCACCTCCTCCGCAGACCAGCCACCGCAGTCGGCGATCTCCGCGACCGTGGGCCCGCGCCGCAGGTCACCCGTGAGTTGCTCGACGACACGCGACACCGCGAGAAAGCGCTCCTGCACCGATCGTGGCGGTCGAATGACCCATGCACGATCGCGGAAGTGCCGCTTCAAGGTTCCGGCAATCGTGGGCGTGGCGAAAGTCGCAAAACTCCATCCGCGTGACGGATCGAACCGCTCGACGGCCTGCACGAGCGCGATGAGCGCCACCTGGCGCAGGTCTTCCAGCTCTTCGCCCCGACCGACGAAACGCTGCGCGGTTGCGTATGCGAGGCCCACGTGTGCCGCGACGAGTTGGTCGCGCACGCGCCGATCGCGCGTGCGTTGATATTCGGCGAAGCCGGCGATCTCGTTGCGCGCCGTTGCCGCCGTACTCACGACGCCGCGATGCGATCGAGTGCGCGGGTGACGACCGTCACGTCCTCGTGGCCCAGTCCGCGATCCACCAACACCTGCCAGGTACTGGCGAGCTGGGCGAGCACGGGCAACTGCTCGTCCCCGGCGTCGAGTGCGAGTCGCACATCCTTCAGGCCGAGCGCCAGTGAGTACTCGGGCCCGTACTCCCCGTCGGCGATGCGTTGCATCTTTGCATTCGTATAGGCCGACGCAAGCGGGCCCGAGGCGACCCCGTCGATCACGGCCTGCGTCGTGAGACTCAGACTGTGCGCCAGCGAGATCGATTCGGCAATTCCCTCGACGATGAACGCGAGCAGGGTGTTGTTCACGAGCTTCAAGCGCGACCCGAGCCCCACCGGTCCGAGCCAGAGCGTGCGCTGACCGAGCGCGTCGAAGATCGGTGCCAGGCGAGCCCGCGCCGAGTCGGGACCCGACGCGAAGATCGTCAGTCGGCCCTGCTCGGCCGGACCTCTCGTACCGGACACGGGTGCGTCTACGAAGGTCACGTCCGGGCGTTCGCTCGCGACCAGCGCCGCGACGCGGTCGGTCCCCTCGACGCCGATCGTGCTCATCTGCGCCCAGACCGCTCCGGACGGCAGCGCGCGCAGCATCCGCGACTCGAGTGCGACGGAGAGGACGGCGGCGGCGTCCGGCACCATCGTGATCGCAATCGCGGCACCGGCGACGGCCTCCTCCGCGGTGCCCGCAACCGTGGCGCCCGGCACGCCGAGACGAGCCGCCGCCTCGACGTCGCGGTCCCACACGACCGTGCGAATGCCCGCGCGCAACAAGCTGTCGGCCATGCCCTGACCCATCGCGCCGACACCCAACACGGCAACAGGTCCAGCGTCTGCTGTCATCGTTCTCGTCCCTTCCTCAACGGTTGCATGCGACGACGATGCGCTCTCGGCGAGCCGCGTTCACCCCGAGCACGCGTAGTCGACACGGTCAGGCGCAGCCGGTCGTGACGGTGGGCGGGCGCGCGGGGGGCAACTCCGCGCCGCGTTCTCGCCGGGTTCGACGCTCTCGACCCATATGCCGTTCTGCCCCGTCGGCGGCATCGGCGGGTGCGAACCGCGGGGTTCGGGGCGATACACGAACACCTCCGGCGTGGGGCCGGCGTTGGTGACGCTCAGCGGTCGTTCCGCACTCTGGGCGTGGGGACCCGGGGAGCCCCCGGCGCAAGCCGCGAACACGAGCGTTGCGATCGCGGCCGCTCCCACTCGGGCGAATCCGGTTCGTCGACTGCGTCGGTTCACCTCGGTGCTCCTGCTGCGTGGCGGACCCTCCGAGGATGGCGCTTGGTCGACCTCGCTTCACCCCGAGCACGCGTAGTGCGCGCGGCACATCGTTCTGTTCCAGCACTACGCGTGTCCGGGATGAACCGCGCGGCCTTCGGTCTCATCCTCAGAGGCATGAAACCTGCCGTGGGCATGGCCAGCTCACCAGCTCCGCACGCGCGTGCAACCGCGCCCCGGGCCGCACTCGCGGCGGGAGGGTCGACATGATCCGCCGGCGCGCCGCGCGCGCTTCGTCATCGGAGCATCCGACCTGCGCGTATGCCGACCTCGACGAATGGGTGCGTAGCCTCCCCTGGGTCATCGAGCGGCCGCGTGACGAAAGGTGGCCGGCCGTCCGAGTCTTCGTGGTCGATTGCCCGCCCCTCAAACGACGTCAACTGTTGCTGATCACGGGTTTGAGGCGGCGAACTTCAGATGGTGAAGCCGGCTCCGGCGTTGCCGCGGTGATGCCGGCCATCGCATGCCGAGAGCCAGACGGCGCGGGATGGGCGCACCGCGCGGCGCCGTCCATCGACGGTCATGTCCTCGTGACAACGGGCGGTGACTGCGCGCCGGAGCGAGAAGACCTCGAAGCCTTGGTCCTGAAGGCCTTCAGCTACGCAATGTCGTGAGAATCGATTCGGGAGACCGTGAGACATGAAGAACAAGTTCGCCATCCCCGCCGTCGCCGTTTCGCTGGTGCTGAGTCTTGCGGCGTGTAGCTCCACGGCGCGTAGCGCGTCGTCGGCGACGACGACGACCACCGCCTCGTCGGCGCCGGCCCTCACCCTCGATCTGCTTCCCGGCCTCGGTGCCAGGGCCCAACCGACGGTAGTGACCGTAGTGACGAATCTGGGCGAGGGTTCAGGCATCATCTGGTCGAGCGACGGAACGATCGTCACGAATAATCACGTCATCGCCAACGCGACCTCGATCGCAGTGCAGTTCGCCGACGGCCAACACGTCACGGCCACACTGCGCGCGGGCGACCCCTACTCCGATACCGCGCTCATCAACGTTGCTCGCACGAACCTCCCCGTCGCGAAATGGGCGGCCGGTACCGCGCCGGTGGGAACGTTCGTCGTCGCGCTCGGGTCGCCGCTCGGCCTCACGGAGTCGGCCAGCATCGGGATCGTGTCCGGCTCCGGCCGCAACGTTCCGGGCGCGCCCGGCACACCGCCGATCGCCGATCTCCTCCAAACCAGTGCGCCGATCTCACCCGGCAACTCGGGCGGCGCGCTCGTCGACGATCGCGGCAATGTCGTGGGCATGACCGAGGCCTATCTGCCGCCATCGACCGGCGCGGTGTCCATCGGTCTCGCGATACCGGCGCCGACGGTCGTCAGCTCCGTGAAGCAGCTGCTCGCTACCGGTTCCGTGAAGCATCCCTACATCGGGCTCACGACCCAGACGCTCACTCCTGACATCGCCAAGCAACTCGGGACATCGGCGTCGACCGGGGCCATGGTCGTCGTCGTCAGCCCGGGAGGACCCGCCGCGACAGCCGGACTGCGGCCCGGTGACGTCGTCATCCAGCTCGACGCGACGCCGGTGCAGTCTGCGGACGACCTGGTTCTTGCCGTGCGCGAGCACCAACCCGGCGACGTGGCAACCCTCCGCCTGGTGCGCAATGACGCGACCATCGTGACGAAGGTCGTACTGGCCGCTCGGGCGACCTGATCCGCGGCGAAAGGAGGGCTCGACACCATGACTACGCGTGCTCGGGGTGAACTCGGCGTGTCATCGTGTAGTCAAGAGAGCGTCCGGGGATGGAGTCAGCCCCTTGGGGGAGGCCGATCGAATGCGCAACGCCTTCCGCGGCTTCGTCACCAGCGCGTGCGAGCGCCGATCGCTCGCGCGCCGCCGCCGGGCCGACTGGGTCGTCGCGATCGCCGGGCCGGTGATCATCACCGCGGTCCTGCTGCCGTTCGGTTCGTTCTTCGCCCTTTCGAGCGTTCTCCTCTTCGTGCTTCTGGCCGTGATCGCCGCCGCGCTCATCGGCGGGCTGCGACCGGCGCTCACCGCAGTCGCGGTGGGTGTGTTGGCGGGCGTGTTTCTCCACGTACGCCACTACGGCGGCCTCCGCGACCCGCTCGGAGTCGACCTGGCCAAGATCCTCGCCTTCGTGTTCGTGGGAGTCGCGATCGCGATCTTGGTTGGCGAGCTCACCCGCCTCGCCGCGGAACAAGGCGCGTTGCGGAGGGTCGCCACCCTCGTCGCGCGTGCCGCGCCGCCGGACGAAGTCTTCGCGTCGGTCACCGCCGAGATCGGCCTCTTGATTCCCGCCGATACCACGCAGATATACCGCTTTGAACGTGATCGCACGGCCAGCAACATCGCGCGTTGGTCGAAGCCCGGCACCGATCTGCCCGCGGCCGCCCGATGGAAGCTCGGCGGTCACAATGTGACGACACTCGTGGCGAGGACCGGACGGCCGGCGCGGATCGACAACCGCGCCGACGGCACCGGCGAGATCGGCACCGAAGCGCGCGCCGCGGGCGCCCGCACGTCGGTCGGCGCGCCGATCGTCGTCGAAGGCGAACTGTGGGGCGTAGCCGTCGCGACCTCCACCGGCGGTCGGCGGTTCCGGGGCGACACCGAAGCGCGGCTCGCCGCTTTCACCGCCCTCGTCGCGTTGGCAATCGCCAATGCCGAAAGCCGGGACGAGCTGGCGGCTTCGCGCGCCCGCGTGCTCGCGGCGGCCGACGAAGCCCGCCGTCGTATCGAGCGCGACCTGCACGACGGTACGCAGCAGCGACTCACTGCACTCGCGCTCGAGCTACGCGCGACCGAGGCCGCGGTGCCACCCGACATGACAGGCATCAGAACGCAGTTGTCTCGTACCGCAAAGGGACTCGCCGCCGCGGTCGACGACCTCCAGGAGATCTCCCGCGGGATTCCTCCCGCGATCCTTTCCAAGGGCGGGTTGGGCCCGGCGATCAAGGCGCTGGCCCGCCGCTCGGCGATACCCGTCGAGCTCGAGCTGAGCTCGGACACGCGGTTGCCGGAGCGGATCGAGGTCGGCGCTTACTACGTCGTTTCGGAGGCCCTCACCAACGCGGTCAAGCACTCCGGCGCGTCCGTGGTGTACATCCGCGTCGACGTCGACGATCTGGTTGCGCAGATCTCGATCCGAGACGACGGCGTCGGAGGCGCCGATCCGACCCGAGGGTCGGGACTCACCGGCTTGCAAGATCGCGTCGAGTCGCTCGGCGGTACGTTCGAGATCGCAAACAGTGTCGGACACGGGACGGCGATCCTTGCCCGGATCGCGATGGAGAGCGGTGACAATGGTCGTCGATGACACGGGAGCGAAGGAACGCGCGGTCCGCATCGCGATCGCGGACGACGACGTCCTGCTGCGCGAGGGCCTTGCGAGCCTGCTCGCGCGCAGCGGATTCGACGTGGTCGGTCAGGCCGGAGACGCGGTCGCACTGCTCACCCTGGTCCGCGAACGCGAGCCCGAGCTCGTCATCGTCGACATCCGGATGCCACCGACGCACTCCACCGAGGGGCTCGACGCGGCACGGTCGATCCGAGAGGAGCATCCGGCGGTCGGGATCCTGGTCTTGTCGGCGCACGTGGAGGTCGAGGAGGCGATCGAGCTGCTCGCCGGCGGCGAACGCATCGGCTATCTCCTCAAGAGCCGGGTCACCGACGTGGGCGAGTTCATCGACACGGTCGCGCGTATCGCGCGGGGCGCCTCAATCGTCGATCCGAGCCTCATCCAAGAATTGGTTGCCGCTCGTCGTCGCAATGATCCGCTCGCACTCCTGACGGCTCGCGAACGCGAAGTGCTCGCGCTCATGGCCGAGGGATGCTCGAACGCCGGCATCGGTCGACGGCTCTGGGTGACCGACGGCACGGTGGAAAAACACGTCAAGAGCATCTTGACGAAATTGCAGCTCCCGGAATCACCCGACGACCATCGGCGCGTGCTCGCCGTTATCGCGTTTCTCGAAGCGCGCTAGCCGGGCGGACGCGCGTGGCAACCGAGCACCTTTCGGATGGCGCCCGCCGACAGCTCGGACTTCGCGACGAAACCGGCGGCAGGACTCGCAACGAGGAGATCAGTCAGCTCGGCCTCGGGATACACGGAGATCATGATGACGCGCGCCGTCGCCGTGGTTGCGAATCGTTCAGCCAGATCGAATCCGCTCTCGTCCCCGAGATCGACATCGACGAGGACGACATCCGGCTTCAGCTCGTGAGTGAGCTGAAGCGCACCGGCGCCGGCTGACGCGCAGCCGACTACGGTCAGTCCTTCCCCCTCCAGGACCTCGCGTGCCGCGTCGAGGAAATGCGGACTGTCGTCAACGATCAGTACTCGCAAGGGTCGGCCTTCGCCTGGTCTTTCACGCCTACAGCATCGTCCGAACCGATGCTCCGCGCATTGCTGCCAGCAGGAAGATCTGGCTGCCGAGAACGGGAAGACAAAGACGGTGGCTGGCCTCGACGACGCGTCGGACGTGAAGCGCGATGGTCTCCGAGTCGGATGAAACCACGGAGGCTGAAGATGCTCGCATACGACTCGGACGGGAAATCCACCATCGACATCGAGGCGTCCGTCGCCTGTGAGCCCGATGTCGGCGGCCGGCTTGCCCGCGCGGGTTTGCCAGTTCTCGAACGACTCGCCGAAGACCTCGGTGATCTCGCGGTCAGCATCGTGCTCACGGACGCTGACAACAACGTCCTCGGGAGCGTTCGAGGCGACGAACACGGGGCCGCCCGGCCACCCGAGGTTGCCTACGTGACTGCGCCGATCGATGATCCGCGTCGCGACACACCGGTGGGAGCCGTCGGCATCAAAGGCGCAACCGCGGATGTCGGCGCGCTCATACTCCCCTACGCACAACTTGCGGCTCGCACGATCGCCGAGCGCGTGCTCGACAGTGCGGCGGTTGCCGACCGCGCGCTCGTCGAACACTTCCTTCGGGCGCGGCGGCGGGCCCGCAGCGCCGTCATCGCGCTAAACGGGAACGAGATGCTCGTGAATGCCTCCGCGGCGCGGCTTGTCGACACGGCCGATCGTGCATACCTCTGGGACTGGGCGTCGATCCGGCTCGAACGGACCGACGGCTCGGCCCACGATCTACACCTGCGAGCCCGGGCCTTCAGCGCCCGTTGCGAACCGGTGGTCGTCCGCCGTGACGTGGTGGGTGCGCTCGTCTACCTGGACGAGCTCGAGCCGGCCGCCACGACCGGCCCACGCACGCGTGTCCGCGTATCGCGCCCGCCGAAATGGGGATGGTCGAGTCTGCGGTCGTCGGAGCTCGGCATCGCGGAGCTCGTCGCCGAAGGTCTCACGAACCGTGAAGTCGCGGCGCGTCTCTTCGTGTCGCCGCACACGGTCGACTTCCACCTTCGCCAAATCTTCCGGAAGCTCTCGATCACCTCCCGAATCGAGCTCACCCGACTCGTCATCGAACACGCCGTCCCGAGCCCGATCGGAGTGGGATCGTGAAGCGCGACAAGTCGTTCCGGGCATGGTCACGACATCTCTGACCATGTCGAGGCGCTTTTCCGGGGAGACGATTGTGAAGCCGAGAGGGAGTAGCGGATCGGAACGGTTTTGTGGCCCCCCACGAAGGTGGTCTTCGCGGACCGCGGCTCGCCCGACAGCTCAAGGGATTGGAGCCGCGGCACCAGTTCGCCGAACAGCGAGCGGAGCTCGAGGCGTGCGAGTTGGGCGCCGAGGCAGAAGTGGATCCCGTAGCCGAACGCGACGTGCTTGTCGGCGTTTTGACGCGTGACGTCGAAGCGCAACGGATTCTCGAAGACCCCTGGGTCGAGGTTGCCGGCAAGGTACGACAGGTAGAGCCAGTCGCCCTTCGCGATCTTGGCGCCGGCTATCTCGGTCTCGACCTGCGCGGTGCGCATGAAGTGCCGCACCGGTGCCGTCCACCGGATCATCTCTTCGACCGCATTGGACAACAGTTCGGGATGGTTCTGCAGGATCCGCAACTGATCTGGGTGTTCCGCAAGTGCGCGCAGTCCGCCGGCCATCGCGGCGGCGGTGGTGTCGTGGCCGGCCGTGGCAATGATGACGTAGTAGCCCATCTTCTCCAGGTCGGGCATCGGGGCGTCGTCGATCGTCCCGTTGGCGATGAGCGTGGCGAGATCGTCGGTGGGGCGGCCCTGGCGGTCGGCGGTCAATGCCGAGAAGTACTGGTAGAAGTCCGTGATGACCTGGACCATCTCTTCCGACGACACGACGTCGCGTTTGAGGTCGGGGTCTTCTGCGCCGAACAGCTCCTGGGTGA
>JAODBI010000045.1 GCA_025463875.1 Actinomycetes bacterium
TAGAGGTCGTCGTGGAGAGCGCGCTCGAGCTCATGCGCACCGATTTCTACGATCCGGCGGAACAGTGGCCAACGCGCCGCGCCTTCGCGTAGCGCGCGCCGGACGGGAGTGACGAGCAGCTCGCGGACGCTCACGCGCCGGTACCCGGGCTCGGGCCGGTGCCCTGCGTCGCTTGCGCCGGGTCCACGAACTTCACGTCGAGCGGGAACGACACGAGCCCGCTCGTCTGCGAGGGGTTCATCACTTCGAAGCTCGTCTGTTGCTCGCGCCAGTCGTACACGGTTCCCTCGTCGACCGACTGGATCGCGAGCGTGACGAGGTACGTGCCGTCGAGCAGAGGAACGCGGTGGAACTCGAACGACATCTCGCCGGCGCCGTCGGCGGGCGGCACATCGATTCCGAGCAGGCGCGTGTTCGTGCCGAAGAGCTGGTTGCCGTCCTGGTCGTGGATCAGGATCCCAAAGAGGATGTCGTCGGTGCGCTCGGTCGCGTGGTAGCCGAGCCGGATCGTCATCGGCTCGTCGGGCAACAACCAGTTGCGTTCCGTCAGGCCGGGGTGCTCGACCAGCACGTTCGTGATCCGCACCCGATGCGTCGCAGTCTCGGCGATGGGAGCGGCGCCTGCCTCCGGCTCGATCTCCGCCGGTCCCGGCTCGCTCGACTCGTTCAACTCGCCGCCGTGCAGCGACTCGCGGAACACACGCACGGCTTCTCCGGGGAGAGCGTCGATCACCAGCTTCCCGTGGTCGAGCACGATCGCCCGGTCGCAAATGCGGCGCACGAGGTCGGCGGCGTGGGTCACGACCAAGATGGTGCGGCCCTCTTGTTGGAACTTCTTGACCCGCTCGATGCACTTGCGCTGGAAGGCCTCGTCACCGACCGACAGCACCTCGTCGACGAGCAGGATGTCGGGCTCGACGTTCACCGCCACTGCGAAGCCGAGGCGCACGTACATGCCCGACGAGTAGTGACGCACCTGCATGTCGATGAACTTCTCGAGCTCCGCGAACGCGACGATCTCGTCGAAGATCTTCACCGTGTCGCGCTTGGAGAGGCCGAGGATCGACGCGTTCATGAAAACGTTCTCGCGTCCGGTGAGCTCGTGGTTGAAGCCGGCGCCGAGCTCCAGCAACGCCGCCATCCGACCGCGGGTGACGATCTCGCCCCGCGTCGGTTGCAGGATCCCGGCGACGCACTTCAGCAACGTCGACTTGCCACAACCGTTGTGACCGAGGATCCCGACCGTTGATCCCTGCTCGACGTCGAAGTCGACGTCTTCCAGCGCCATGAACGGCTCGTACGGGATCCGCCCGTAGTGGATGAACCGTTCCTTCAGCGACGTGTAGTGCTCGTGGTACAGCTTGAACTGCTTGGAGACGCTGCGGACCTCGATCGCGGCCGTCACCTAGAGCTCCTCCGCGAAGTTCGCCTCCGAGCGACCGAACACTCGCACAGCGAGCGTCAACGTGATGACGGCGAATGCGAGCGAGTAGCCGAGGTAGGCGACGAAGCCCCAGTACGGCCAGTGAGGCAACAAGGGAGTGACGGTGCGAACCCCGTTGACGGTGTGCACGTTGTCGAGGCGTGCGTAGATCGATCGCTGGAAGACCAGCACGATCGGTGTGACCGGGTTCGCGAACCAGGGCCACTTCGACCACCCGGGTTTCCGCGCGACGGTCTGGAACTGATACACGATCGGCGTCATCCAGAACCACGCGAGCAGTGCGAGCTCGAGGAAATGCGAGGTATCCCGCAGGTAGACGTTGATCGCGGAGAGCAGGATCCCGAGCGCGCTCGTGAGCAGCAGGAGCACGATGAGCGCCAACGGGATGAGCGGGATGTACGCCCACGCGACGTCCCAACGCACGATCGCGAGCACGACGAACAGCACGCTGCTCTGAAGGAAGAAGTGCACCAGCATGCTGCCGACGGCGGCGATCGGAAGGATCTCGCGCGGGAACGACACCTTCTTCACCAACCCGGAGTTGGCGACGACAGACCCTGTCGCGGCGCCGAGGCCGGTCGAGAACAGATTCCACACCAGCAGCCCCGAGAGCAGCCAGATCGGGAAGGCGGGGATGCCCGAGCCCAATATGAGCGTGAATGCGATGTAGAACACCACGAGGTAGAGCAGCGGGTTCAGCAACGACCACGCGAAGCCGAGGACGCTGTTCTTGTACTTGATCTTCAGCTCGTTGCGGACCATGCCGACGAGCAGCTCGCGGCGCTCGACGATCCGCTTGAACCGCTCACGGGCCGACATGTTCGGCCGGACGACCGTGGTCTTGCCCGGGGCGCGCGGCACTCGAATTTCCGGCGCGGACATGGATTTCACGTTACCCCGTCACTCCGTCCAGTAGCCGGAGCCGGGCACGGATGGGTCGATGATCGGAGGGAGTCGCGGCCAGGACCTCGCCGCCGAGCGCTTCGATGCCGCCGCGGACGAGCACGTGATCGATCTGGCTGTGCGGGCGCCTCGAGTTGTACGTGCGGCCCCGCACCGGCCGTTCCCATCCGCGCATGAGCCGGCCGACGGGCGGGCCCCAGAAGTTGAAGTCGCCCGCGAGGATCTGTGGTCCGCCTTCGGGGATGCCGCCCCGCAAGGTCAAGAGGTGCTGCAACGGCGCGAGGCGCCACACCTTCGACGACACGTGCAGCCCGATGATCTGCACTGCAATGCCGTCGATATCGACGGTGAGGGCGAGCGCGTAGCGCATCCCCGGCGCGTCCGTGCGTACGACCCCCATCGGGATGAGTCGCCGCTCGAGCACCGGGAAGCGTGAGCACACCGCGAGCTCCCACGCGCCCTCGTAGGGCACTGCCGCGCGGTCGCTGTTGTGTGAACGCGGCCGCAGGTCGAGCGGCATGAGCTCGATCGTCTCGACGTGGAAGCCGTGGTCGAGCAGGCCGTCGAGCACACCCACACCGTCGAGATCGCGCCACGCTTCCGGCACGACGACGAGATCGGCTGCGAACCCGCGCACGACACGCGCGACGTCGAAACGAACACCGTGAAACCGGCCGTAGCGGCCGAATCCCCAGTGTGCGTTGAACGCCGCGACCGTGAAATCGCGTGCGGAATTAGATGCCGATGCGCTGGGCAAGCAGCTCGCGGTGGTACGTCGGGTCACCCAGGTAGATCTCGGAGCTCTTCGCGCGCTTGAAGTAGAGATGCGCAGGATGCTCCCAGGTGAAGCCGATGCCACCGTGGATCTGAATGTTCTCGGCGGTCGCGTGGAAGTACGCCTCCGAGCAGTACGCCTTCGACAACGCGGCCACGACGGGCAGCTCGTCGTTGTCCTCGGCGGCTGCCCACGACGCGTAGTACGCAGCCGACTTGCCCGACTCGACTTCCAACAACATGTCGGCGCACTTGTGCTTGATCGCCTGGAACGAACCGATCGGCCGGCCGAACTGCACGCGCACCTTGGCGTACTCGACCGACATCTCGAGCACCTTCTGGGCGCCACCCATCATCTCGTTCGACAACGCGACCGCGGCCTGGTCGAGCGTCTTCGAGAACGCGGGCCAACCCGAGCCCGGCGCGCCGAGCGGCTCGGCGACGACGTTGTTGAACTCGAGCTTCGCCTGCTTGCGCGTCATGTCCATCGTGGAGAGGCTCGTGCGGGTCAGGCCCTCGGCGTCGCCCCGCACCGTGAAGAACGAGATCCCGTCGGTGCCCGACGTCCCCGCCGTCCGCGCGACGACCACGATGAGGTCGGCGACGTGCCCGTCGATCACGAACATCTTCTCGCCCGAGAGCGTGAACTTGCCGCCCGACTCGATCGCTTCGAGCGTGATGCCGGCCGCGTCCCACTTTCCGGACGGCTCGGTGAACGCGAGCGTTGCGATCGTGTCGCCGCTCGCGATACCGGGTAACAGCGCCGACTTCTGTTCGTCGGTGCCCGCGTTCAAGATCGCGTTCGCGGCCAGCACCGCCGACGCGAAGTAGGGCGCGCACAGCAGCACCCGGCCCATCTCCTCGAGCACGATGCCGAGCTCGATGAAGGTGAAGCCCTGCCCTCCGTGCTCCTCCGGGATCGCGAGACCCTGCAGCCCGAGCTCCTGGCCCATCTGCTTCCACACCGAGGTGTCGTAGCCCTCGGCGGTCTCCATGAGGCGGCGTACTTCCGTCTCCGGCGACTTGGCCTCGAGGAACTGCCGCACCGTGCGCCGCAGCTCTTCTTGTTCCTCGGAAAAAGCGAAGTTCATGTCTGCTCCCTGTGTGTCCCGCTGGGAAGGCCGCTCGGCCTTACCGCGGCTCTCTCGGCAAGCCGAGTACTCGTTCACCGATGATGTTGCGTTGGATCTCGCTCGCGCCCGCGTAGATGGTCTCCGCGCGGCTTGCCATGAAGATGTAGTGCAGGTCGTCGACCTCGTAGTCGCCGTCCTGCGAGCGCTGCACCGTAAGCGCGTCGGCGCCGAGCACGCTCATTGCCGTCTCGCCAAAGCGCTTGTGCCACGTCGTCCAGAACAACTTGCCGATGCTGGCTTCGGGTCCGACGTCGCCGCGCTTCACGAGGTTCGTGAGCATTCGCATCCCGTTGTACTTCATGACCTGCAGGCCGGCGTACGCGTTGGCGAGCTCGTCGCGCAGAGCCGGTTCTCGGGCCGAGCCGTTCTTCTGCGCGATCCGGAGGATGTCGGCGAACTCACCCTCGAACGCGAGCTGCGACGACATGAAGGCGGTCCCGCGCTCGAAGCCGAGGGTCGCCATCGCGACCTTCCAGCCTTCGCCGACCGGTCCGAGCGCATTCTCCTTCGCCGTACGCGCACCGTCGAAGAACACCTCGTTGAACTCCGCGCTGCCCGTCATCTGGCGCAGCGGGCGCACCTCGATACCGGGCTGGTCCATCGGGCACAGCAGATAGGTGAGGCCGTGATGCGATGTGGAGTCGGGTTCGGTGCGGCACACGACGAAGCACCAATCGGCGCGGTGCGCGAGCGTCGTCCACACCTTCTGGCCCGTGATCACCCACTCGTCACCGTCGAGGACGGCCCGGGTCTGGATGTTGGCGAGGTCGCTGCCGGCGTTGGGCTCGGAGAACCCCTGGCACCACATCTCCTCGACGGCCTGGATCTTGGGTAGGAAGCGCTGCTTCTGCTCCTCGGTGCCGTACTGGATCAATGTGGGAGCGAACAATCCTTCGCCGAAGAAGGAAAGCCGGGTCGGCGCGCCCGCACGCGTGTACTCCTCGTTGAAGATGATCTGCTCGGCGAGGTTCGCGGCGCGGCCGCCGTACTCCTTCGGCCACGTGAGGCCGACCCAGCGGTCGGCGCCGAGCAGTTTTTCCCACTCGACGCGCACGTCCCAGCCGGTCTCGTCGCTCGGTCCGTTGCCCGGGCCCAGCGCCGCGAACTCGCCGCGCAGGTACTCGCCCAACCAGGCGCGCACCTCCGCTCGGAAGGCCGCTTCCGCGGGCGTGTCGACGAAGTCCATGGCGGGCCGACGCTACTTGACCGACCGGTCATGTTTCCAGATCGGCCCACTTGGGGGCGCTTTTCGGCTCGCCTGTCGGGAGTAGCGACCGCATCGGCTGGCGGTAGCCTCGAGGCCATGACTGCCACGCTCACCCGGCCCGCGCACTACGAGACGTCCGCCGTCCGGATCGACAAACTCGTCGTCGGGCCGTTCGAGAACAACGTGTTCGTCCTGCGCGACAAGAGCACCGGGGAAGCCGTGCTCCTCGATGCCGCCAACGAGCACGAACTGCTGCTCGAGGTGTCGCGAGCCACCGGTGTGCGGCGCGTCCTGACGACCCACGGGCACTTCGACCACATCCAGGCCGTGACGCAAATGCGCGACGCAGGCATCGACGTCGGCATCGCGACCCAGGATGCCGAGATGCTTCCCGGCTACGACTTCACGATCCCCGACGACGAGGTCATCTCCGTCGGCGATCTGCGCCTTCGGACGATCCACACCCCCGGCCACACCCGCGGCTCCACCTGTTTCCTGCTCGAGGGCCATCCGGTGCTGTTCAGCGGCGACACCCTGTTTCCGGGCGGCGTGGGCAACACCACCTTCGAGGGCGGCGACTTCGCCACCATCATCCGGTCCGTCGACGCGCGCCTCTTCCCCCTGCCGGTGGAGACGCTCGTTCTCCCCGGTCACGGGCTCGACACCACGATCGGCAGCGAACGGCCGCACCTCGACGAATGGGTGGAGCGGGGCTGGTAGTCCCGCAGCGCGGTCGTGATCGCGCGCCTCGCCCGGACGCCGACCGACCGAGATCTTCCCGGAGGCTGAATTCCCTCGGGAATTCCCTCGGGAATTCCTCGGGGCCGCCGGGCGCGTGTCACACCGCGTGGGTACGGTCGGGTTCACCCGTGGTCCTGTGCTCCGAAATCTGGAGGTCCCGGGTCACGCGCGGCATGAACCGAGACACCGGGTTGTTTCGTACACACGTGCGCCGACAGGAAAGGAGATCCCGATGATCGGCCTGAATACCGGCATCGTCGAATGGACCGCTCCCGTTCGTAACACCTCGTGGGTAGCCGCCTGTTTCGGGACGGTCGACCGGTGACCGCCCTCGCGACCGGCCCCACCCTCGACGCCGCCGAACGCGTCGCCCTCCACGACCACTACCGCCGGGTCCGCCGCCACAGCGACCACCTGGCCTCCCCCCTTTCCGCAGAAGACCAAGTCGTCCAGTCCATGGCCGACGTGAGCCCCACCAAATGGCACCGGGCGCACACCACCTGGTTCTTCGAGACGTTCCTGCTCACGCCGAACGTCGAGCGCTATGCGCCGTTCGATCCCGCGTTCGCGTACCTCTTCAATTCGTATTACGAGGCGGTCGGACCGCGTCATCCCCGGCCGCAGCGCGGGCTGCTCTCGCGGCCTTCGGTCGCCGAGATCGGCCGCTACCGCGCGCATGTCGACGACGCGATGCACGACCTGATCGACGAGTGCAGCACCGACGCCGCCGCGCTCGTCGTGCTCGGCCTGCATCACGAACAGCAGCACCAAGAGCTTCTGCTCATGGACATCAAGCACGTGTTGCACTGCAACCCGACCGATCCCGTCTACGCGGTCGATCCGCACACGCCGGGGTTGACCCAGCCGGTGCGTTTCGTCGACGTGCACGGTGGCAACGTCGACATCGGTCACGACGGTCCCGAGTTCGCGTTCGACAACGAGGGACCGCGCCACGTCACGCACGTCGAAGCGATGCGTATCGCCGATCGGCTCGTCTGCGCGCGCGAATGGCTCGAGTTCATCGCCGACGACGGGTACCGCCGTCCGGAGCTGTGGTTGTCCGACGGTTGGCACGCGGTGCAGGAGCAGGGTTGGGAGGCTCCCCTCTACTGGCGCAACGACGGCGCCGACGGCTGGAGCATCTTCACGCTCGGCGGCCGGCGCGCGCTCGACCCCAACGAGCCGGTCGTGCACGTGAGTCACTACGAAGCCGACGCTTATGCCCGCTGGCGCGACGCGCGCCTTCCGACCGAGTTCGAATGGGAGCATGCCGCCGCGTGCCTGCCTTCGGGCGCGCTGCACGAGGTCGACGATGTCGCGTGGCAGTGGACGTCGAGTGCGTATCTCCCCTACCCGCGCTTCCGGCCCGCGCCGGGTGCGGTCGGTGAGTACAACGGCAAGTTCATGAGCGGGCAGATGACCCTGCGCGGCGGTGCGTACGAGACGTCGCCGGGCCACACGCGGGTCACCTACCGAAACTTCTTTCCGCCCGCGAGCCGCTGGATGTTCGGCGGAGTGCGCCTGGCCAAGGACGTGGAGTGAGCACGATCGAACAGGACGTCGAGCGCGGGCTGCGTGCCGATCCGAAGGACATCCCGCCCAAGTGGTTCTACGACGACCGAGGCTCGGTCCTCTTCGACGAGATCACGCGGCTCGAGGAGTACTACCCGACCCGTTGCGAGCGGGTCATCCTCGACGCGCACGCGTCCGAGATCGCGAGCTCCACTGGCGCCGACACGCTCGTCGAGCTCGGCTCGGGCACGTCGGAGAAGACACGCATCCTGCTCGACGGGATGCGCAACGCCGGAACGCTCCGGCGGTTCGTCCCCTTCGACGTCAGCAAGCGCACGCTGCACGATGCCGCCGCCGCGATAGAGCAGGAATACGCCGGCATCGACGTACAACCCGTCGTGGGCGACTTCACACTCGACCTCGACACGATCCCTTCCGTCGGTCGGCGGCTGGTCGTGTTCCTCGGTGGAACGGTCGGAAATCTCCTGCCCGCGGCGCGCTCGACGTTCCTCGCCGATGTCGCCGCGATGCTCGGACCCGACGACTCTTTCCTGCTCGGCACCGACCTCGTGAAGGACGCGGGCCGCCTCGTCGCTGCGTACGACGACGCGCGCGGCGTGACCGCGGAGTTCAACAAGAACGTGCTCCACGTCATGAACCGCGAGCTCGCCGCCGATTTCGACGTCGACGCGTTCGAACATGTCGCGGTCTTCGACACCGAACGCGAGTGGATCGAGATGCGGCTCCGCTCCACCCGCGCGCAGACGGTGCGGCTGCTCGCACTGGAGCTCGAGGTCGAGTTCGCGGCGGGCGAGGAGATGCGCACCGAGGTCAGCGCGAAGTTCACCCGCGCGCGCGTCGACGCGGAGCTGCGCGCGGCCGGCATGCGCCTCGTCGAATGGTGGACCGATCCCGCCGGCGACTTCGCGCTTTCGCTCGCGCGCCGCGCCTGAAGTCCTAGCGCTCGCGCCGGATGGTCGCGCGCCGGGGATCCGACACGATCGTCAGGTCTTCGGGCACCTCGAGCACCTTCACGACTTCTCCGGTGACTTCGATCCCGAGGTGGCCACCCATGATGGGGATGCGTTCGAGGCGCAGCGTGCCGATCCACTCGGGGACCGCGGGCGCGAGGTGGAGCTTGTTCGCGCGGATGTCGGGCTCGAAGCGCAGCAGCGTGCGCAGGAACAGCAGGGGTGAGGCCGCGGCCCAGGCCTGGGGCGAGCACGACGTCGGGTAGCTGACCGGGAAGCTCAGCCCCTCGCGCGGCATACCCGCGAAGAGCTCGGGGAGCAGGTCCCCGAAGAATCGGGAGGCGTCGACCATGCCCCGCATCACCTGGTGCGCCTCGTCCGCGAATCCGTAACGCATCAGGCCCGCAGCCGTGATCGCGTTGTCGTGCGGCCACACGCTGCCGCAGTGGTACGAGACGGGGTTGTAGCCCGCGTTCTCCGCCGACAGCGTGCGCACGCCCCAACCGCTGAACATCCCCTCGGACAACAGGACGCGCGCCACGTGCGGCGCCTTCTCCTCGTCGACGATTCCGGTCCAGAGACAGTGACCCATGTTGGAGCCGATGCCGTCGATCTTGCGCTTGTCGCGGTCGAGTCCGAGCGCGAAGTAGCCGCCGTCCGCGGTGTCGACCCAGAAGTCTTCGTTGAAGCGTCGCTTCAGATCGGCGGCGCGGGCGTTCAACGACGCGGCCAACGCGTGGTCGCCCGCTTCGGTTGCGCAATGACCACGGGCGATCATCGCCGCGTACACGTAGCCCTGCACCTCGCACAGCGCGATGGGAGTCGCCGCCAACGATCCGTCGGCGAAGCGCATCGAGTCCCAGGAATCCTTCCAACCCTGGTTCTGCAGGCCACGATCGGTCGTGCGTTGGTACTCGACATATCCGTCGCCGTCGCGGTCGCCGTAGTCGGTGATCCAGGCGAGCGCGGCGTCGGCCGCCGGCAGCAGCGCATCGACCTCTTCGCGCCGCGAACCCCAGCGCGAGAGCTCCCCGACGAGCATCACGAACAACGGCGAGGCGTCGACAGTGCCGTAGTAGACGCGGCCACCGCCGAGGGCGAGCGACGCGGTCTCGCCGAAGCGCATCTCGTGCAGGATCCGGCCCGGCTCCTCCTCGGTCCGGACGTCGACCTGCCGGCCCTGGAAGCGCGCCAGCGTCTGCAGCGTGCCGAGCGCGAGGTCGGGATCGACGAGCATCGTCATCCACGACGTGATGAGCGAGTCGCGGCCGAACAACGTCATGAACCACGGCGCGCCGGCAGCCACGACCGCCCGGTCGGGGAACTCCGGGTCGAAGATGCGCAGACCCGCGAGGTCGGTGGTCGAACGATCGAGCAACGCGCGGAACTGGTCGTCGTCGCTCGTGACCGCCGGCATACGCGCGCGCCATTGCTCGAGCCGCGCGACCGGTGTCGAGCGCTCGACCGGCTGACCGCACTGGTAGCGGGGCGTGACCTCGACGCCGCCGATCACCGGCGTCACCTCGATGCATGCCGACCATCGTCCGCGCGGCGGCACCACCATCTCGTAATGCACGTGCGTGCCGTGGATACGCGGCGCACCGCTGAAGTCGACGTGCGTGGCGCGTTCGAACGCGTGCCGCTTATACAAAAAGGTGAGCCGCGAGCCCTCGTTGACGACTTCGAGGTGCCCGAGTTTGTTGACGCGGCCCTCCTTGACCTCGAAGAGGTCGGCGAAGTCGGCGTCGACCTGGAGCTCGATGGAGCAGAACGCCGCCTCCTCGCCGTAGTTCTCGATCTCGAGGTCTTCGCGCATCCCGCGGCCGACGTAACGCCGGCGGAAGAGCACCAGGTGCGAGTCGGCGTGGCCGTGCGAAGGATGACCCCGCAGGACGAACACGCCGCTGAACGGGTCGGGCGCGGTCGCGGCCAGCGGCTCCGGGCTCATCCCGTTCAGCGTGCAACGCAGCTCGGAGATGAACCGGGTGTCGCGGAAGAACAGACCCTGCGGGCGGGAGGGATCGATCTCTCCCGAGCGACTCGAGATGCAGAACGCCGAGCCCTCGACGAGCGTGACGATCCCGTCGGCCCCGATGCTCGCGCTGGCGCTGGTCGTCCAGGGGTCCGGCATCGCGAGAAACTACTACTGCAGCGATGGGGCTCTGGGCGGTGGCCGAGCCGTCGTCGCCACCGGGATTAGCCTCCGCGGCCGATGCAGATCGCCGTCGTCGCCCCGGTGTGGTTCCCCGTCCCGCCGACGGGATACGGCGGGATCGAGCTCGTCGTGTCGTTGCTCGCCGACGGCCTCGTCGACGTCGGCCACGACGTCACGTTGTTCGCGAGCGGCGGCTCACGGACGAAGGCGAAGCTGATCTCGCCGATGGCGGAACCGCCCGACCCGCGTGAGCTCGGCAACGCCTGGTACGACGGGTTCCACTCGCTCACGTCGTATCTCCAGGTCGACGGCTTCGACATCGTCCACGACCACGCGGGGATCGTCGGCCCGATCTGCGGCGCCATGCTGCGGGGCCGGCCGCCGGTCATCCACACGCTGCACGGGCCCTGGACACCGCAGACGCGCCTCTTCTACAGCATCGCCGGCCGCCACGTGCACCTCGCGGCGATCAGCGACGCGCAACGGCTCGACAACCCCGACGTCCCCTACATCGGGACCGTCCACAACGGGGTCGACCTGGACTCGTACCCGTTCCAAAAGGAGAAGGACGACGTCCTCGTCTACATCGGGCGCTCCAATCCCGACAAGGGCCCCAAGGAGGCGATCACCATCGCCCGCCGGGCCGGCCTCCCGCTGCGGATGCTCCTCAAGCGGAGCGAACAGCCAGAGAGGGAGTACTTCGAGCACGAGATCGAGCCGCTGCTCGCGAGCGACATCGAGCTCTACGAGAACGTCACGCACGAAGAGAAGGTCGAGATGCTCGGCGGTGCCTGCGCCATGATCTTCCCGATCCGCTGGCCGGAGCCGTTCGGCCTCGTCATGGTCGAAGCCATGGCCTGCGGGACCCCCGTCGTCACGACGAACTGGGGCGCCGCGCCCGAGCTCATCGAGGACGGGGTCACGGGTTTTCGCCGCGACGGCGACGACGACCTGGTCGCCGCGATCGGCGCCGTCCGCACGTTGTCGCCCGCCGACTGCCGGGCCAGGGTGGAGGAGCTCTTCTCGGCCGCCGCGATGGTCCGCGGCTACGAGGCGGTCTACGAGCGGGCCATCAGCAAGAAAACGCCGTAATTTCTGGCGGACGGATTTCCACTACGGGCGTAGTGTTATTACACTGTCGGCGTGGCTCCCCCCGCCTCCGACCCCACTCGCCCCGCGTCCGACCCGGTTTCGGATGGCCGGGTTTCCGCCCTCGAGAGTCCCGGCCTGCAGATTCCCGCCCTGCAGATCAGCGACCTGCACGTCTCGGTCGAGGATCACGAGATCCTGCGCGGCGTCTCGCTCCAGGTCGAGCCCGGCGCCCTCCACGCGCTCATGGGCCCGAACGGCTCCGGGAAGTCGACGCTGGCCAACACGCTCCTCGCCAACCCCGCCTACGTGGTGACCAAGGGCCGGATCCTGCTCGAGGGCGAGGACATCACGACGCTCCCCACCGACGAGCGGGCCCGGCGCGGCCTCTTCCTCGGGTTCCAGCATCCCGAGGAGATCCCCGGCGTGTCGGTCCTCAACTTCTTGCGCCAGGCGATCGCCAAGCGCAAGGGCATCGACGACTTCTCCGTTCTGGAGGTGCGCCTGAGCCTGATCGAGTGGACCAAGCGACTCGGGATGGACAGCCGGTTCCAGGAGCGGTATCTCAACGAGGGCTTCTCCGGAGGCGAGAAGAAACGCAACGAGGTCTTGCAGATGGCGATGATGGAACCCGACGTCGCGGTGCTCGACGAGACCGACTCGGGTCTCGACATCGACGCCCTCCGCCAGGTCGCAGCCGGCATCGCCGAGGTGCGCAACGCCCGGCCGCACATGGGCATCCTCGCGATCACCCACTATCAACGCCTGCTCGAGCACCTCGTCCCCGACGTCGTCCATGTTCTGGTCGACGGGCGGATCGTCGCCACCGGCGGACCCGAAATCTCCCGCGAGGTCGAAGCGCGCGGCTTCGACGCCTTCCGCCCACGCGAGGCCAGTCCGCGCGAGGCAAGTCGACGGGAGGCAAGCTCGTGAGCGCGCTCGACGTCGCGACGATCAAGCGCGACTTCCCGATCTTGAAGCGCGAGGTCAACGGCCGTCGCCTCGTCTACCTCGACTCCGCGTCGTCGGCGCAAAAGCCCCTCGTGGTCCTCGACGCGATGGACGACGCCTACCGGAATCACTACGCCAACATCCACCGCGGCGTGTACACGATCGCAGAAGAGGCGACCGCTGCGTTCGAGGACGCACGCCGGAAGGTCGCCCGCTTCATCAACGCACCACGCACGGACGAGATCGTCTTCACGCGCAACGCGACCGAGTCGATCAACCTCGTCGCCTACTCGTGGGCGCGCGCCAACCTGCATGCGGGCGACGCGATCGTGTTGTCGCACATGGAGCATCACGCCAACGTGGTCCCGTGGCAGATTCTCGCAGCCGAACGGGGCGTCGAGCTCCGCTGGATCCCGATGACCCCCGACTTCCGCCTCGATCTCACGAACCTCGACGCGCTGCTCGACGGCGCACGCCTGCTGGCCATCAGCGCGATGTCGAACGTGTTGGGGACGATCAACGACATCCGACCGCTCGCCGATGCCGCGCACGCGCACGGCGCGCTCGTGCTCGTCGACGCGTGTCAGTTCGTACCGCACGTCGCGACCGACGTGCAGCAATGGGACGCCGACTTCATCGCCTTCTCGTCGCACAAGATCCTGGGACCCACCGGGATCGGCGCACTGTGGGCACGCCTAGAGCTGCTCGAGGCGATGCCGCCGTTCCTCGGGGGTGGCGAGATGATCCGCGACGTGCGCCTCGACGGGTTCACCACGAACGACGTCCCGTGGAAGTTCGAGGCGGGAACCCCGGCGATCGTGGAGGCCGTCGGTTTCGGCGCCGCGATCGACTACATCTCGGCGCTCGGCATGGACGCGGTACGCGCGCACGAGTTGCTCGTCACGCGCTACGCGCTGGATTCACTCCGCGACCGGTTCGGCGACTCGCTCACGATCTACGGACCGACCGACGTCGACCGGCGCGGCGGCGCCGTCTCGTTCCTCTTCGACGGCATCCACGCGCACGACATCAGCCAGGTCCTCGACGAGGACGCGGTCTGCGTGCGCGCCGGGCACCACTGCGCGAAGCCGCTCATGCGCCAGCTCGGTGTCCCGGCCACCACCAGGGCGTCCTTCTACGTGTACAACGACGAGGCCGACGTCGACGCGCTGATGGAAGCGCTCGCCAAGGCCCAGAAGTTCTTCGCGGTTTAGGATCGCAGCAGATGGCCGGCCTCGAAGACCTGTACCGAGAGATCATCCTCGACCACTACCGCTCGCCGCGTAATCGCGGTGAGCTCCCGGTCCCGCCCGCGCACAAGGTCGAAGGCTTCAATCCGTTGTGCGGTGACGAGGTCGTCCTCTACCTCGACGTCGATCCCGAGACCGACACCGTTCACGACGTGAAGATCGCCGGGCAGGGCTGTTCCATCAGCCAGGCGTCCACGTCGATGATGAGCGCGGCGGTGAAGGGCAAGCCCCTTTCCGAGGTTCGCCAGCTCATCCGGGCGTTCAAGGCGCTCATGTCGATCCACGAGTCGAAGCTGGAAGGCGACGGCGACGACGGGAGCGATCTGGCCGCCGAGCTGGCCGGCGTCCGCCTCGGCGACCTCGAGGCGCTCCAGGGCGTCGTGAAATTCCCGGTCCGGATCAAGTGCGCGACGTTGGCGTGGAACACACTCCAACAGGCCCTGGACGAAACCGCGCAAACCCAGGCGTGACGCGCTTCGCGGGTCGCCAGATGGGTACACGCAGTGGATTCGGTCACACGCGCCGAGACTTTGATGGCTTTCCGGGAACCGGACCGCTCAACTGGACGTTGCACTGATGGAGCAAGCGGGCGGCTACGCTGACCGCTCGAGAGCAGGAGGACCCGACGTGGACCAGGCTGGGATCGTCACGATCATCGACGAGGCGCTGGAGCGATTCGCGTCCCGCGACCTGATCGGTTCGTCGGAGGTCGTCGATTTCCTCCTCGACCTCCGTAGTGCCGTCGTGTCGGATGCCGCGCTCGCCGCGCTGATCGAGTCCGAGACCGAGCCCGCGCACTGACGGAAGAGACGCGTTCGCGCGCTCGGAGGCGACCCGCCACCGAATTGCCTGCTACGTCAACTACGATTCGACGCCGGTGGAAGCTGACGAGACGCGCAGGGACGAGGCGTCCGCAGAGATCGATCGCGCAACCCGTCTCGCCAAGCGGCGAGGAAGCTGGCGACGCCGCGCGGTTGTGACCGCGGTCGCGCTCGTCGTCATCGTGGGCGGTGCCACGGGCACGTACGCGGTCGTGTCCAACTCGCAGAAGGCCTCGGGCGTCGACCAGGCCACCCCGACCGTCCCGCTCGTGTCCAGCACGCGGCGGTCGACGACCACCACGACGATCCCGAAGACCACGACCACCACGCTGCCGACGGTCCACCAGCCCAAGGATCAGGTGCTCCCCGATCCGGGCAACGGCATCGGCTACGGCAGCCGGGGACCCGCGGTGTTCATCTACGAGGCGCGGATGAAGGAGCTCCACTTCGATCCGGGCCACGTCGACGACTACTTCGACCAGGCCACCGAATACGCGGTTACCACGGTGCAGAAGTACTTCGGCCTCCCCCGCACCGGGGAGATCAACACGGCCGTCGACCTCGTGCTCACCCACTTCCGGTACACACCGCACGAGCCGAGGAGCGAGCCCGACCGCGTCGAGATCGACCTCGACAAGCAGGTGCTCACGCTCTACACGAACTGGCAACCGCAACTGCTGACCACAACGTCCACCGGTAGCGGCGCACACTTCTGCGGCGGGGTCGACGGGTGTCAGTACGCCATCACGCCGACGGGGCACTTCCACTTCTACGACCTGATCAAGGGCTGGCAGAAGGGCAAGCTCGGCACGATGTGGAACCCGTATTACTTCAACGGCAGCGACGCGGTGCACGGCCTCGACTCGGTCCCGAACTACCCGGCTTCGCACGGTTGCGCGCGCATCCCGATGCACATCGCCGACTACTTCTACACACTCGTGCACCAGGGCGAGTCGGTGTTCGTGTTCGGCACGCCGATGAGGGCGGGCAACGAGTACGTCGGACCGGTGAAGACGCCGCCCACCGCCGCCACGACGACCACCGTCAAGAAGACGACGCCCACGACGAAGCCGCACGCGACGCCGACCACGGTCAAAAAGCCGACGCCGACGACCGTGAAGAAGCAGACGACACCGACGACCACGAAGCACCCGTAGCCCGTCACCGCCTGCGTCCGCCCTGCGGAGACGCCCGCGGTTACGAGCTGAAGGCGGCGAGGCCGATGATCGGTGACGACGGCGGGCTGTCGGCGAGGCTGCCGTAGAACGCCTTGTTCGAGAAGTCGAAGATCCCACCGTCGGACGCGGCCATCAGGTAGCCGTTCCCGAACGCCACCAGACCGTCGACCGGGCGGTTCAATTTCGTTCCACCCATCGATCCGCGGAACGGCGCGGCGAACGCGAACACACCGCCGTCCGAAGCGACGAGCCAGTAGCCCTTGCCGTCGGGGGTCGGGGACATCCCGACCACCGGCTTGTTCAGGCGGATGTTGCCGGTCGAGCCGTGGAACCGCGCGTCGCCGAAGCTGAAGATGCCGCCGTCCGCGCCGACCATGTAGTAGCCCTTGCCCGAAGCGGTCGCGACCGACGCGACGATCGGACCGTTCAGCGCAACGCCGGTCATGTCACCGAACGCCTGGGCGTTGCCGAACGGGAACGCGCGTCCCTTGTTGGTGAACAACCAGTAGCCGCCGCCGTTGGGCGTCGCCGAGATGGTGCGCACCGATTCGCCGGCGCCGAGCGTCGGCCCGCCTCCGAAGAAGTGCGCGGTGCCGTACGCGAACACCGAACCCGACGCATCGACGACCCAGTAGCCCGCGCCGTCGCGGCGTGGAGCCATGGCGACCGCGCCGGGCGCGAGACCACCGAACCCGACCGCGCCACCGAAGGGATATACGTGCCCGTCGGAGCCGAGCATCCAGTAGCCGTCGTGAACCTTCTGTTGTACGAGGACCGGACCCGTGGGGCCGTTGTCGGGTGCGAA
>JAODBI010000062.1 GCA_025463875.1 Actinomycetes bacterium
CCCGCACCGGAACCGGGCAGGCGCCGGCTCTCCCACTCGCCGCGCGGCGTGATGGCGCGGATCGACTCCACGAACTCGTCGATGTGGGTGTGCAAGGTTGCGTAGTGGCCGCCGGATCTCGTCGCGAGCCACCCGCCGAGTGTCGAGAATTCGAACGACTGGGGGTAGTGACGCAGGGTCAGTCCGTGGGGTCGCAGCTGATCTTCCAGTGCCGGGCCGTACACCCCCGCTTGGATGCGCGCCGCGCGGGAGACGCGGTCGATCTCGAGCACACGATCGAGTGCGCGCATGTCGATGCTGACCGCGCCGCGGTACTCGTCTCCGACGTCGCACTCCACGCCGCCGACGACCGAAGATCCGCCGCCGTACGGCACGGCCGCGATGCGTTGGTCCGAACACCAGTCGAGCAACGCCACGATGTCGGCTTCCGTGCGCGGGACTGCGACCAGATCGGGCGGGCAGGAGAAGTCGCGGTGCAATGCGCGCCACACGTCGCGGAACGACTTGCCGTAGGTGTGGGCCGCCCGTTCGAACGGGTCGTCGGTGCACACCGATGCCAGCGCCGCGGGCGGTGCGATCCGAGGCGCGCGCAGATCGATCTCGTCGATCGTGGGCGGCAGGATCGGGTCCGGGGTCTCGCCGCCGAACCGCGCTGTCAACGTCTCGCCGAGCTTGCGTTGCTGCGCGGTCGTCGGGCCTTCGCCCTCGACGCCCCAGCCCCAGAACCGGCGAACCTGTTGCACGCGACCTCGCTCAGTCGAGGTCGGCGTCGCGCTTGTCGACGAACGCCTGGCGGAGCTCGTCGCTGTCGCCCCAGAGGTTGAGCTCGAACGTAAAGCCCTGCTCGAAGCGATAGGAGCGCTTGACGTCGACCGGATCGATCATGTTGAGCGACTCCTTCGCCCGGCGCATGACGATCGGACTCTTCTTGGCGATGATCGCCGCGAGCGCGAGCGCGGTGTCGAGCAGCTCGGCCCGGGGAACGACGCGCTCGACCGTGCCGAGCGCGAGGAGCTCGGCGGCGGTGATCATCGTTCCCGTCAGGAACATCGCGCGCAGCTTGTGCTGCGGCACGAAGCGCGCCAGATGGGTCGCGACCCCGAGCGCACCGCGATCGACCTCGGGGAGACCGAAGGTCGCGTCGTCGGACGCGACGACGATGTCGGCGTTGCCGGCGAGCCCGATTCCTCCTCCGACGCAGTAGCCCTGCACGGCGGCGATGACGGGAACCTCGCAGTCGTAGACCGCGGCGAACGCCTCGAAGCAGCCCCGGTTCACACCGATCAGCGACTCGTGGGTGGGGTCGGCGGCGAGCTCTTTGATGTCGACGCCCGCCTGGAATCCCTTGCCCTCGGCTCGCAGGATCACGACGCGCGTCGCCGGGTCGCGGCCTGCGTTGCGCAGTGCGTCGGCGAGCTGGAACCACCCGGCGACCGGCAATGCGTTCACGGGTGGGTTGTCGATCGTGATGATGACGACGTGCTCGCGCGTTTCCGAGCGGATCATGCGCGGAGCATACTTCCGGGCGTGTCGGACACCGGGGGGACGAGTCTGTGGAACGCGACGCTTCCTCCGGGCACGCGCGTCGCACGTGATCCGCTCCCGGGCGACATCGTTGCCGATGTCGCCGTTGTGGGAGGCGGATACACGGGACTCTGGACCGCGTACGCATTGAAACGAGCCGACCCCGGACTCCGGATCGTCGTGTGCGAACGCGAGACGATCGGGTTCGGTGCCTCGGCGCGCAACGGCGGGTGGTGCTCCGCGCTGTTCGCCGGCAGCCGAGCGGTGACCGCGCGGCGTCACGGTCGCGACGCGGTCGTCGCGATGCAGCGCGCGATGTTCGAGACGCTGCACGAGATCGAACGCGTCATCGACGACGAGCAGATCGCCTGCGACTGGGCGCGCGGCGGGACGGTCGAGGTCGCGACGCTTCCCGCGCACCTCGCGCGTCTGCACGAGGAGCTCGACGACCATCGGGCGTGGGGCTTCGGCGAAGACGACTACCGCGAGCTTGCTCCGCAAGATGCGAGCGCCTTGATCGGATGCACTCCGAATCTGGGCGCGCTGTTCACGCCGCACTGCGCCGCGATCCATCCCGCGAAGCTGGTGCACGGGCTCGCCGCCGCGGTGGAGCGGCTCGGCGTGACGATCTACGAGAACACCGCGGTGGAGTCGATCGACGCCGGCCGCCTGCCGACCGCGCGCGGGACCGTCCGCGCCGAGGTGGTCGTGCGCGCGACGGAAGCGTTTACTCCCCAGCTACCGGGTCTGCACCGCACGGTCGCGCCGATCTATTCGCTGATGATCGCGACCGAGCCGTTGCCCGCGGCGTTCTGGACCGAGGCCCGACTCGAGTCGCGTCCGACGTTCGCCGACTTTCGTCACATGATCATCTACGGACAGCGCACCGCCGACGGCCGGTTCGCATTCGGCGGCCGTGGAACGCCGTACCACCTCGGTTCGCAGATTCGCCCCGCGTTCGATCGCGACCCGCGTGTCTTCGACGCGCTGCACGCGACCTTGCGATCGCTGTTTCCCGCGCTCGGCGACGCGGTGATCACGAATCGTTGGGGCGGCGCGGTTGCGGTTCCGCGCGACTGGTACCCGTCCGTGGGGTTCGACCGCGCGCAGGGAATCGCGTGGGCGGGTGGTTACGTGGGCGATGGTGTCAGCACGACGAACCTTGCGGGCCGGACGATCGCCGACCTCGTCCTCGGCAACGACACCGACCTCGTACGGCTGCCGTGGGTCGGCCACCGTTCGCCGCCGTGGGAGCGCGAGCCGCTGCGCTTCGTCGGCGTGAACCTCTCCCGCAAGCTCGTCGAATCGATCGACCGCTCGGAAGCGGCCGGCCGCGATCCGAAATGGCGGACGCGCGCGGTGAAGCGATTGCTGGGCTGAACGGCGCGCGGACGATCCCAGGACCGGGGCGTGCTCGTCGGGTGTCCGGCTTCGTAACGCCGCCGACGTGTAACCGTCAGGCGTTCTCGGGTGGGATCGGAGCGGTGCACGCCTTAGCGGCGCACACATCGCGAATCGCACCGTCGGGATGCCAGAACTGACTCTTGAGGTCTTGCACCGCGGGGATGTTCGGCGTGTCGTCATGGGGGTCGTGACCCGGACGCGCCGGAACGTTCTTCTCCGGTGAACGCGGCGAGCCCGTGTCCCAGAGCACGTACGCCGAACCCGGGTGCGGATACGTGGTGATCGGAGTCAGCAGCCACGTCGGATCGCGCTCGACGACGCGTCCCGCAGCCGCGAGCGGCAAGTGCACGGGGACGTGCATCGTCGCCGCCTCGACGCGCAGGCTGTACTCCGTGACCTGGTGATCGCCGACCGCGCCGAGGAGCAGCACCTCGTGCTTCGGTGTGCCGGGCAGCGGGTCGGAGGTGACGTGATTGGCGTAGCCGTCGGTCTCGCCCCGGTCCCACAACAGCTGCGCGACCGCGAGGCCGATGATGCGGTCGTAGCGCTTCGGATAGGCCGGCTTCATCACCTGGAGGTACTCGTCGAAGTCGACGCTGCGGTCGAGCAACAGTGCGTAGTTCATGCCGGCCTCGCCGAGCGTCGCGCGGGTGAAGTCCTGCGCCACGGCCGTGAACGCGCCGCCCAGGATCGCTCCTTGGCTGTTGCCGTCGTAGTACAGCTCGTTGTTGTCGAGCGCCGGCTTACCCGCGAAACGGAACGCCTTGTTGGCCGCGAAGCCTTTCGGATGCTTCATCAGCCGGCCGAGGAAGAGGTTCGCCAGGATGCCTTGTTGCAGCCGGTCGGGGATGGACGGGAACACCGAGAGATCCTTGAGCGCGGCGACCGCGTTCCCGATGTCGGCATCCGACATTCCGGCCCAGTTCGTCGCGCAGTACGCGATGTCGTGATTCGCGCCCATCTTCTTCGTCAGGTCGCCGTTCGCCTCGGTCAGATCGCCGAGGAGACCGTGGCCGTAGATCGCCATGCGCGCCGGGGTCGTCGCCGACGCGGCCGGGAGGTTGCAGACGAAGGGCGAGGTGAATGTTCCTGACTGTCGTTGCGGTCTCCCGTTCGTGTCGAGCACGAGCCGTCCGCCGGGCTTGCCGCGGTCCGTGAGATACAGAGGCGTTTCGAAGGTGCCCTCGACGCGCCGCCGGACGAGCTCGTTGGGATTCTCGGTCGTCGTGGTGACCGTGAAGCTGGGCGCGGCTTGGCCGAGCCGGGTGAAGGCGTCGTCGCGCATAGCGATCATGCGCCCGGTGAGGCTCTGCGTACTCGCGACCGTGAAGTCCCACGCGAGCTGCAGATCGGCGCGGTGCACACCGACCTGCTCGAGCGCGGCGAAGTTGCGGTCCATCGCGGGCCGGCGAGATTCGAAGGCTGCGTCGGTCGTGCGCTGACCGTCGCGGTACGCGGCGAATGCCGGCGAGGGGGCGATGGGTTTCCCTGACGTGTCCACGAGGAAGCGGATGCCGACGACGATCCGGTGCCCGTCGGCGAAGTTCGACGCGGGATGGATCATCAGCAGCGGCGTCTGCCCCGGATCGGCGTTCGCGTCAAGCTCCGACCAGAACGGGTGCCGCTCGCCGCTGGTCGCGTCGACGACGACGATCGACGAGTTGCCGTCGAGTGAATGCTTCGTGTCGACGAGGCTCGGCAGCTTCGACTTCGTCGCGTCGAGGCCGCGGAACTGCGCCATCATGACCGAGCCCGGGCTCCATCCGTCGGCCCGGTTCTGGTCGGTGACGTCGATGTGCACGCCGTCCTTGTTGGCCGGCATCGACGCGGTGGCCAGGGCGAGCCGGCGCCGGGTCGGAGTCGACGGGTCGGCCGTGGTGAAGTGGTCATTCGGGAACGGGAGCATGCAGCTCGCGCCGATGGGGTCGCAGCGTTGCTCGGTCGCGCGCGTGACCCCGATGGTCGAGATCCCGACCGCGGGGGCCGCGGCTTTGGGCGGTGGGACAGACGATGTCGTGGTCGCGCTCGCGTTCTTGGACGACCCGGAGCTGCTGCATGCCGTTCCGGCGACGAGCAGGGCGCTGCAGAGCGCGCCGACGATGAGTCGAGACTTCGTTGTCATCGTGTCCCCCCAACGATGGCGTCGAACGGTCGAACGTACCAGCGCGTCGAGGTGTGAGTGCTGCTCTTCGACGATGGTCGAAAGAGCAATGAAACACGAGCGAAATCGCTCGTTAGACGTCGCCTTGTCACACCTCTTCGGTACGCTACGAACAGATGTTCGCCTCACTCACCTCCGCCCGTTCCGAGCTCGAAGCGATTGCGCTCGAGTTCGACGCGTCGTCGTTCGCGGGGAACGAAGCGTTGGGCGTGGTCGACGAGCTCGGTGCGATCAGCCGTGTGGTCGATGGCGTGTCGGGAGATCCCGGGAGTCGGCCCGGTCGACGTCGCGTGGGTCCGCGAGCTCCTCGGCTCTGCGTTCCTCACCGCGATCGTCACGCGGGGCAAGGACATCCTCACGGTCGCGCACCTCGGGCGCCATGTCCCCGCCGAGTTCCAGACCGCGCTGATCGTGAGTGGCCGGGAATGCGACATCGCCGGGTGTCACCATCGCGGCTACCTCGAACGTGACCACGTTCGCGACCACGCCCAGGGCGGACCGACGGCGTTCTGGAACCTCGGCTGGCTGTGCTACTGGCACCACCGCCTCAAATCGGCGGGCTGGCAACTGGGCGAACGCGATCCCGTCACCCGAAAACGCACGATCCGAGAACCGCCCGGGCGCGCGACGTGAGCGGGCTGATCGATCTGTCGCACAGTCGCGGTCGCGCGCCCGCGCGCCCGCGCGCGATCAGATGTCAGTCGACGGCGATGCTCACCCGTTCGCGTCCGACGAAGGTCGCCAGCGTTTCGACCCCGATCCGGTCGAGCTCGATACGCACCGTGTCGAGGTCGACACCGAGCTGGTCGATGCCGTGTGCATCGGAAGCAGTGGTGAACGCGACGCCCGCCTCGTGCAACAGTCCGAGCAAGCCGAGCGAGGGATACAACTCGTGGGCCGGTTTGCGCAGTCCCGCGGACGACACCTCGACCACGACGCCGGTCGACGCGATTCCCGCACAGAGGCGCGCCTCGAAGGCGGCGAGACCGTCCGGTCGGCGGCCGGTGACCTTGACGACGTCGACATGGGCGAGCACGTCGACGAGCCCGGATCGTGCCAGTTCGATCACGGCGTCGACGTACGCGGTCCATACGTCGTCGACCGATCGGTCCTCCCATTCACGCGCGAACGTCGGATTGCCGTAGGCGTCGAACAGCCACGCGCCGAGCCAGTGCACACTTCCCAGCAGCACATCGAACGGGTAGGCGTCCAACACCGCCGCGACCGCATCGTTTGCGCCGGGAAGGTGGTCGACCTCGAGGCCGACGAGCAACGGCAGTCCACGTTCCTGCGCGGTCGTCAGCAGCTCGACGTAGTCGTCGAGGTGTGCGCCGCGCTCGGTGGACCAGACATGATCGGCCGCGGCCTGCAGCTCGGAAGAGCCGGTGCGTCGCCACAACGGGAGCGCGACGTCGGCGATCTCGTCGAAGCGGTTGCAGTGCTCGGTGATCGCGATCTGTTCGACGCCACGCGTCGCCGCGAACTCACACGAGCGCGCGAGCTGATCGTACGACGGCATCGGTGTGCCGGGTTCGTGCCGCCACAGATGCG
>JAODBI010000076.1 GCA_025463875.1 Actinomycetes bacterium
CGCAACGCGCCCATGTCGAGGCCGCGCGCGACGCCGGGGTGAACCTCGCATTCTTCTCCGGGAACGAGATGTTCTGGAAGACGCGCTGGGAGCCGTCGATCGACGGTACGAACACGTCGTACCGCACACTGGTGTCGTACAAGGACACACACGCCAACGCCTTGATCGATCCGACCGGAACCTGGACCGGGACGTGGCGCGATCCGCGCTTCAGCCCGCCCGCCGACGGCGGACGACCCGAGAACGCGTTGACGGGTCAGTACTTCATCGCCAACGCGGGCACCTTCGACATGCAGGTGCCCGCGCAATACGCGGCGCTGCGCTTCTGGCGCAACACCGCGGCCGCGCACCTCACGGCCGGTCAGACGCTCGCACTCGCGCCGGGGACCGGAACGCTCGGCTACGAGTGGGACGAGGACGCCGACAACGGGTTCCGACCGACGGGACTGATCGACATGTCGTCGACGACCGACGCGGCCCAGGTGTTCACCGACTACGGCAACACGACTGCGAACAACGTCGTCAAGACCCACCATGTCACGCTGTACCGCGCGCCCTCCGGCGCGCTCGTCTTCGGTGCGGGCACCGTGCAATGGGCGTGGGGTCTCGACTCGCTCAATCCGCCGCGCAAGCCCGCCGACGTCAACATGCAACAGGCGACCGTCAACCTGTTGGCCGACATGCGCGCGCAACCGTCCACCCTCATCAGCGGACTGGTGGCCGCAGTCGCGTCGACCGATACCACGGCGCCCACCTCGAACATCACAAGTCCGGCGCCGGGCGCGTCGTTCGCCGACGGCACGGTCGTGACGATCCGCGGTACCGCCACGGACACAGGGGGAGGCGTCGTCGCGGGCGTCGAGATCTCCACCGACGGCGGTGCGACCTGGCATCCCGCGGCTGGTACCAGCAGCTGGACCTATCAGTGGACCGCCCACGGCCATCCGAGCGCCGTCATCCGCACCCGTGCCTCCGACGACAGTGCGAACGTCGAGAACCCGCCCGCGGGAAACACGGTGAACGTCTCGTGCCCGTGCTCGATCTGGGCGCCGAGCACCGTGCCGACCAACGTCGATTCCAACGACGGACGTGCGACGGAGCTCGGCGTGCGCTTCAAGAGCGACGCGGCCGGGACCATCTCGGCCGTCCGCTTCTACAAGGCGCCGACCAACACCGGGACGCACACGGCCAACCTCTGGACCGAAAGTGGTCAACTCCTCGGCACGGCGACGTTCGCCAACGAGACCGGATCCGGCTGGCAACAGGCCAACTTCCCGACACCGATCGCGATCGCGGCCAACACCAACTACGTCGCCGGCTATTACGCGCCTTCGGGTCACTACTCCGAGGCGGCCGGGTACTTCTTCGGGCCGCCCGCGCAACCCGACTTCCGGGCCGCAGCCGACAGCGTTCCCCTACACGCGCTGCACAACACGACCTCCGCGCCGAACGGGCTCTACAAGTACAGCTCGACCCCCACCTTCCCGACTAACACCTTCAACGCCGAGAACTACTGGGTCGACGTCGTGTACTCGGGGCCGCCGGTCACCGCGCCCGGGCCACCGTCCAATGTCGTCGCGAGCGCGGGCAACGCAATCGCGAATGTGAGTTGGAGCGCGCCGACTTCGGGCGGAGCGCCGACCTCCTACCAAGTGACCCCGTTCGTCGGCAGCGTTGCGCAGACTCCGAAGACCGTCGTCGGCAGTCCGCCGGCGACTTCGACCGTGGTGAGCGGCCTCACGAACGGCACGACCTACACGTTCCGGGTCGTGGCGTCGAACGGCGCGGGAAGCAGCGCGCCGTCGACGGCATCCAACGCCGTCACACCGACGCCGATCGTGGTGGAACGAAAGGTGTCGGTCACCGGCCGCGGAACGGTGTCGGCGCCGGCCTTCAGTACGAGCTCGGGCGGCGACCTGATCGTTGCGTTCGTGAGCGCCGACGGACCGACGACGACGAGGGTCACGGCCGCGGTCACCGGCGGCGGACTCACATGGACCGGCGACGTGAGGTCGAACGCACGGGGCGGCACGACCGAGGTGTGGCATGCGCTCGCGCCTGCGCCACTCACGAACGCGGTCGTGAAGTCGTCGACGTCGAGCGGACTCGACCAGTCGCTCACCGTCCTGGCGTTCAAGGGCGCGTCGGGGATCGGCGCGCGCACGTCCGCGGGCGCGGCATCGGGCGCGCCGACCGCGTCGCTGACGACCCTGGGATCGGGCTCGCGCATCTACGCCGTCGGGAACGACATCGACCACGCCACGGCGCGCACCATCGGACCCGGTCAGACACTCGTCCAACAATGGCGCGACGGCTCCTCGAACGACACCTTCTGGGTCCAGGCGCTCAACGCGGCGACCGGAGCCGCTGGTTCGAACGTCACGATCAACGACACCGCGCCGGTCACGGATCGGTGGAACCTGGCCGCGGTCGAGGTCCGAAGGAAGGCCCCGTAGGTCTACCGCGTCGGCGCCGCGTTCCCGCGCGCTTCGCATCCGAACGCCTGCTGTCGGTCGTTCTCGACGTCGGTTTACCGACATTTCTTGTCACAGGTCCAACAACGCCAACACCACCCTCAGCGGTTCGGACCTGACGCCCGCTGTGGTGGATGGCGCGCGCTCCGGGGAGTACAACAGGCAACGGGCGCGTAGCGGCGGGAGTTTGCGGTGGACATCCGGGTGGGGGGTCGGCGTAGGTCCGGCCGGGGCGGTTCCGTTTGGCGCGTCGTGATCGTGGCGTTCGTCGCCCTCGTCGCGTTCCCGGCGATCGGGCCCGGGGCGGGAACCGCGCATGCGGCCGGTTGCGCGCCGCCGCTGACGCGCGTGGCGTGCGAGAACCAGCTGCCCGGCGATCCGACGTCGGACTGGTTCGTGAACGGGGCCGGGGATCCGTCGATTCAGGGCTTTGCGACCTCGATGAGCGTCAACGCGGGCTCGACGGTGTCGTTCAAGATCAACACACCGTCGACGGCGTATCACCTCGACATCCTGCGGACCGGCTACTACCAGGGGAACGGCGCCCGCA
>JAODBI010000077.1 GCA_025463875.1 Actinomycetes bacterium
GCGCTCGGCGCGTGCGGGTGATCGAGTGACACTGTCTCACCCCTCTTGTAGCGTCGCCGTCGATAGGTCGATCGAGGTGATCTGCTAGCTTCCACCGGTTACCCAACCGAAGATCCTGCCCCCACGACGCCGGCTTTGCCGGCGGGCAACGGGGCCCGCAGCGGCCTGACCGTGCGGCCCGAAGGAGGTACCGGCGCATGACGCGTCCGTACGAAGTCATGATCATCATCGATGCAGACCTGGAAGAGGAGACGATCCGGGCTGCCGTCGAAAGATGGCTCCAGCTCATCGAGTCGCAGGGCGCCGAGCGCGGCCACGTCGACTTCTGGGGCAAGCGCCGCCTCGCCTACGAGATCAAGCACAAGGCCGATGGCTACTACGTAGTCCTCCAGGCCCGAGCTGAACCGCAGGCGATGGAGGTTCTGCACCGGACACTCTCCCTGGCAGATGAAGTGATCCGTCACATGGTGTTGCGCATCCCGGAGAAGGTCTACGGACCTCCGAAGGCGGCGGGCGCCTCGGCGGGCAGCAGGCATAGGGAGTAACGACATGGCAAGTGACTCGAACAGCATCACGATCTCCGGCAACATCACCCGCGACCCGGAGATGCGTTACACACCGAGCGGGGTCTCGAAGGTCACCTTCGGGGTCGCGGTGAACCGCTCGTGGCGGAACCAGCAGACCCAGGAATGGGACGAACAGACGAGCTTCTTCAACGTCGTCGCGTGGCGTCAGCTGGCCGAGAACGTCGGCGCGTCGCTCACCAAGGGCTCGCGTGTCGTCGTGAGCGGCCGGCTCGAGCAGCGCAGCTGGGAGACCGAGGCGGGCGAGAAGCGCTCGATCGTCGAGATCGTCGCCGACGACGTGGCGCCCAGCCTGCGGTTCGCAACGGCGGAAGTGCACAAGGTCGAGCGCAGCGGACCGGGAGAGGGGGGTGGCGGTCCCTCCCGTCGCCCCGCGCCCGCACCGGCAGCGGCCGGCGCAGCAGCCCCCGCAGGCGACGGCGGTAACTACGACGACTACGGCGAAGAGCCGTTCTAATCCGATAGGGACCTCGTATGGCACAACGCAGAGAGAAGAAGGCGCCCCCCGGCAAGGAGCGGCGCCCCATCAAGAAGAAGACGTCGATCCTCATCACCGAGAGCATCGACTACATCGATTACAAGGACGTCAACCTGCTGCGCCGCTTCATGTCGGAGCGCGCGAAGGTGCGGGCGCGCCGGGTCACCGGCAACACCCAGCAGCAGCAGGTCGCGGTGGCCAAGGCCATCCGCGTGGCCCGCGAGATGGCGTTGCTGCCGTACAGCGTCCGCCAGGTCACGCAACGGTCGAAGGGGCGCCGTGATCGCGGCGACCGGGGTGACCGCGGCGATCGGGGCGATCGCGAGGGCGAGTTGCGCGACATCCCGGGCCCGATCCGCGACGAGGAGCGGCCTGCGGCCTCCGACGACGCCGACATCAACGAGGGCGCGCTCGACCAGACGACCATCGACCAGGTCGAGAACGAGTTCAACGGCGCCGACGGCGCGAGCGCCTCGACCGAGGCCGACGGCGAATGAGGATCGTTCTGCGCGACGACGTCGACAACCTCGGCAAGAAGGGCGACCTCGTCGACGTCGCCGACGGGTACGCGCGCAACTACCTGGTCCCGCGCGGGCTGGCACTGAAGGCTTCCTCCGGGAGCCAGAAGCAGGCCGACGCGATGCGGCGGAACCGTGAGGCGCGCGAACGGCGTGACCGCGAGAGCGCGCAGGCGCTGGCCGCCCAGTTCGAGGGCCGCACGATCACGATCAAGGCCCGGGCGGGCGGCGAAGGTCGGCTCTTCGGTTCGGTGACGGCGTCCGACATCGCCGAAGCCGTCCACAAGCAGACCGGAGTCGACATCGACCGGCGCAAGCTCGATCTCGACGAGCCTCTGAAAGAGCTGGGCGGCACGGATCTGCAGGTTCGCCTGCGCCCCGACGTGGTCGCGACGATCCACGTCGAGGTCGAAGCGGCCGGCTGACCCTTCGTCGCCACGGGCGTTCCGCGCCGGTGACTGTCCGGAATCGGTCCCTGGATCGCGCGCGCCCGTCCGCGACAATCACACGAGTGTCATTTACCGGTGGCGTGGCTGCCAAGGTTTCTTTCGGGCACCGGTTGTGGACAGCGCGCGATATCCACAGCGTGACGGCGTCCGGGGACGTCCATGGCACGCGGGCGGCGGGGGGCGACGGAGACCACGATGAGGCAGCTGTTACCCGCCTGCCAGCAGCGATTCGGGTGGGACGCCTCCCGGGTGGTGGGCCGGCGTTGATGGCGCACCTGCGTGCCACTGTCCACAAGGCTGTGGATCGTGGGATATCCCCCGCGGAGGGCCCGCAATTCACAGGCTTGTCCCCTTCAACCCCACAGCCGTCGCGTGCCAAGGTCCCGTCTTCTTGCGAAGGGAGGGTGTGAAGATGGTCTCGATCGAGGATGCGCGGCGCCGGGCCAATGGAGCGCGTATTCCTCCGCACAACATCGAGGCCGAGGAGTCGCTCCTCGGCGCAATGATGCTGAGCCGCGAGGCGATCACCGCCGCGGTCGAGGCCCGTCTCGAATCGAGCGACTTCTACAAGCCCGCGCACGGCTCGATCTTCGAAGCCGCGTACGGCCTCCACAGCCGGGGCGAGCCCGTCGATCCCGTGACGGTCGCCGAGGAGCTGCGCCGGGCCGCGCAACTCGATGCGCTCGGCGGCCGCCAGATGCTGTTGCGGATCCAGGCGTCGACGCCGGCGTCGGCGAACGCGCAGCACTACGCCCAGATCGTGGCCGAGCTCTCGATGCTGCGCCGGCTCATCGAGACGGCGGGCGGAATCCAGGAGATGGCCTATGCGGCGGAGGACGCCGTCGACGAGACCCTCGACCGCGCCGAGGCCGCGATCTTCGAGGTGGCCGAACGGCGCGTGGCCGACACGCTCATTCCGCTGTATCCGGCGCTCGAAGAGACGATGAACCAGCTCGAGGCGATGTACGACCGCCAGGGCGACGTCGTCGGTACGGCCACCGGCTACCACGACCTCGATGCCCTCTTGTTGGGCATGCAGCCCTCCACGCTCACGATCATCGCGGCGCGCCCCGGGCAGGGAAAGACGTCGCTCGCACTGGGCATGGCGCAACACGTCGCGCTGCACGGCCGCAAGCCGGTGCTCTTCTTCTCGATGGAGATGGGCTACCTCGAGCTGACGAAGCGTTTGCTCGCGGCGGAGGCGCGCGTCCCCTCGCGCAAGCTGCAGACGGGCAAGCTCTCCGAGCACGAGTGGCCGCGAGTCAACCAGGCGGTCGGCCGTCTCGCGGAGGCCCCGTTCTTCATCGACGACAATCCGCACTGCACCGTCATGGAGATGCGGGCCAAGGCGCGGCGCATCAAGGCGCGCTACGGCGACCTCGGGTTGATCGTCGTCGACTATCTGCAGCTGATGTCTACGAGCGGTCGCTCCGAGAACCGTCAGGTCGAGGTGTCCGAGCTGTCGCGTGGCCTCAAGATCCTCGCCCGCGAGCTGGAGGCGCCGGTGGTGACGCTCTCGCAGCTCAACCGTCAACTCGAATATCGCCAGGACAAGCGCCCGATGCTCGCCGACCTCCGTGAGTCCGGATGTCTCGTCGCCGAGACGGAGATCAGGCTCGCCGACGGAAGCACGGCGACGATCGGCGCGCTCCACGAGGAGAAGGCGCGCGACGTCGAGGTCCTCACGCTCGACGAGCATCTCCAACTCGTCCCGGGCCTCATGACACGGGTGTTCTGCAGCGGCGTCAAACGCGTCTTCGAGTTGAAGCTCGCGTCCGGGCGCACGGTCACCGCCAGCGCGAACCACCCCTTCCTGACGCTCGAGGGTTGGGTCCACCTGGCCGATCTCGAGCCGGGCATGCACGTCGCGTCGTCGCGCCGGACTGGTCCGGCCGTCGATCTCCGGCGCGACGCGATCCCGCGGGAGGTCTGGGACCACATCGAACGTAAGGGTCTGCTCGTCAACGGATCACTGCGCGCCCACGATCTCGTCGAGCGACTCGCGGAGACGGTGGGGAGCCGTCACCGCGTCTACGAACAAGGCGTCTCCCGGTCGTTGATGTGCCGGATCGCCGAAGCGCTGCCCGACCAGTTCCTCGCCGACCTCGGCGGCAGCGACGTCTTGTGGGACGAGATCGTGGCCGTCGAACCACGCGGCGAGGAGCCGGTGTTCGACGCGACCGTCACGGGAACGCACAACTTCGTCGCAGGCGACATCGTCGTGCACAACAGCATCGAGCAGGACGCCGACGTCGTGATGTTCATCTACCGCGACGAGTACTACAACCCCGAGTCCGATCAGCGCGGTCTGGCCGAGATCATCATCGCCAAGCACCGCAACGGGCCCGTCGGCAGCACGAAGCTCGTGTTCCACGGCGACTACACCACGTTCGAGAACGCAGCTCGCGAGTAGAGCTCAGTCGAACACCGCGGTGCGGCGCCCGTAGACGATCACGCGGTGTTCGAGATGCAGTCGCAGCGCCTCCGCGAGCACGACCGCTTCGAGGTCACGACCGCGCCGTTCGAGACGCGCGGGATCGTCGCGGTGCGAGACGGGCATGACCTGCTGCGCGATGATCGGCCCTTCGTCGAGGTCGGCGGTGACGTAGTGCGCAGTCGCGCCGATGACCTTCACCCCGCGTTCGTGCGCCTGCGCGTACGGGCGCGCGCCGGCGAACGACGGAAGGAACGAGTGATGGATGTTGATCATCCGTTCCTTCCACGATGCGACGAGCCACGCCGGGAGTACGAGCATGTAGCGCGCGAGGACGACGACGTCGGGTCGATCCTCGTCGAGGAGCGCACCCAGTGCCCGCTCCTGCGCGTCGCGATCGCCCGAGCGCACCGGGAGCGCGTGAAACGGAAGCCCGAAGCGCTCGACGAGGTCGCGGTTCGACTCGTGATTCGAGGCGACGAACGCGACCGCGCCGGGGATCTCCCCGAGCTGGAAGCGTACGAGGAGATCGCCCAGACAATGGCCCTGGCGCGACACCAGCACCGCGACGCGCAGTCGCGTGCCGAGATCGTGCACCTCCCAGTGCCTCGCGAAATGCTGCGCGATCGGAGCGAACGAGCGCGCGAGCTCGGCGCGACTGGTGTCGACGTCGAACTCGATGCGCTGTAGGAACAGGCCCGCAGCCGGATCCGAGTGCTGATCGGCTTCGACGATGTTGCCGCCCGCGTCGGCGACGAACGCGCCGACCGTGGCCACGATCCCGGATCGGTCGGGGCACTGGAGCAGGAGAACGGCGCGCACGGTCTCTCAATCGGCGTGGGAACGCCTTCAGAACAGCTTGAGGTCGGGATCGAGGTCGCCGCGGAGCCGCTCCAGGTTGATCTCGACCCAGGCGACGCCCTTGCTCTCGGCGTACACCTTGGCCTGGCGCTTGATGACCTGCGCGACGAACAGGCCGGCGGTCGGCGCGTATTGGGGGTCGCGATCGAGGCGTTCCTGATAGCGCAGCAACTGGTCGACGCCGGCGATGTCGCCGACCCTTTTCACCTCGACGACGACCGCGCGCCCGTCGCCGTCGCGGCACAACAGGTCGATCGGACCGATGTCGGTCGGGAACTCGCGGCGAACCAACGTGAAGTCGTCGCGCAGTGCTGCCACTCGCGCCGCGATCAGCTGTTGGAGCTCGGCTTCGACCCCGTCCTTCTCGAGGCCGGCGTCCTCTCCGAGCTCGAAGGTCGCGTCGTGCACGATCTCGTGCAGCTCGATGCGCAGCGTCTCGCCCTTGGGCGTGCGGGCGACGATCTCGTCGTCGGTCACCTGGATCGTGCACGGCGGGTTCATCCAGTTCAACGGCTTGTACGCCTTCGAATCGGAGTGGATCGCGATCGAGCCGTCGGCCTTGCACACGACGAGCCGCACCGCCGGCGCGAGCCGTGCGCCGAGCCGGCCTTCGTAGGTCACCGAGCACCGCGCCAGGAGCAAACGCATCAGTCGAGTCTGTCACGCCCGCTCCGTTGACCAACGGGGCGTGCCGGTAACCTCGGCGGCGATGGTTCCGTTCCTCGCCGACTCGGGCAGCTTCTATGACGAAGTGCTCCGCGAGCTCGTGTTCGTGCTCGGGGCCGCGCTCTTCGTCGCCAACGCGTACGCGCTCTACCGGCGCCGAGCCGACTCGGAAGCGGCCGTTCGCCGCACCGTCGCCCGCAGCCGTCCCGGCAGCCCGGTGCGCGGCAACCGCCGCTCCGACGACACCGATCTCCCGCAGGCGCCGCTGGCGCGCACGGTCACGTACATGCTCGTGGGGTTCTTCGTGATGATCGTCGGACTGGGCGCCGTCCTCAACAAGTAGTCGAGCCGGCGGGTGCTGCGGCGCACGTCAGCTCACGCGTGAATCGGCGGGCGCCGGTCGGCCCAGGGGGCAGCCTGTTCGAGCTGCGCAGCGACGCGCAGCAGCACGTCCTCGCGACCGTATGCGGCGATCAACTGCACGCCGATGGGCAGGCCGTCGTCGTTCCAGTGCATCGGCAGCGACATCGCCGGTTGGCCCGTCACGTCGAAGGGCGCGCAGAAGGTGACCAACCTCCCCATGCGCGTGCCGACGGCCGGATCGGTGTTGGTCGGCGCGAGATCGCCCAGCTTCACCGGCGCGTCGGGACTCGTCGGAACCACGAGGATGTCGTTGTCGACCCACCAGGGCGCGACGCGCCGGGTCCACGCCTGGAGCGCTTCGATGGCGGTGACGTAGGCGACACTCGAGGTCTGGGCGCCTATCGCCGCGAACAAGCCGTTCGCAGGTTCGAGCTCGCCGGTGATGTCGCGGCCGAGACGCGCGCTCCAGCGTTCGACGTCGCGGGCCACGGCGGTCGCGAGCACCGTGACGAACCCCTGGTTGTAGGTGCTGTCGAGCGCGGGGATGTCGGCCGCGTCGACGTGGTGTCCGAGGTCGGCCAGGAGTCGGGCCGTCGTCTCAACGGCTCGAACCGCGTCGGGGCTCGATGCCTCACCGTCGGGCGTCCGGGTGCGAAAGCCGATGCGCAGGCGTCCGGGGTCGGCGCCCACCTCGTCGAGGAACGGACGTTGCGGCGGCGGCGCGGTGTACGGGTCGCCGGGCGCAGCACCCTCGACCGCGTCGAGCACGGCCGCGGTGTCGCGCACCGTTCGCGTCAACACGAACTCGTGCGTGAGAGGGCCCCAGTACTCGCCGAAGTCGGGGCCGAGAGTCGTGCGGGCGCGGGTGGGCTTCAGACCGACGATCCCGCACATGCTCGCCGGGAAGCGGATCGAGCCGCCCATGTCGTTGCCGTGCGCGACCGGGACCAGTCCCGCGGCGACGGCCGCCGCGGATCCGCCGCTCGACCCGCCGGTGCTGCGGGTGTCGTCCCAGGGATTGTGGCTCGCGCCGTACGCTACGGGTTCGGTCGTGATGCTGGTCGCGAGCTCCGGCGTGTTGGTCTTACCCACGAACACGAAGCCCGCGGTCCGAAAGCGCGCGGCGAGCCATGTGTCGTCCTGTTCCGTCCAGCCCGCGTCCTTCAGGACCTGCATGCCGCAGTGGTACGGATCGCCGGCCGTATGACAGACGGCGTCCTTGACGAGGAACGGCACGCCCGCGAACGGCCCGGTCGCGCCGGGCGCATCGTCTCGGGCGCGGTCGAATCGCCGATGGATGACGGCGTTGAGGCGTGGGTCGACGCGCTCGATCCGTTCGATCGCGGCGTCGACGAGCTCCCGCGCCGAGACGGTGCCGTTTGCGACGAGCGCGGCCTGGGCGGTGGCATCGAGCAGAGCAAATTCGTCGGTCACGGACGCGCAGCGTAGGTGGTGCGCGAGACTGCCGCGATGAACGCTTCCGCACCCAACGACGAGCTGCTGCGCCGACGCGCCCGCACCCTCGCTGCCACACTCGAGCCGGTCGTCGGGCAGGTGTTCTTCTCGCCCGAATGCCACGCCGCCTACGAGAAGCTCGGCTTCAATCCGAGTCCCGGTTCGTTCGGCAACGGGGTCGCCGCCCCGGACGGTCCGGCCTACTTCACGAGTCGCGGTTCGCTGCTCGGACAGGTCGAGCCCGAAGTCGTGGCATCGGCGTTCGGGGTGTTCAAGCCCGGGGTCGTGGTCCCCGGTGTGCGGTTCGGGTGGACCAAGACGGACGCCCCCACGATCTTCGCGGCCCGGCGCGCGGGCGCGGCCGCGCAACTCGAACGCGTGTGCGGACCCGCGGGCGACGACGTCACGCGCGCCGGGGCATTGCTCGAGCGGGCCGTCGATCCGCTCGCCGAGCCCGGCCGGCCGTTGTTCGCCGGCCTGCGTGCCCAGTGGGACGATCCGGTCGATCCGTGGACACGACTGTTCCACCTCGGCGACATGCTGCGCGAGTACCGAGGTGACGCGCACGTGTGCGCGTGGTCCACCGCGGGCTTCGACGCGATCGAGATCGGTCTGCTCACCGAGGCCTACATGGGTCTTCCGCTTCGCACATACATACGGACGCGCGGCTGGGACGATGCCGAGCTCGACGGCGCGGTCGGGCGGCTCCGCGACCGCGGCTTCCTCGAAGGAGACACCCTCTCCGAGTCGGGGCGCGCCGAACGCGAGATCATCGAGCGCTCGACCGATCGCGCGATGACTCCCGCGCTCGATGCGCTGGGGGCCGATGTCGACGAGGTGGTCGCGCGGCTGCGGCCGTGGGGCGAAGCGATGCGCGCCGCCGGTGGCTATGTCGGCGGCCCCGTCGATCTCTGGCCGAATCGCAGCTGATCGGCGAGCTCTGACCAATCGGACCTGCGGCTTTCGTGCAGGGAGCGGCGGTGTATCCGCGCGACTGGACGGAGAGTACGCAACACTTTTCGCCGTGGGGACGGTGTTGCTCTTTGCCGCGTTGCTCGTCGCGGTCGATTTTTCCTATCGACGGTGGGTTCGCCGGACGTCGTCGCGCCGGCTGTCGGCGCGCCGGCCGAGCAAGCGCACGGTCGTGATCGACCTCGCCGCGGTCGACAGGACGGGCGGCGAGAGGGAAGACGCCTCGCCGGAAGGGGCGCCCGACGCCGAAGACGCGGCGATCCTCACGATGTCGGACCCGGACGCGCCGTCGCGCAGCGCTCGCGGCCGCGATTGACCGTTTCGGCGACCTCGCGCAGCTCGGGCCCAGCAGGCGTGCAGGTAGGCAACCGCGGCGAGGTGGAGGTGACGCTGCGAGGGGGCGCCGAGCGCGGCGCGAAACCCGACGACGTACGTGGCCGCGATCGCCGTCGCCACTGTCGGATTCGGGAGCCATCGCATGATGCCGAGCACCGACTGCTGCCGGGTGAGGCTGGAAAGCGCAACTCGACGAGCGCATGCAACTGCTCGAGCATGTGCGCGACGACCTGTCGTCGTGCATCGGTTGCGGATGTCTCTCGTTGCACGCGTGCCGCGTGTACGACCCCGACGACCGCGCGCGTGTGCTCGGGCCGGGTCCGCGTGATCTCCTCGGTGATCACGCGGGCGACGTCGTTCCCGACCTCGCCGGTCGACAAGACGCGCAGCGTCCGACGCGCCGCGCGCGATAACCCAGCCAGAATCACGTCAGTCAAATATGACTTGACGGGTCGGGTATTGCCCTGCAGGATGTCCGCATGCGTCCCGCCCACACCATCGCTGCAACCCGGCTGGTGAACGACACCTGGGGCGAGCTCACGCGCGAAACGTACGACGAGCTCTGTACGACCGCGTAGCCACGAAGTTCGCCGCGCTCGCGCGCGTGCACTTCGACATCACCTGACCGACGCCGACCGTCCCGAGAGGCGCGTGCCCCGCACGACGCGTCTTCGGCCGCAACACGCGTCCCGCAGCACCAGAGATCGCGATCGCGCGAACGCGCCCGCGAGAGAAAGGCCGGCATGTTCCGCGCAACCCTGTTCCATGAAGTCACGTCGCGAATACCCGGGCGCCAACGCCGTCGGGGCGCGGCCGTCGCCGTCGTGCCGGTCGTCGTCGCGCTGACGCTCGCCGGCTGTGGTTCGAGCGCTGCCAAATCGGATCCGTCGGGCAGCTCGTCTTCGACCGCGGCGGGCGCCTCCGGCGTCGAGAAGACCGCGATTGCGGCGACCGTGCCGAGCGGGACGACATTGCGCGTCGGCGATCAACTGGAATTCCTGAAGACGTTGCTCGCCACGGCCGGGGAGGACACTGCGATTCCGTACAAGCTGGAGTGGTCCGGGTTCATCGGCGGCCCTCCGATGCTGCAGGCGTTCCACGCGGGCGCCATCGACGCGGGCTTCGTCGCCGACACGCCGTTGATCCTCGCCCAGGCGGCGCATCAAGACGTCGTCGCCGTCGCCGCGTGGGCCAGCGGGCACGGATCGAACGAGCTCATCGCCGCGCCGGGCAGCGGGATCAACTCGTGGGCCGATCTGAAAGGGAAGAAGATCGCGCTGCAGCGCGGTACTTCGGCCGAGGCGACCGTGTTGCAGGGTCTGCGGGGCGTCGGTCTGAAGCTCTCGGACATCGACGTCGTCGACCTACCGTTCACGCAGGTATCGGCCGCGCTCCAGGGCGGTTCGGTGCAGGCGGGAATCCTCGTGGCGCCCCTCGACACCGCGTACCTGACGTCGAACCCCGGCGCGAAGGTCGTCGATCGGCCCGACAACCTCACGGCGCGCTTGAGCTTCCTCATCGCGAAGAAGTCGGCGGTCGAGGATCCGGCGAAGGCCGCAGCGCTGCGCGATTACATCCTGCGTTTGGGGCGGGCGTTCACCAAGATCAAGGCAAATCCCGATCCGTTCGTCGAGAAGTTCTATGTGGGGCAGTACCACCTGACGTTGGCCGCGGGGAAGGCGCTCCTGAGCCGACTCGGGGCGTCTTCGTTCGTGCAGTTCACGCCGGAGTTGAACACCGCGCAGCAGGAGCTCGCCGACCTGTTCCACGACGCGGGCGAGATTCCCGACAAGGTCGACGCCGCGCAGGAGTTCGACCCGCGCTTCGCCGACGTGGTGCGCCAGGCGGCGAAGGGATGAGCGCGCACCTCGTCGAAGCGAAGGGGCCGGATCTCGTGACGATCGGGCGCGGCGACGGAGGCTCGCGCCGCGCCCGCGGGCGGCGGCTGCCCAGCGGCGTCGAGCGCATGCTCGGGGTCGTTGTGTTGGTCGGCGCGTGGCAACTCGCGAGCAACGTCGGGGTGATCGACGAACAGACCCTCGCCGGTCCGGCCACCGTCGTGCGCAGCGGTTGGCACCTGATCCAGGACGGCACCCTCCAGAGCGCGATCTGGGTCTCGCTGCGCCGCGTGCTCGAAGGCGTCGCCATCGGAGTGCCGATCGCGGCCGCGCTCGCGTTGATCGCGGGTCTCTCGCGGCTGGGTGAAGACGTCGTCGACGCGCCCTTGCAGATGCTCCGGTTCCTTCCGATCATCGGTCTCCAGCCCCTGATCGTGTTGTGGTTCGGCATCGGCAACACGGCCAAGGTCTCGCTGATCGTGTTCGGTGTGATCTTCCCCGTCTACATCAACACCTTCGCCGCGATCCGGGCGATCGAACCTCGTCACTTCGAGCTTGCGCACTCCGTGGGACTCGGTCGGTTCGCGACCATCCGGCGCATCGTGTTGCCGGGCGCGCTCCCGGGCTTCCTCGTCGGCTTGCGCATGGCGGTCGCCGTGGCGTGGTTAATCCTCGTGTTCGCGGAGCAGATCAACGCGACCAACGGCATCGGTTACCTGATGATCCATGCCCAGGAGTTCTTCCAGACGGAGATCATCGTTGTGGGGCTCGCGGTGTGCGCGGTGCTCGGCCTGCTCTCCGATGCACTCTTCCGGCTCCTCGAAAGGAGGACTTTGCATTGGCGCGCCAGCCGGTGATCGAACGGGTATCGAACAGTTCGTTGGTGACGGATCCGTTCCGCTCCGATGACTCGGGCGACGCGA
>JAODBI010000081.1 GCA_025463875.1 Actinomycetes bacterium
GCCTTTTTCCACCACGGTCCGATCGACACGCACTCCACCCAAACGAGTGCTCGACAGTTCAGATCCGACCGCCTTCACCACTGACTGCGAACCCAACCACTTACGGTCGAGAACCGCGAACGACGACCGACCCAGTCTCACTGGCAGATATGCGCGGCAGTCATAATCAGTTCAGCGAGCAAACGAAATGAATGTCATCAGGCTCCGCGGCAAACAGGTCCGGGTGAACCGGATGGGCCAGGTGACAGTGCTGTCGGAGATAGAAGCCAACCGCGGATGCTGTCGGTGTCGCCGAAACGTAGATCGACTCTGCGTCGGCAGCACCAGCAATGTCAGCAGCAGCGTTCCAAAGACCCTGCGCGGCACCGCGTCTGCGGTAGGGCCGAGAGACGTGCAAGAACGCCAACCAAGCGAGTCGAGGCTCGAACGCCGGGTGAACAATCGCGAGACCGACCGTGCGCTCGCCATCGAACGCGCCGAGAAGGATGCCCCCACGCGCAACAGCCGACGAGCAAAAGTCGATCTCGGCAGCGACGGTGTGCGGACCTGACCCGGTGGGATCCCACGCCGGAACGTCCGTGATCACCGCTGGGACCTGCTGCAACTGGCCATCGATGACGCGATACTGGGTTTCAACGTGCTCGGACCGGTCTATCGCTGCGACGAGCGCCACGTCCTCCGCTCGGAGTCTCCTCACCTGCATGAGGCGCACAGAATGCCCTCTCCCAGGACGCTTATGCGAGACGAGACTGAGCCACGCGCCGCCCGCGCGGGAGAGCTGTGGAAGGTCGCCTCGGCATCGCGTGGAAGGTCCCGATGGTCCTCGCCACGAAGCAGCGATCAGGCGGGTCACACGGAAGTGCGAACACGCCACTCACTCACTCACACCAAAGACGCGTCCATTGCGCGATGCGGCTATCGGCTCGGCAGCGAATGCGGTAGCCCGAACCATGGGAAGACGCTGTTTTCGAAGCGGCTCATGGCGCAGATCCGGTCGCCGGTGAGGGTGAGGACGAACAAGCCGGTTCCGTGTCGGATGCCGGTGGGGGCGCGCAGATAGGCGCCGAACGCCGGTTGACCGTTGGCTCGCGTCGGGACGAGGTCGAATCTGCGGCCCGGACGGAGGATTCCGGCGCAGAAGCGGGCCACGACGTCGCGGCCCTCGTATTCGAGAGACATCGGTGGCATCGACATGAAGACGTCGTCGGTCAGAAGGGCCACCACCGCGTCGACATCGGCCAACTCGTAGGCGCGGACGAACTCGGCCACGAGCGCCTGCTCGGAGGGTGAGCCGGGGGCGGGCGCCGGTTCGCGCTCGTCGGACGGCGATTCCCGGCGCTGAAGGTTCGCACGCGCGCGTTTGAGCGCACTGGTGACGGACTCAACGGTCGAGTCGAGCATGTCGGCCACCTCGTTCCCATGGAATCCCAGGACGTCGCGCAAGACGAGCACGGCGAGCTGGCGAGGCGGCAGGACCTGAAGCGCCGTCACGAAGGCGAGGGAGATGGATTCGGTCTGCTCGTAGCGGGCCTCGGGTCCGAGCGGCACGCCCATCGCATCCTCGAGGAGGGTGTCGGGAAAGGGCTCGAGCCACACGACCTCGCCGAGCCGGGTCGGCGCGGGCGGGTCGACCCCGGGGATGTCCCACTCCTTCGCGGGGCGTCGGCTCGCCGAGCGCAGCGCGTCGAGGCACCGGTTCGTGGCGACCCGGTAGAGCCAGGTACGGATCGAAGCGCGGCCCTCGAACCCACCGAGGCCTTGCCAGGCAGCCAGCAACGTGTCCTGGAGGGCGTCCTCCGCGTCCTGGAGCGAGCCGAGCATCCGATAGCAGTGCACCTGTAGTTCTCGGCGGTGCGGCTCGGTCAGCGCGCGAAACGCCTCGCCGTCGCCGCCCCGCGCCCTCGCGATCAGCTCGGCCGGCACCAGTTCCACTCTCGTGTCACCTCTCTCCCCGCGGCTTGTCGCACTTCCATCGTGTACGGACGCCGGCCGAGGCGCGAACTGGGCGGTCGGTCGACGCCCACTTTCCCTACAGCGCGGCGTCGACATCGGTGGTAGCTGACAACGCCGACAAAGGGGAAACTGAAATGGGAAAGATCGTGATCAGCACGAACGTCTCGCTCGACGGAGTGGTCCAGGACCCGGACGGCGGGGAAGGCTTCAGACTGGGCGGCTGGTTCCGCCAGTTCGGCGGCAAGGACCTCGAAGAGTGGGCCAAGGTCTCGTTCGACGAGGCGCTGGGCACCGAGGCCCTGTTGCTGGGTCGGCGAAGCGACGAATGGTTCGCCGAAAGGTGGCTATCCCGGCCCGGCGAGTGGGCGGACCGGTTGAACAGGCTGCCCAAGTACGTCGTGTCCTCGACCCTCGAAAAGCCCCGCTGGAGCAACTCGACGGTCCTGAAGGGCGACGTCGTGACGGAGGTCGCGAAGCTGAAACGGGAGCTGCCCGGGGACATCGTCGTCTACGCGAGCTATCAGCTCGGGCGGGCGCTCATCGAGCACGACCTGGTCGACGAGCTGCGGCTGGTCGTGTTCCCCGTCGTGCTCGGGGCCGGCGAGCGCCTCTTCGGCGAGACCAGCGACGAGAGACCCGTACGCCTGGTCGACGTCCGGACCATCGGTGACGGCCTCGCCTTCGTGACCTACGAGCTCGTCCGAGACGCCTGACAACCGGAGCGGCCGCGGCACGCGCGCAACGATGGCGCGTGCCGTCAGCCGAATCGGAACGCGAGCAGACCGCCGAGCCCCGGGACATCGCCGACGTACACGAAGCGATTGGCGGGCACCGGGGACGAGGTGATCGGCCCGAATGACTGCGAGCCGCTTCTCCACACCGGCGTGCACGTCTTCGGTGTCCCCGAGCAGTTCGCGGTGCCGGCGGCATCGAACGCGAGCAACTGCCCCACACAGCACGATTCGCCGCTGCCGATGTAGACCACGCCGTTCGCGACCGCCGCCGACGAACCTTCGCTGAACGCGCCTGTGGGCGCAGTCCACAACGGCGCGCACCTCTTGGGCGCGCCGGAGCAGCCCGTCCGTCCGGCGGCATCGAAGGCGTAGAGCGGTCCGCCGAATGTCCCGACATACACGACTCCGCCGGCGACGGCCGGCGGGGAGGCCGCATGCGCGGTGGTCGCGGTCCACAACGGGTGACAGACCTTCGGGCTGTCGGAGCACTGCTTCTTGCCGGCCGCGTCGAACGCATACAGCGTGTTGCTCGAACCAAGCCCGCCGGCGCCGACATACACCACGCCCGAGGCCACTGCCGGGGACGAGAAGAAAACCTCACCGGCGGTTGCGGCCGTCCACAACGGGACGCACGTCTTCGGACTACCCGAACAGTTCGTTGCGCCGGCCGCGTCGAACGCAGACACCTTCCCATCACCGGAACCGACATACACGATGCCGCCTGCGACCGCCGGCGACGCGCGCACGACACCGCCCGTGGTCGCGGTCCACAGCGGACGGCACACCTTCGGGCTGCCCGAGCAGTTCGTCGTACCCGACGCGTCGAACGCGTACAGCTTGTCGTCGTCGGAGCCGACATAGACGATTCCATTGACGACCGCCGGCGAGGAGAACACCAACCCGCCCGTGGTCGCGGTCCACAACGGCGCGCATGTCTTCGGGCTACCCGAGCAGTTCGTCGCACCCGACGCATCGAACGCGTACAGCTTGTCGTCGGCCGAGCCGATATAGACGACACCGTTGACGACCGCCGGTGACGAAAGATCCACACCGACCGAACCACCTCTTGTTGCGGTCCATAACGGCGCGCAGCTCTTAGGGCTGCCCGAGCAGTTCGTCGTGCCGGACGCGTCGAACGCGTACAGCTTGTGGGCGTTGTCGCCGACATAGACCACTCCATGCACGACTGCCGGCGACGACTCGACCACACCGGTCGTTCTTCCGGTCCACGCGGGGTCGGCACCGCCGGTCGAAACGGCGCTCAGGCTGATCGATCTATCCGGCGTGAAACCGGTGCGGGCGGCCCCGGATCGAAACATCGGCCAGTCGCAGCCCGCGAGCGCCAGGGCCAACGTCGCCGCCAGCACGACCAAGCCGCGACGTCGCATGATTTCCCCTCACTCAATGCCGTTGGCCGTTACACGGTGCACCCCGCCCGAGCACACTGTCAATGGGGCCCGAGCACACTGTCAATGGGGATCCTGAAGCGCGGCCTGCGCGAGCACAGAGTCGTGGAGGGATGTCCGAAACCGCGCCGCGTCGTCCTCGAATCACACTGTTACCGGACTTCGAGGGCTCCGAACGTCACGACAGACCGAGCGCGTCGGCGATCGACGCCAGGTAGTCGATGTGGCGTTCGACGGAGTCCAACCCGAGACCCATCGTCACCACCGAAACATGGGTGCCTCCCGCTGCGCGCCAGGCATCGACATCTGCTGTGAGCTTGCCCACGCCACCCTGGGGAACCGCCACGTAGTCTCCGCCGAAGTCGTCGACCGACCGGCCGAGCGCGGCGACGCGATCGCGCAACCGTTTCCAGGCCGCGACGGAACGCTCGATGCCGCCTCCGATGAAGATGAAGCCGTCCGCGAGCCGGGCGGCGCGATCGAACGCCGCTTCGCTGGAACCACCGAGCCAGATCGGGATGGACCGCGTCGGCTTTGGCACGAGTGCTGCTCGGTCGACGCGATCGAAGCGGCCCGTGAAGTCGACGACGGGCTCGGTGAACAATCGGCGCAGCAGTTGGATCTGCTCCTCCTGCCGCGCGCCGCGGGTACCGAAATCCTGACCGAGCGCGTCGTACTCGACGTAGTTCCAGCCAACGCCCACACCGAGGCGCAGCCGCCCGCCGGAGAAGAGATCGACGTCGGCCGCCTGCCGTGCCACGAGCACGGTCGGGCGCTGCGGAAGGATCAGGATCCCGGTCGCGAAATCGATTCGTTCGGTGATGCCGGCCAGGTAGGCGAACATCACGAACGGGTCGTGGAATGGGTCGTGCTCCGTGTACGGGCCCGTCAGCGGAGGTGTTCGATCGGCGTGCACGGCACCGAGCACGTGGTCGTAGGCGAGGAGGTGAGCGAAGCCCAGGTCCTCGACCGCTCTCCCGATCCGCCGCACCGCGTCGGGATCTCCTCGGAGCTCGATCTGCGGGTAGACGACACCGATCTGCATGGCTTCAGCCTGTCACTCCGCAACGCCCGCGGACTACCTTGGGGAAACTGACACGCACGTCATGTGCCGAGCCGCAACGGGGGCATTTGTGGAGCTGCCGAAGATCATCAGCGTCGACGACCACGTGGTGGAGCCCCCGCACGTCTGGCAGACGTGGCTGCCCGAGAAGTACCGGGAGAAGGGACCGCGCTCGGAGCGCAAGCGCTGGGGCGCGTTTCGGCTCAAGAAGGGCGCCAAGTACGAGATGACCGAGGATCCCGAAGGCGAGTGGGGCGACGCCTGGATCTACGAGGACAAGGTCATCTACGTGCAGAAGAAGTTCGTCGCGATCCCGAAAGCGGCGACGTCCGGCGACGACGTCTCGACGTTCGACAAGACCGTCATGACGATGACCGCGGTCACGTACGACGACATGCGCCCGGGTTGTTACGACGCCAAGGAGCGCAAGAAGGACTTCGAGGTCAACTGGGTCGACGGGTCGTTGCCCTTTCCGACGTTCCCACGGTTCTGCGGCCAGACCTTCAAGGAGGCCGACGACCACGACCTCGCGCTGGCGTGCGTGAAGGCCTACAACGACTGGATGGTCGAGGAGTGGTGCGACCCCTCGATCGGCATCAACATCCCGCTCTGCATCATCCCGCTCTGGGATGCGGAGCTCGCGGCGCAGGAGATTCAACGCAATGCCGCGCGCGGCGTACGGGCGGTGTGCTTCTCGGAGCTGCCGACCCGACTCGACCTGCCGAGCGTCCACACCGGTTACTGGGACCCGATGTTCGCCGTCTGCGACGACACCGGCACCACCGTGTGCATGCACGTCGGCTCGTCGTCGACGGACCCGTTCTCGTCGAAGGACGCGCCTCCCGGCGTGGGGAGCATGGTCGGGTTCAACAACTCGATGGCGTCGCTCGGCGACTATCTGTTCGGCGGGATCATGCACCGGTTCCCGAAGCTGAAGATCGCATACTCCGAAGGGCAGATCGGGTGGTTGCCGTACGCGCTCGAGCGAGCCGACACGGTGTGGAAGGAGCACAACGCCTGGCAGAACTCCAAGCGCCTGTGCCCCGAGCCGCCGTCGACCTACTACTACGACCGCGTGTTCGGCTGCTTTACCTGGGATCGACACGGCGTGAAGTCGCTCGACGAGGTCGGCGAGAACAACATTTGCTTCGAGACCGACTACCCCCACACGGACACGACATGGCCGAACTCGAAGGACTACTGCGAGCAGATGCTCGTCGGCGTCGACGACGAGCAGAGGTACAAGATCCTGCGTGGAAACGCGATCCGGATGCTCGAGCTCGACCGCGTCTGACGCGGCCGCGGGTCTGACTCAACCGGTGCGGGTGTTGGCGGTCCAGCTCGTGTGGAGCCGCGCGTAGGCGCCGCCGGCGGCGACGAGCTGTTCGTGGGTGCCCGCTTCGACGATCCGGCCCGCGTCGAAGACGAGCACGCGGTCGGCATGCTCGGCCGTGGAGAGACGGTGGGCGATGCTGATCGTCGTACGGCCACGCGAGACACGCGCCAGCGCGTCGGCCAGCGCCCGCTCGGTTTCCGCGTCGACCGCGCTCGTCGCTTCGTCGAGCACGAGCAGTCCGGGGTCGCCGAGCTCCGCGCGCGCCAGCGCGACCAGTTGTCGCTCGCCCACCGACAAGGACTCGCCGCGTTCACCCACCATCGTCGCGAGGCCGTCGGGCAGGCGCATCAGCCACCAGTCGAGTCCGAGCCGAGCGAAGGCGCGTTCGATGTCGTCGTCGGTAGCTGTCGCTTCGGCCATGCGCACGTTTTCCGCGATCGTCGCGTCGAACAGGAAGCCATCCTGCGGCACCATGCGAATCGCGCGCCGACGCGAGGCGGGGTCGACGTCGCGGAGGTCGCGGTCACCGATGAGGACCTGCCCCTCGGTCGGATCGGCGAGCCGGCACAGAAGCTTGGCGAACGTCGACTTGCCCGATCCCGTCTCCCCGACCACTGCGACGTGCGCACCGGCCGCGATGTCGACGCTCACGTCGTGCAGCACGGGCGCATCGCCGCGGTAGGCGAAATCGATGTGCGACACCTCGACGGCGAGTGCCCCGCGCTCGAGCTGCACGCCGTCGGCCGGTTCGGCGACGTCGATCGGCACGTCGAGCACCGCGAGCACTTTGCGCCAACCGGAGATCGCGGTCTGCGTCTGGTCGAGGATCTCGCTCAGCTCGCCGATGGGACTCAACAACAGGTTGATCAGGAACATGAACGCGACGACCTTGCCGACGTCGAGCCCCCACCCACGGCCGTAGTGCGCCGACGCGACGACGATGGCGGCGAGCGCGATGGCACCGAAGAAGTCGCCGAGTGGAAACATCGCGGCGAAGTACCTCGCGGCGCGGAGCCGAGCCCGGTACGCACCGTCGATCCGGTCTCGCAGCCGCACCCGAGCCCGATCCTGCAGACCGTAGGCACGAATGACCGCGGCGCCGCTGACGGTCTCGGAGAACTCGGCGATCATGTCGCCGATGCGGGTCCGTTCCTCGTCGTAGGCCTGCAGTTGGCGACGCTGGAACGCGCGGAACAGCGGAGGGACCGGAAGGTACGCGACCAGCGTGATGAGCGTGAGTTGCCACGAGTAGACGAACGTCACGACGAGGGTGCCGATGATCAGCGTGCCGTTCACGAGCCACGAGATCATGCCCCACTGGACGAATCGCGCCAGGGTCTCGATGTCGCTCGTGACGCGCGACACGAAGACGCCGCGCCGCGTCGTGGTGTGCTCGGCCATGCTCAGCCGGTGGATGTGATCGAACACGCGGACGCGCAGGCCCCAGAGCGCTTGCTCGGCCGCGCGGACGAGCCGGTAGTAGGCGACCCGGCTGACGAAGAGCACGCCGATCGTGATCACGACCGCACCGAGACACGTGAGCAGCACGAACTCGGCACGAAACCCACCCGCATCGAGCACACCGCGGTCGAGGATGACCTGGATCAGGATCGGGATGGCCAGCTTGCCCAGCGCGGCCACGATCGCGAAGACGATCGTCGCCTTCAAACCGACGCGCAGCTCGGGACTCGTTGCCAGGCCGCGACGAAGGACGTGCAACGCGCCCGACGCGACTCCTCCCGCGGGTGTGACGTCGTCATCCTCGAAGGCGGCAAAGACGCGCTCGGTGAACTCGTCGCGTGCCTGGGCCGGCGCCGAGTCTGCGACCACGTCGTGTGCAGCGCCGTGGGCCGTTTCGTTGCGGGTGTCGTCGTCGGTTCGCGCCATCACGCAACCTCTTGCTCGTAGGCGCGCACCATGGTTTCGTAGTCACGGTTGGTTGCGAGGAGCTCGGTGTGCGTTCCGGTCGCGACGATGCGCCCTTCCTGCATGAACAGCACGCGGTCGGCGAGCGCGATCGTCGACACCCGGTGGGCGACGATGAGGGTGGTCATGTCGAGCTCGTCGCGCAGGCCGTGCAGGATACGCGCCTCGACGGTCGCGTCGACTGCCGAGGTTGCGTCGTCGAGCAACAGGAATCGCGGTCGCCGGATCAGTGCACGCGCGAGCGCGATGCGCTGCCGCTGACCGCCCGAGACCGTCACTCCGCGTTCGCCGATCGACGTGTCGTACCCCGCCGGCAGCGAGTCGACGAACCCCGCCACTTGCGCGATGCGCGCCGCCCAGCGCATCGCCGCGTCGGTCACGTCCGTCGCGATCGTCTCCGTTCCGATCGTGATGTTGTTCGCGATCGAGTCCGTGAACAGGAACGACTCCTGGAACACGAGCGCGACACCACTACTGCGGAGATCGCGTCGGGCGACCGCGGTGAGGTCGATGCCGCCGACCCGCACCACACCGCGTTCGGGCCGATCGAGACCCGCGAGCAGTTCGCACAGCGTGGTCTTTCCGCAGCCGGTCGGGCCGACCAGAGCGACGACTTCACCGGACGCGATCCGAACGTCGCAGTCCTGCAACACCGGCACCCCGGCGACGTATTCGTACCCGAGCCCGTCGGCCTCGACGGCGAGGCCGCCGCTGGGAAGCGGGCGCGGATCCGTCGGCACCGGTTCCGGCGACGCGGCGAGCACACCGTCGATGCGGTCGAGGGCGACGACCGAGCGCGGCATCTCCTCGAGCAGGAAGCCGACGACCCGCATGGGGAACGCGAGCAGCGTGAACAGTGCCATCGCCTGCACGAGATCGCCCGGTGAGACTGCTCCGGTCGAGACGCGCCAACCGCCGACCGCAAGCAGCACGATGATCGCGAGGTTCGGCAGCGCGTCGAGGGTCGGCTCGAAGAGCGCGCGCAGCGCACCGACGCGGACGCGCGCGACCCGCAGCTGATCGGCAGCACGACCGAGCCGCTGCACCTCGGCGTCCTGGCGCCCGAGGGTTTTCACGACCATGACGCCCTCGAAGCTCTCGTGCGTGATAGCCGAGACGTCGCCGACCCGCTCTTGGACCGTCTGCGCGGGCAGTTCGACGCGGCGGGTGTAGAAGCGGTTCAGCGCGAACATGGCCGGGAACAGCACGAGACCGACCAAGGTGAGCAGCGGATCGATCGCGAAGAGGGCGATGAGCGAGAAGACGATCAGCAGCATCAGGCCGGTCGAGAACGGCAGCGGGTTGATCACCTCCGACGCGACCATCACGTCGTTGTCGGCGTGGGCCAGCAGCGTTCCGGTCGTGTGCTCGCGGTGGAAGGAAAGGGGCACGTCGAGGTAGCGGTCGGCGATCTGGTGGCGGAGCGTGGCCATGTTGGCGGCGGCCGTCATCCCCGCGTAGTACCGCCGCGTGATCACGCCGGCACTGCGGATGAACGCAACGACGACGATCGCGATCGCGCCGGCCCAGATGGTGCCGCTCGCGACGTGGCCCTTGAACGCGGGGATGATGATGCGGTCGGTGACGCGCCCGAGCACGATCGTTCCCAACACCGACGTGAGCGCGAACACGGACGAGCCGATGACCGACGTCGTGAACGGCACCGGATGCGCCACGATGAATCGGCGCAAGGTCGCAACGCCGCGCCGCCACATGCTTCGGTCGATGGTCTGGAGCACTTCGGCGGAGCGTATCGATGACGGACGCCGTCGGACCGATGGTCCTCCTACCGAGCCCGGGGCGCGCCTGCGCGAGTGCTATTCGAGGAGATCGGGCTGCTCGCGGGTGATCATCGCGTAGAGGGGTTGGAACGCGTAGTAACAGGCGACCGGCGATCCGACCTGCGCGTAGGTCTTGCGCGCCATATCGGCACCGATGAGTACCGGCGTACCCGCGGCCTCGGCCAGCAGTTGGGCCTGGCAGCTCCGGTCCATGGTGATGAACGACCAAACCGCGGCGTCGACGGAGTGACCGACGGTGAGGAGTCCGTGGTTGCGGAGGATCACCGCTTTGTTGTCGCCGAGAGCTTCACCGATGCGCTTGCCCTCCTCGAGCTCGAGCACCACGCCGGTGAAGTCGTCGAACAACGCGTGGTCCTCGAAGAACGCGCAGGCGTCCTGCGTGATCGGATCGAGGAGACGACCCAATGACGACCACGCTTTGCCGTGAAGCGAGTGTGAGTGTGCGGCGGCGATCACGTCCGGACGCGCGGCATGGACTTGCGAGTGGATTGCGAACGCGGCGCGGTTGACCATCGCGTCACCCTCGACCACCTCGCCGGTGTGGTCGACGCAGATCAGGTCGGAGACACGGATGTGCTTGAAGTTCATCCCGAACGGGTTGACCCAGAAGCGGTCGAGGTGTTCGGGATCGCGCACGGTGATGTGCCCCGCCACCCCCTCGTCGAATCCGAACTTGCCGAACAGGCGGAACGACGCCGCGAGGCGGTGTTTGCGATGCAGGCGCTCCTCCTCGACGGAATCGAATTTCGGAAGGAAGGCCAGGTCGCCAACAAGTGCGGTCATGCCCAAAAGCCTAGGCCGGGTCCGCGGGCCGAGGAAGCGGTCAGCTCTTCCGCCGTGCCGGGCGGCGCGGCGTCCGTGTGTCGCGGGCCGAAGCCCCGCTGCCGCCGGACCAAGTCTTCGGATCAGTGCCGATGCCTCCTTCGAGAACACCGAGACCCTCGCGTTTGCCCAGCCATCGGTGATCGCAAGGTAAGCGGTCGACGCTTCGCGAGCACTGCGGCCAAATCGGGTGGCTCTTGCGCGAGCGCGGAAGCGGTGATGCGCTAGTGACGCGGCGATCCGCCCAGGATGCTCGCACATCAACGTTCACCGCTACCAAGGAGAACACATGGCCCACTACCTCGTCATTGCTACGTACTCGCCGGAGGGTGTCAAGGGTGTGCTGAAGAACGGTGGTACCGCACGGGCCGACGCGGTGAAGAGTGCGATCGAGGGACTCGGCGGCAAGATGCACAGCTTCCATTTCGCGTTCGGTGGTGACGACGTGTACGTGGTGGCGGAACTGGCTGACAACATCACGGCGGCCGCGCTCGGCCTCGCGGTGTCGTCCTCGGGGCTCACTACCGCGCGGACGGTCGTCCTGCTCACCCCGGCGGAGATCGACGAAGCCGCGCGCCGACAGGTCGCCTACACGCCGCCCGGCAAGTAGTTCGACGCCTCGGCGCTGCCGCACGGCCGCTCAGCCCGTCGTGCGGTAGTCGCCGAACGGGGCGTCGCGTTCCTGGAGCGCGCCGGTCAGACCCTTTTCGCGTGCGGCGCCGATGAACTCGCGCATCGCCGCGGTGTGCGTTCCGAGCGCGCAGAGCTCGGTGCCGGCGCGGATGCCGGCACGCATGCCCATCGCGTCCATCTGCCGGTGCACGATGCGCTTGTTCAGCTGCAGGAGCTCGAGCGGGATGAGTGAGATGCGATGCGCGACCTCGAGCACCCGCTCGTCGAGCTGGTCGGCCGGGTACGCGGCGTTAGCCCACCCGCGCTCGACCGCTTGCACTCCCGAGATGGAATCGCCGGTGAGCATCATCTCCATCGCCTTGCGCATACCGAGGAACCACGGGTGGAAGTGCATGTCGGGCACTCCGAACCGCACGGCGGGGTAACCCATCTGCGCGTCCTCGGCCATGTAGACGAGATCGCAACCCGTCGCGAGCTCACTGCCGCCCGCGAGGCAGTAACCGTGGATCTGCGCGATGACGGGCTTGGCCAGATCCCAGATGCTCATCCAGCCCTCGGTCACGTGCCGAGGCCACGCCCCTTCGCCACCGGGCGTGTAATACGGCATCTCGTGACCCTCGTTGCCGCCGCCGAGGTCGTAGCCCGCCGAGAACGACGGTCCCGCGCCCCGGATGATGGTGACCGAGACGGCCGGATCCTGGTCGTGCTCGCGCAGCGTTTCGAGAATCGCGCCGCGCAACGGATGGACGAGGCTGTTGCGCTTCGCGGGCCGGTTCATCGTGATGCGCCGGACCCGCGGTGCCGGTTCGTCTACGAGGATCACGTCGTCGTCGGCCATCAGGACTCCTTCACTCGGGTGGATACCGGGCTCAGGATGTCAGATGGCGTGTCCGTCATGCGCCGCGCGGCGGTACCTCGGACGGTTGCGCCTCGAGGAAGCGGCGCGCCGTCAGAACCGATGCGACACCGGGAAGCTCCAGCGCTCCGTCGGTTTCGTACCGCGCCACGGCCGTGTGGACGGTGTCGCGCAGGCGCGAGCGCGTTGCGTCGTCGAGTCCGTTGAGAAATGCGACGACGGGACCGGCAACCGTCAGGTTCCGCGTCCACCATGCGTCGAACGACGGTGCGCGCAACGGCGCGGCGACGCGCTCGATGGTGACGTCGGTGAAGTGCGCGTCGACGAACAGCTGCCGGAGAACGCCCGCGTCCGACAAGGCGAACGGACCGGGGACGCCGGGCGGAGGCACGACGACTCCCGTGACCTCGGTGATGGTGTCGAGCAGCAGACCGAGCCAGGGATTGTCCTGGCGCGGACCCCACACCGCGATCGCCACGCGGCCCGCCGGCCGCAGGACCCGATGCATCTCACGCGCCGCGCGCTTCGGCTCGAGCGCAAACATCATCCCCTCGCGGGAGAGCACGACGTCGTAGGAGCCGTCGGACTCCGCGATGTCCTCGAGGTCGAGCACTTTGGTGCTGACGTTGCGCACGCCGCGCTCCTCGGCGCGCCGGCGGGCGATGTCGACCATGCCGGCGACGACGTCGGAGAGCACGACCTCGCCGTCCGGGCCGAGCCGTTCCGCCGCCGCGAGCCCGGCGCCGCCGGGGCCGCACGCGAGCTCGAGCAGACGATCGCCCGGACGTAGGTCGACCGAGTCGAGCATGCGCTCGGTGATCGCGGCGGCCCGCCGGTCGACGTCATCGGCGTTGGCTCCCCACGCGGTCGCCACGCCAGCCCACATCCCGTGGATGAACGTCCGCACTTCGTCGTCGGCACGCGCGTCCGTCATGATCGCTCCTCGCTTTTTACTACTCGATACGAGTATTGAATTCTCGGTTAGGGTTGTCAAGTGGCAGACGCGCAAGGATCTCGGCGTACCTACAACTCGCCCCGGCGCCGGCAACAGGCGGCTGCGACGCGCAAAGCCATCCTCGAAGCCGCCGAGCGGCTCTTCGTCCGCGACGGCTACCCGGCAACGACCATGGAAGCGATCGCCGCGGAAGCGGGCGTGTCGTTGAAGACGGCGTACCTGCCGTTCACGACCAAGAGTGGGCTGCTCCGAGCGCTATGGGATCTCCGACTCAAGGGGGACGCGCAGGACGCGCCCGTCGCGCAACACGAGTGGTTCCGCGAGGTCATGCAGGAACGCGACCCGGTCCGGAAACTGGAGCTCAACGCCCGCAACTCCCGCGCCGCCAAGGCGCGCATCGGCGCGATGTTCAAGGTGATCCGCGGCGCGGCCGAGATCGACGCCGACTGCGATGCGCTGTGGCAGCTGATCCAGGACGACTTCCACGCGAATCAGCGCACCATCGTCGACTCACTGCACCGTGACGGCGCCCTTCGGCCGGGCCTCGGCGTGACACGCGGCACCGACCTTCTCTGGACGCTCAACCACCCGGATGTGTGGATGTTGCTCGTAGGCGAACGGGGTTGGTCACCGCGCGCCTACGAAACCTGGCTCGCGCATTCCAGCTGCGCGCAACTGCTCGGAACCGAGTGAAGCCGCGGCTCGCGGCCCGCGTCATCCCGCGGCGCGGCGCGGCGAACGACGAGTCAATCCGGCGAAGCTGCGCATGGCGGCGATGAGCAGCTCCGGTTCGGGATGCGGCACGAGGTAGTGCGAGTACGCAAGCCGTATGAAGACCTCGGCGGCCTGTTCGCGCGACAAGCCTCCCGCGCGGACAGCGGGCACTTGGGTGAAGTCGTCGCCGAGGAGCTGCACGAGCGCGTGGACCTGGGGCTCGAGCGCCTCGGCGAGCGACCGCAGCGCGAACGCGGGATCGACACCGATCGCTTCGGCGCCGAGTGAATCGTCGAGATACGTCACGAGGTACCGCAGCGCGGCGTCCAGTCGGCGCGCCGGCGAACGATGCGCCTCGACCGCGGCTCGCAACCCCACGTCGAAGATCCGCGTTTCGTAGTTGGCGATCGCGCCCAGCAGATCGTCCTTGGTCGGAAACCACCGGTAGAGCGTCGGCCGCGACACGCCGGCTGCCGCCGCGACCGCCGACAACGTCAGGTTTCCCGGACCCCGCGCGAGGATTGCCCGCCTCGCCGCCGCAAGGATGAGTTCTCCGCTGGTGGGGCTCGCGGTCACCGGAGAACCGCTACTGATCAGTGCGGCGGTTGAACACCATCGGGAAGTGGTCGATGGAACGGATCGCCGGCGTGTACACGAGCGTGTGGCCGGGCGCGACCGAGTAGTCCGGGATTCGGCGATGCCACTCGCGCAGCGCGATCCGCAGTTCCTGACGCGCGAGATGCGAACCGAGGCAGCGGTGCACGCCACCACCGAACGCGAGGTGGCGGTTGGGCTGGCGGTCGAAGTCGACGTCGTCGGGCGCGCTGAACTCGGCGGGATCGGTGTTCGCCGAGCTCAAGATGATCGACACCTGGTTGCCGGAATGGATGGGACAGCCGGCAAGGGTCGTATCGCGCGTTGCCACCCGCGCGACTCCGAGCACCGGTGTCTCCCAACGCAGCATCTCCTCGACCGCGGCGGGTATCAGCGCGGGATCGTCGACGAGGCGTTGGCGCTGCTCCGGATGCTGCGCGAGGTAGGAGAACATGCAGTCCAGCGTCGCGGTGACCGTGTCGAGCCCAGCAATGAGAAAGAGAAAACAGATATCGAGGATCTCGGTCCGAGCGAGCTTCTCGCCCTCGACCTCGACATCGAGGAACCGGCTCAGGAGATCGTCGCGCCGCTCGGCCTCGCGCTCGTCGAGCACTTCTTCGAAGTACTCATAGATCGACTCCGCGGTCTTGCGCTGATACTCGTTCATCGTGTCGCTGCCGTAGGGCGCGCCGGTCACCTGGTCGGGCCGGATGATGCCGTCCTTCATCTCGATGAACCGAGGGAGCTCGTCGAGCGGCAGACCGAGCAGGGTGAGGAAGACGAGCGACGGGAACGGCACCGAGAACTCGCGTGCGAAGTCGATGCCGTCGCGATCGACGAACTGGTCGATGAGCTCATTGGCGAGCGCGGTGACCGGCTCGGCGATCAACGCCATCTCGCGCGGCGCGAACACGGGGTCGAGGATCTTGCGGTACTTCTTGTGGTCGGGGGGATCGATCTGCAGTGGGATCAGCGGGCGCACATTTTTCAGGTCGACCGCCGACATGTTCGACGAGAACGTTTCCGGATCGCGAAAGATCTCTTCGATCTCGGCCCGGCGCGTCACGACGACGCCCACGCCGACACCTTCGACCGGCATGACCGGCACGCTGTCGCGCAGCGCGGCGAACAACGGCTGCGGATGCGCGGCCATCTCCGGATCCATCGCGGCGAACGGGTTGCCCTCGCTCGGCGCGTCGTCGTCTACGCGCATTTCGTCCGCCATCGATTGCCTCCGAACTCGAACGGGCCGAGAAGCTCGAAGCGATGTTACACAATGAGGCTGATCTGTAATCAGCCGATCACCTGTTGTCCGTGCTTCAGGGCGCCGGCGTCGAGGTGGCGGCGATGATCTGGTCGAGGACCGACTGGTCCGGCAAGGGCGGAGCCTCGAGGGTCGGGAACTGCCGGACCATGTTGAACGCGCGCTCGATGTGCTCACCCTCGATCACCGGAGTGTGACAGGCGGCGATCGTGGTGATGTCGAGGTTCTGCGTGGTGTCGACATACGCGCCGTACTTGACCGGATCGAGCATCGTCAGCCAAGGACTCACCGCACCGAGCGCGAAGAGATGCATGCCGAACTGCCAGAACTCGGGATCGAGATCGGCAATCCCCATCTTCGGATCCGGCAGCGGTGTCGCGAAGGTGTCGACCGCCCAGTACACGCCGGTGGTCGGGTCGAAGAGCCCACGAGTCGTCGGCGAGTCGAACACCGGTGGGCGGGGTGCGTGCAGTGTCCGGTCGCCGACGTCGAACGCATCTCCGTGCATGACCCACTGGCAACGCTCGAGCGGGAACTCGAAGCAATTGGTGTGCCGTTCGATCATCGCCCAGTTGCAAACGAGCTGCGCGTTCGGGCACGCGGTCATTGCCTCGTCGAGGTTGCCGGTGTGATCCACGTCGTCGTGCGACAGGAAGATCCAACGCACATCGTTCGGTTCGACGAGCGCGAAGACGTCTTCGAGCCACTGCTTGCGATTCGCAGGCGTGCCCGTGTCGACGATCACCGGCTCTTTGCCCAGAATGACCATCGAGTTGATGTAGACGAACAACGGCTGCCCGAGGGCCGGCTGCACCTGATGGATCACGAACGTGTCCTTCGCGACCTTCGTCGGTGGCACGTACGTCGTCGGTGCGATTGGTGTGAACGTCATCAGCTACCCCCGCCCTGGTGGCCGACCGCTTCGTTTTCGGCCGAAGGGCAGATCATTGCGCGCGACTGTCGGCGTGGCAACCACCTGGGGATGTAGACGACGACGACGTCTACTCAGATACTCAGAGCGGAAGCGGGTGGCTGAGCACACCGGTGCCCGGTAAGCGTCCGGAAAGCGTGCGTACGAACTCGATGGCGTCGATAACGACGCGCTCGCCGTCGACACCCTGACTGACCTGACTGACCTGACTGAATTTTCCGCCGGCCGGACCGTCGAGGACGAGCTCGAACGGTTCGCCGTGGATCGATGCCCATTCGGCGACGATGTCGGCAACGAGCACGCCGTCGTGGTCGGCCGTCAGCTCCATGTCGCGCCCGGTCGCAACGCAGATGTCGATGCGGTGCGCCCACACATCGCGCGTGAAACCGACGTCGAGGAGATACTTGAGCGGCGCCCAACCGATCGGCGGTCCGAACGGCAGGGGCAGGTAACGAACGGGCGGCGGCGTTCCCCAACGGCCCTTCACGGCTTTCGGACCGACGGTCGAGAGCTGTTCCACGATCTCCTCGTTCGAGAGGTGATCCCGCTCCCGGATCTGCAACTCGTTCAGACCGTCGACCCAGTGGTGCGAGTCGATCTGCTTGTTGAGCGGAATCCCGCGGCGGAGCTGATGCAGGAACTGCGGGACGGACGCCTGGGCGTCACCGGAACCGAGGATGTGCAACGCAACCTTGCGCACGTCCCAGCCGGTGCAGTCGGTCGGCCGTGCCCACTCGTCGGCATTCAATGCGCGCATCAGGTCGGCGAAGCGCCGGAACTCCTCTTCGGCGAGCACCCGGGCCTCGGGTCGTTTGATCCTCTCGGCAATCATCGACGTTTCCTCCGTTTCGGTTCGTCCAGGTACATGTCTGCGAGTCGGTTGAGGTGGCGGATCCAGCGGTGGCCGCCGGGGTCGTTGCTGATCTGCGCGTCGACGAGGCCGGCCACCATCGCAATGAAACAGTCGACGTCGGCCTGCGACTCGAGGCCCGCCGCGTGCAGCAGTTCGATCGCGCGGTTCAAGAAGACCTGTGCGGGCTGGTACGACTCGGCCGACGGCTCGAAACCGGGGATTTGGCGCTGGAACAACAGCACGTAGCGCGGGACGTCCTCGACGCTGAACCCGATGAACGCCTGCATGAACGACTTCACCGCGGCGCGCGGATCACGGGGAAGCTTCACCGCCTCGAGGCGCGCGAGCAGTTGGCGGTTGCCGTCGGCGAACATCGAGTCGTAGAGCGCGTGCTTCGAGTCGAAGTACTCGTACAGCGACGGTTGGCGGATGCCCACCTCGCGGGCGAGCGCTCGGAGCGAGACGCCGCCGACGCCGTGCTCGCCGGAGAGCCGCCACGCGGCGGCGACGATCGATGCCACCCGTTCCTCGCGGCGCTCCGCAACTCTTCCTATCATCGATAGGGATATTACCTATCGATGATAGGAAGTCAACGGGTTTTCGGAACGGACGACCTCACCGCCGGTTGCACAGCTAGTTTTCGCTGATGCGGGAGGCGCCGACGATCGTGCTCATCGGTGCGGGGAGCACGTCGTTCGGGCTCACGACGCTGCACGACCTCTACGCCGATCCGGTGTTCACGGGCGCCATGGTTCGCCTCGTCGATCTCGAGCCCGCGCCGCTGGAACGCATGTCGCAGCTCGCCGCCGCACTCGAAGCAGAGACCGGGCGAGGGATCACCGTGGAGCGCCACACCGATCGTGTCGACGCGTTGCCGGGAGCAGACGCGGTGGTCGTGTCCGTCGAGGTCGATCGCGTCAATCGTTGGTTGCTCGACTTCGAGATCCCGCGCCGGCACGGCGTCGACCACATCTACGGCGAGAACGGCGGCCCGGGCGGACTCTCGCACGCACTGCGGACGGTTCCGCTCGTCGCGGCGATCGCGCGCGACGTCGAGCGTCTTGCCCCCGACGCGTTGTTCGTCAACTTCACCAACCCCGAGGGACGCATCTGCACGGCATTTCGCCGCCATCTCGATCAGCCGATCGTCGGCTTGTGTCACGAGGTGAAGATCGCCAACGACCGCTTCTCACGGCTCCTCGGACGGCGCATCGAGTCGCGCGCCGCCGGGCTCAATCACTTCACGGTTCTCCTGGAAGCCTGGGATCGCGAGACGGGTAGCGACGTCACGGCGCAACTGCACGACGCCGTCGACGGTCTGGAAGACGGCGACGGCGAGACGTTCGCGTTCGTGAAGCATCTCCACGACCGCTTCGGCGCGATCGTCGCGACGAGCGACAGCCACGCGGGCGAATACTTCCGGTCGGCGACCGAGTACACCGAGCCCCTCGACATCGCCGGCCGTCAACGCGCGATGCGCTCGATGATCGACGGGGTTGTCGGCGCGATCCTCGCGGGCACGTTCGACCTTCCACCCTTCCTGGCGTGGGTGACCGACGACGCGTTGCGTCCCATCCTGCGCGCCGCGATCTCGGGCGACTCGGAGCGCGTCGCGTCCGCGATCCTGCCCAACGACGATCTCGTGCCCGCGCTCCCCCGCGACAGCGCGGTCGAGGTGAGCGCGACCGCGACCGCCGGTGGCGTCATCGGCGATCGGAGCGACGACTTACCGACCGGGATCGCGGGCGCGCTGCACACCGAGGTCACGATCCAGCAACTCGTCGCCGACGCGGCCCTGCTCGGTTCGCGCTCCGCCGCGCTCCAGGCGCTCGAGCTCGACCCTGTCGTCAGCTCGGCGCGCGCCGCCGAATTGATCCTCGCCGACTACGAGGTCGCGCACCGCGACCTCTGGCCCGCGCTGCACTGAGGCACGCGATACTCACGCCATGACGGACTGGGTCGAGATCACCCGTCGCAACGCGCGATCAGTGCAGACCACGATCGGCTGGATCTTCTGGGACCCCGGTGCCGTCGCGCGCTACGAACTGCTCGGCCTGCCCGGCCCGCTCGGTACATCGCGGCGCGAGCGGCACCGCTCGCGCCCGCGGGCGCCGACGCGACCATCGCCGCCTTCGGCTCGATCAGTCCGATGGGCATTCGCATGGCGCTCGACCTGGTCGCGCAGAACACGACGTTCGACGACGTCTGGAACGCGCGCGACGCGGCCGTGCTCGAGGGCCTCCGCGAACACGCGCCCGAGATCGTCGATCCGCTGATCGCACTCGCGCCCGATCTGTGGGAGATCGTCGAAGCGCTGCCCACCGTCGCGCGCGTCCTGTTCGCCGCCCACCTGCGCATGCCGCGTCCCGACGACCCGTTGCTGTCGGGATGGCACGCCGTCAACTGTCTGCGCGAATGGCGCGGCGATCTGCACTGGGCACTGGTCGCGGCAGCGGGTCTCGGCGGAGTGGAGGCATCGATCCTGCACAACGCGTGGCTCGGGTACGAACGCGACTGGCTACCCAAGTCGCGCGGGACCCGGCCCGACGACCTCGAATACGCCTGGAGCTCGCTCGAACGGCGGGAACTCGCGCACGCCGGCGCGGTCACTCCCATCGGGATCGAGCTCCGCCGGCACATCGAAGACGAGACCGACCGCCTCGGCACGTTGCCGTGGCGTCTGCTCGGCGAGGAACCGGCGCGCCGGTTCGCGGCCGACTTCGAGCCGCCGTGCGAGAAGCTGTTGCGACGAGTCGATGTGACCGCCGGTCCGAACTATCAGCCCGCGTCGCGCGTGCGGTAGTCGCGGCGGGTCGCCCACACCTCGACGAACACGTCGTGGTCGACCGCGTCGATCGTGAAGCCGGCGTCCGCGACGGAGCCGGCGAACTTCTCCGGGTCCCACACCGTGTACCAGCGACGGCCGTCAGGCTCGTCGAGCCAGCCCGTTGCACCTGCACACTTGACGCACGCGAAGAACTTGCCCCTGGGTCGCAACAACGCGGCGAACTGGCCGAGCACGTCGACCGTCTCCGCCTCCGAGAGGTGGACCAGCGACGCACTCGCCCAGATCCCGTCGAAGCTGCCGGCCGCGAACTGCGCTGCAACGTCGCGCAGATCGCCCTGCGAGGTGGGCGCGTGCGCGTCGGCCCGGGCGACGAACGTCGGATTGAGGTCGATACCGCGCACCGCGTGCCCGTGCGCGACGAACCGCTCGAGGTCACGGCCCGGACCGCAGCCGGCATCGAGGATCGACGACGGCGTCGGGAGCGAACCTGCGAAACGAGCGGCGGCATCCGACATCTTCGCGGCGTGTGTCGCCTCGTATGCGCGGGCCCGGTCGCTGTACGCGGCGACCGACTGTGCGACCGGGTCGCTTCCCGCGCGTTCGCTCACGAGCTCCACACTGCCGCACGGAGAGAGCGCCGCCCGGACGATTTCTCTCGGGCAATGTCCCCCGCCGGTCACCGACCCGGATCGGCACAAGCATCTCGGCCTGACGATCTCTACGACTGACGGGCCTCGACGACTGACGGGCCTCGACGACTGACCGGCCTCGAGACGTCCCACCGAACCGGCCCTACTCGCGCGGCCCCTCAGCGCTCCCGCGACCCATCTCGGCGGCGCGAATACGGCATCTGCCCGATGCGCCCGTGGGGGTCTTACGACGATCGTACGTTTGGGCAAACAGGCAGGAGAGCGTCATGTTCGATGACCCGAGGATCACACGACAACTGGCGGACGCACGGCTGGAAGGCGCCCGGCGCTACGTGGCCGATCGCCGGCTCGCGGGTCGCACCCGGCACCGGCATCACGACCGGTCGCGCCTGCGCATGACCTGGACCACCGCGTTCCACCGGGCCGATCGTTCCGCCCCGGCGCCCCACCCGACGACGGCTTGACCGCGGGCGACCTCACCGCAGGTCCTGCCGCGTGGCAATGCACGAGGTGAGCACACCTGAATTCGACGGCGAGGGCGGAACCGTCTGGACCAGACTGAACGACGTGCCCGCCCGTGTCTCCAGCTCTCGGTTCGTCGGCCGCCGGGCCGAGCTGACGTGCCTCGAAGAGACCTGGAAAGCGGCGGTCGCCGAAGAGCACGCCGGCATCGTCCTCATCTCCGGAGAGGCCGGGGTCGGCAAATCCCGGCTCGTCTCCGAGCTCGTCGAACGGGTCCCCGAACCGGCACTCGTGCTCGTCGGGCAATGCTTCGACCTCGCCGATCGCGCGCTCCCGTTCGGACCCATCGTGCAGGTACTGCGCACCCTCCACCGGACGCTGGATGACGCGACCTTCGACGCGGTCGTGGGTCCGGGACGGGACGAGCTCGGCGCGCTGCTGCCCGAACTCCACGCCCCCACGCGCGAAGGCATCGTCGCGGGCGCGCTGTTCGAACAGCTGCTCGGGGTGTTCGAGCGACTCACCGAACGAGTACCGACCCTGCTCGTGCTCGAAGACCTGCACTGGGCCGACCGTTCGACGCGGGAGCTGTTCGTCTATCTGGCCGGCAGCCTCCGCCGCGCGTCGATGGTGCTCGTCGGCACGTACCGATCGGACGATCTCCATCGTCGTCATCCCCTGCGGATCCTGCTCGCCGAGCTCGATCGCTCCGGGAGCATCGAACGCATCGATCTCGCCCGGTTCGATCGCGACGAGGTTCGTGAGCTCATCTCCGCGATCGTCGGCGGAGAGCCGCCGGCCGATCTGGTCGAGCGCACCTTCCTCCGCTCGGACGGCAACGTCTTCTTCGCCGAAGAGCTCCTGGCCGTCGACGACGACTACGGACCGTCGATGCCGCCGACGCTGCGCGAGATCGTGCTCGCCCGCGTCGACGGACTCTCCGACGCCGCGCAACAGGTGCTGCGGTGCGCCGCGGTGATCGGCCGTTCGGCCGATCACCGGCTCCTCGAAGCCGCCGCCGAGCTGCCGCGTGCCGATCTGCTGGCCGGGGCACGCGAAGCAGTCGCGCAACACCTCCTGCTCACCGACGGCCTCGGGCTCGAGTACCGGTTCCGCCACGCGCTCGTGCGCGAGGCCGTGGAGGAGGACCTCCTCCCGGGCGATCGCGTCGTACTGCACACGCGCGTGGCCCAGGCGCTGACCGACCATCCGGGCTGGTTCGACGGAGGTACCGCGCAGGTCTTCGCCCAGCTCGCGGCACACTGGGATGCGGCCCGAGACTCACCGCGCGCGCTGGTCGCCGCGCTCGACGCGGCGCGCGCCGCCGAGCACATCTACGCGTACGGCGAGGCACTCGACCGGGCCGAACACATCCTGGCCCTCTGGCCCCAGGTACCCGATGCCGAGTCTCTGACCGGCATGCACCACATCGACATGCTTCGCTACGCGGCGGTGCAGGCCGAGATGTCGGGCGCCACCGATCGCGCCCTCGACTACGTCAAGGCCGCTCTCGCCGAGGTCGAACCGAACGAGGATCCCGTCATTGCCGGGCTTCTCCACGAACGCTACGGCCGGTATCTCTGGATGCTCTCCCGCTCGTGGACCGACATCCTCGAGCATTGCCACGAAGCAGTCCGCCTCGTACCCGACGAGCCGAGCGCGGCGCGCGCGAAGGTGCTCGCCACGCTCGGCCAGCAGTTGATGCTCGCGGCGCGCAACGGCGAAGCCGTCACCGTGTGCGAGGAAGCGATCGCCGTTGCGCAGTCGGTCGGTGAGCGCGTGATCGAGGGGCATGCGCGCAACTCGCTCGGTACGGCGCTCGGCGGCATCGGCCGGATGGACGAAGGGCTCGCCGAGCTCCACCGGGCGCGCGAGATCGCGCTCGAGACGCAGTCGTGGGCCGATGTCGCACGCGCCGCCGTCAACGAGGGTGGCGCGCTACAGACGATGGCGCGCCACGAGGAAGCCGTGTCGATCTCACTCGACGGCGCGGAGATCGCGCGTGCGCACGGTCTCGACCGCGCGTTCGGCATGTTCCTTCGCCTGAACGCGGCCGAGTCCCTGCGCATCCTCGGCCGTTGGGACGAGGCCGACGAGCAGCTCCGCGAGGTCGAGAGTGCCGACCCGCTCGGCATCGACGAATGGCGCCTCGCCGGGCAGGAGTGCCTGCTCGCGGTCGGACGCGCCCGGTTCGACACCGCGCGCCGCAATGCGGAGCAGATGCAGGCCGTGCTGCGCGAGGAGAGCTCCCCGCGCGACAACCTCGCGATCGAGCATGCACTCGTTGCGATCGCAGCGTGGAGCGGCGACGAAGCACGAGCATTGCAGCTCACGGTCGATGCGATGGGTGCGCCCGTCGACGCCCTGAGCTTGTGCTCCGACGTGGGCATCGAAGTGCTGATCGAAGGAATCGGTGCGGGTGCGTCGGCCGCATCGCACGCCCGCGACGACGCCACCCGGACGGCGATCGTCCGCAACGTGGACGACCTCGGCGGACTCCTCGACTCATGGATCGACGCCGATCGTTGGGACGGCGGCAAGCCCGGCGCGTTCGCCGCGCTCCGAGCCCACATCGCCGCCGAGGTCGCGCGCGCATCCGCGACCGACGCCCCTACCGCGTGGCTCGAGGTCGCGGAGCTGTGGGCCGGTCACGGCATGCGGCCCCGCGCCGCGTACGCGCACTTCCGGGCGGCCGAGGCATTCCTGCGCGACGACGCGCGCGATGCGGCCGCGCCGAGCGCCCGCGAGGCGTACGAACTCGCGAGCTCCATCGGGTGGACGTGCCTCCGCGACGCCATCGTCAGCTTGGCGCGGCGCGGCCGCCTCGATCTGGGAGTCGTCAACGACGCTGGGCCGTCGCCCGCCGACCGTTACGGTCTCACCGCCCGCGAGCTCGACGTCATCGCACTCGTGGCCGAAGGTCGAACCAATCGTCAGATTGCCGACGCGCTCTTCATCTCGGTGAAGACCGCGAGTGTCCACGTCTCGAACATCCTGGGCAAGCTCGGAGTGAGCAACCGCGGTGAGGCCGGAGCGGCCGCCCGGCGTCTCGGCCTCTCGCCCTCCGCCGACTCGTAACGTCAGGCGCGACGATCCGGTCGCGGGTCAAACGGGGTGACGGGATGACGGGTTGACGGGACATGACTGACAGGGAGTACGCGCGGCACGAGATCGGGCACGTCGACTCCCCGCTCCGTGATCGGGCGGCGGCGCCGAATCAGGGCGACGAAGGCGCGCCGGACGCGTGGCTCGTCCTCGACGCGGCGCTGCGGCCGGCGATGCGCGACCTCGTGGTCGGCGACGAGGTGCTCGTCCTCACGTGGCTCGATCGCGCCGATCGCGACGTGCTCGTGGTGCACCCGCGCGGCGATCCGCAGCGTCCCGGGCTCGGTGTGTTCAGCACCCGCTCGCCCGATCGGCCGAACCCGGTCGGTCTCCATCGGGTGGAGATTCTCGCAATCGACGAGACCCGACTGCGGGTCCGAGGCCTCGAGGCGATCGACGGCACGCCCGTCGTCGACATCAAACCGGTACTCGGACCGATCGCCGAGCGCTGACGGCGAAGTCGCGCGCGGCCGCCCCGAGCCGCGCGGCGCGGCATACCGTGATTGAGTGGGCCTCCGCAGATGTCGTTCGCAGACGTGCTCGGGCCGAAGCTCTGACCAGGCGGCCGGTGCGCGGGTCGACCCATCGCCCTGGCGAACGTCGGAATGGCCGTGAATGTCGTCGTCCTCGCGGACACGCACATCAACGGCTCGGGCCGCGGTCGCCTCCCCGAGCGCGCGTGGAAATCATTGCGAACGGCCGACGTGATTCTCCACGCCGGAGACATCGTCAGCGCGGAGTTCCTGGACGAACTGCGCGCGCTCGCACCCGTGGACGCCGTGCTCGGCAACAACGACCGCACACTCGTCGGGCTCTTACCGGAGCACGTCGAGCTCGATCTCGACGGTGTGCGCGTCGCGATGCTCCACGACAGCGGATCGCGGCGCGGCCGGGAACAACGCATGCTCGCTCGGTTCCCGAATGCCGATCTGGTCGTCTTCGGTCACAGCCATATCCCCTGGAACGCGCCGGGCGTCGGGGGGCAACGTCTCCTCAACCCCGGATCGGCGACGCAGCGCCGAAGCCAACCGGCTCGGACGTTCGGTGTCGTGCGCATCGCGAAAGGCGTCGCGCGTACCCGCATCGTCGCCCTGCCGTAGCGGCTCGGCCTGACGACCGGCGGCGAGCGGGAGGCCCCGCACGACATCACAACTCTCGATCGGCAGGCGCAGGCGCTGGAAGCACTCGCCCCGGACCACGGGCAAACGCCGACGAGCGGTCGTCACTCGTGCAATGCGCGCACCCGGCCCTCGTGGAGGTAGGCCGATGTTCCGTTGTCGTCGCGACACCGTTCGGTGACGGCGACCGAGCACACGGAGCAGCCGACGAGGTTGCGCACCAGCGTCGCCTCGTCGGTCGAGAGGTCGTCGCGCATGTGACGGGCAGCGAGCCCGGTCGCGGGCGAAGCCGATTTCTTCCTGCGGAGCGCGGGAGCGCTCGGAGCGACGGTCTCCAGGAACGCGCACGCTTCGGCGAGATCCACGCTGCGGCGGAACGCGGGCATCGCGGCCAGGAGCTGGGTGCGGTAACCCTGCTTCGCCAGGCGAGGATCGAAGACGGCGACGACTCCGCGGTCGGCCTTCGTGCGGACGAGCCGACCTGCACCTTGGGCGAGAACGAGCGCCGCGGCGGGGAGGTCGACCGCGACGAACGCATCGACGCCTCGCTGTTGGGCACGGGCACGGCGAGCGGCATGCAGCGGCTCGTCCGGGACTGGGAACGGGATCCGGTCGATGACGACCAGGACACACGACGCGCCCGCGGCATCGATTCCCGCCCAGAATGATCGGGTCCCGACGAGCACCGACGTCTCGTCCTCGACGAACTCCTTCATCAGTTGGCCGGAGTCGCGATCACCCTGGGCGAGGACGTCGTGCTCGGTTCGCTCCCGCAACACGTCGGCGAATCGCTCGACGTTCGCACGCGAGGTGCACAGGACGAGGGCGCGTCCTCCGGCGGCGTTGACGAGCTCGCACAATCGGTCGGCCGAACCCTCCATCCACGCCTCGCGGGCCCGCGCCGGATCGGGAAGGTCCTTGGCGACGTAGAGGATGGCTTGCGTCTTCCAGTCGAACGACGAGGGCGTCTGCACCGCGGCGTACCCGCGACCGGCGTTCGAGGTCCAGCGCCCTTCGTCGTCGCGGTCGCCCCACGAGCCGGGCTCGTCCGGGAGGAATCCCATCTGGCGCGCGAGTGCGGGGAAGGGCGGATCGCCGCCCAGTGTCGCCGAGACGGCGATGACCGGACGGCGCGCGAGCAACGCGTTGGCAATCGTCTCGCCCGCATCCACGGGCGCGATCCGGAGGCGCCGCGAGCGTCCGACCCGCTCGACCCACACGACATCGTCAGGGCCCGGTGCCGCGAGCCGACGCAACACCTCGAGCCGACCGGTTGCGATGCTCGCGGTGCGCTTCGCGTACTCGTCGCCCGCGGTTTTGAGCCTCGCACTTGCACGCGCAAGCCGCTCGGCCGCGAGCAGGAGCGCCTGATCGATCTGCTCGTCCGCGCCGACGTGCACCGTTCCGTCGCGCGCCTCGATCGCGGCCGACAGCGCGCGGCCGGCCTCGGCGAGCTGGTTCACCGCTTCGGTGTCGGCGCCCGACCGAACCAGCATCGTGCTCAATCGCGTCAACGCGTCGGCGGAGACGTCGCCGGCAAACGCATTCGTGGCGTTCTCCGGAAACGAGTGCGCCTCGTCGAGGATCACGAGGTCGTGATCGGGAAGCACGCGCCCCTCGGAGGCGAGGTGCGCGCAGTACAAGGCGTGGTTGACGACGAGGACCGACGCGTCCTGGGCCCGATCACGCGCTCGTTCCGCAAAGCATTCGCCGCCGTCGTCGCAATCGGCCTTGCCCGGACACTCGCCGCTCGCACAGCTCACGGCCGCCCAGGCGGCGCCGTTCGCATCGTCGTCGAGCTCGGACCGGTCGCCCGTCTCCGATCGCTCGGCGAAGGCGCGGAGTCGCTCGAGCCGGCGGCCGAAGTCGCGACCGACGGGCTGCTCGAACAGGGCATCGGGCGCGGCGGCCGCGCGCAACTTCGCGCGGCACAGGTAGTTCGACCGTCCCTTCAACACCGCGAAGGAGAACTTCAACGTGCCGTACTCCTGCAGCGCCGGAAGGTCCTTGCCCGCGAGCTGACTCTGCAACGCGATCGTCGACGTGGCGACGACGACCCTCAAGCCGGAAGCGACCGCCGGGACGAGGTACGCCAGGCTCTTCCCCGAACCTGTCGGCGCCTCGGCCAGAAGATGGTGGCCCTTCGCGATGGCGTCGGCGACCGCGGTCGTCAGCTGGTGTTGTCCCTCGCGTCGCTCGCCACCCATGCCCGACACGGCCTCGTCGAGCAGCGCGTGCGGATCCAGGCGCCACGACATCCTGCGTCCGGAACTCGAGCCCACCGCGCAACGCTAGGCACAACGAGCGCCAACTCGCTCATGACGCGCTCATGAGCGACACGACGTAGGCGTCACAACGATCGAGGCTCGTCAGGAAGCCGGCCTGCGCGTCGGCGCTGCGGTACATCTCGGGAACGTTCGTCTGGTGCGTGAGCACTTCCGTGCGGCCGTCGCCCAGATCGACGAACGTGATCGCGGTGAGCATCCCGCCCTCGACGTCGGCTTCGGTCCACACGAGCCGATCGGGCCGGCTCACCTCGACGTAGACGGCGCGCGTCGGATACTCGGAGCCGTCGGCGTCGCTAACCATGACCGTGTCGAACACGCCGCCCGGGCGCAGGTCGATCTTGATGCGGTCGACTGGAGCGCTGGTACCGACCGGTCCCCAGAAGTGCGTGAGGTGCTGCGCTTGGGTCATGCAATCGAAGAGCAACTCTCGCGGCGCGTGGTGGATGCGCCGGTAGGTCATCTCGCCGGCTTCGCCGCCCGCGACCTCGTCGTTCGCGACTTCGCTCGTCTCGTTCATTTCGAAGGCTCCTTCTCGGATTCGGGTCGTCGAATATTTTCGAGGTGCGCGTCCAAGCGGTCGTAGCGCTCGGACCAGGTCCTGCGGTGGCGCGCGATCCACTCGACGGCCGCATCGAGGCGCTCCGCCTCGAGCCGGCACGGTCGCGACTGCGCGGTACGGGACCGGGAGATGAGCCCGGCCCGTTCCAGGACCTTGAGATGCTTGGAGATCGCCTGTTGCGTCATGGCGAACGGCTCGGCCAGCTCACCGACCGTCGCGTCGCCCTCCGCGAGCTTTCCGAGGATGGAACGGCGCGTGGGATCGGCGAGCGCCGCGAACATCAGGCTCACGTCCTCCTCGACGAGTGTCATCGCCCGACTCCGGTCAACACTGTCACAACCTCTCCGTTGCACAACTTATAGGTTGTTTACTCTCATCACTCCGCCCGGTCAAGGGCTTCCTCCGGCCGCCGGCGGGCGGGTAAGACGGAGGGATGCGTCTGAGTGCGAGGAACCAATTGGCCGGAACCGTTGTCGAGATCCACGAAGGGGCGGTCACCACCACGGTGAAGGTTCGCCTCGAGGTGGGCGCAACGATGACATCGTCGATCACGAAAGAGGCGGCCGACGAGCTCGGCCTCGCGGTCGACACGCCGGTGGTCGTCGTCGTCAAGGCCTCCGACGTCATGATCGGCGTGGAATAACTGCGACCGCACCTACAGCGCACGAGGGCGTTCTTCGGTGCGCGTGCGGCGCGTTGGGAGGAGCGCTTCCCGGACGACGGACCGAGGTATGGCGCCGCGGTCGCGGAGCTGCGGCCCCCGATCGGCGGAGTCGTCGTCGATCTCGGATGCGGCACCGGGCGCGCGCTCGCGGATCTCCGCCGGGCCGTCGGCAGCGAGGGCGTCGTCGTCGCCATCGACGCCACGGCCGAGATGCTCGAGGTGGCGCGCACCAAACACGCCGACGCGGGCGCGGCGTTGATGCTGGCGGACGCGACCTGCCTCCCGCTCGCAGCGGGGACCGTAGACGCGATCTTCGCCGCGGGGCTGCTGACGCACGTGCCGGATCCGCACGAGCTGCTGCGAGCCCTGGTACGCGTCGCGCGCCCCGGGTGCCGCCTCGGACTGTTCCATCCCGTCGGTCGTGCGGTCCTGGCCGCCCGCCACAGCCGAACGCTCGCGCCCGACGCGCTGCTCGATCCGTCGGTGCTGCCGGATGTGCTCGCCGCGACGGGCTGGGTTGTCGAGCAGATCGACGACTCCGACGATCGGTACCTGGCGATCGCACGCGTGGCGAGCGGAAACCAAGAGTGCGACGCAGAGACCGTCCGACCGTGACTCGACCGGCCGGCGACTTCGACTACGAACGGCACGGCGCGGGGTACTCGACCCGGCGCCGGACCGATCCCGTCATCGCGTCGTACGTGCACGCTGCGCTCGGATCGGCGCGCACCGTGCTGAACGTCGGTGCCGGCGCCGGCTCCTACGAACCGGACGACCGCCGCGTCGTCGCCGTTGAGCCGTCGGCAACCATGCGCGCCCAGAGGCCGGCGCATCTCGCACCGGCGATCGCGGCGCGGGCCGAGCAACTCCCGTTCGACGACGACGCGTTCGACGCTGCGATGGCGACGATCACCGTGCATCAATGGCCGGACGCGGCGGGCGGCCTGCGCGAGATGCGGCGCGTCGCGCGCGGGCCCGTGGTCATCCTGACCTTCGACGGCGCAGTGATGGGCGACTTCTGGCTCGCCGAGTACGCGCCGGAGTTCATCGCGGCCGAGAGTCCGCGGTACCCCACGATCGACGCGATCGCGGCGGCACTCGGTGGCCGCGCGCAGACCATCGCGATCCCGGTTCCTCTCGAGTGCACCGACGGCTTCGTCGAGGCGTTCTACGGCCGGCCCGAAGCGCTGCTCGATCCCGCGGTCCGCACGGCGCAATCGGCGTGGGGATTCGTCGCCCACGCCGCCGAGGAACGCAGCATGCGACACCTCGGCGACGACCTCGCGTCCGGCGTCTGGGACGATCGACACGCCGAGCTCCGCACCCAAGCCCAGTACGTCGGATCCCTACGCCTCGTCGTCGCAATACCGTGATCGAGCATGCTCTCGGTCGCGACGGCGCGTGCGGGGCTCGGATACGAGTCGCGGTATACCGGACGCCACCGCCGACACCGATCACGCCCGAACTTCCGGCAGGAGACGAGTCATGACCATTCCCACCCGCACACTCGGCGGCGACCTGTCGGTCGGCGCCGTCGGCCTCGGCTGCATGAGCTTCAGCCCTTCGTATGGCGGTTTCGAGGGCGTCGATCCGACCGAGGTCATCGGGCGCGCCATCGATCTCGGCGCGACGATGCTCGACACCGCCGACGTCTACGGCCCGCACACCAGCGAGCTCGCGGTAGGCACGGCGATCGCCGGCCGGCGCGACGAAGTCGTCGTCGCGACCAAGTTCGGCATCGTGTCCGGACCGCGCCCGGGTCACACGGCCGAGGTGAACGGCACCCCCGAATATGTCCGGTCGTCGGTCGAAGGATCCCTGAGCCGGCTCGGCATCGATCACATCGACCTCTACTACCAACACCGGGCCGACACGCACGTGCCGATCGAGGAGACGGTCGGGGCGATGGCCGAGCTCGTCACCGAAGGCAAGGTGCGATTCCTCGGTTTGTCGGAAGCCTCGGTCGACACGATCCGACGAGCGGCGGCAGTACATCCCATCGCCGCGCTACAGAGCGAGTGGTCGCTGTGGAGCCGCGACCTCGAGACCGAGATCGTGCCGACCTGTCGCGAGCTCGGAATCGGCATCGTCGCCTTCAGCCCGCTCGGGCGCGGTTTCCTCACCGGCCGGATCACGTCGGTCGACGACCTGCCCGAACGAGACATGCGCCGCGCCCACCCGCGCTTTCGCGGCGACGCGTTCGACGCCAATCTCTCCTCGGTCGACGTCGTCCGCGCCATCGCCGACGAGTGCGGTGCCAAGCCCGGTCAGGTCGCGATCGCATGGCTCCTCGCCAAGGGCCCCGACGTCGTCCCGATCCCGGGCACGAAGCGCATCGCGTATCTCGAGGAGAACCTCGGTGCGGTCGACGTACGCCTGTCGAGCGACGACATCGCACGCCTCGATGCCGTCACCGCCGTGGGACCGCGGTCGCTCGATCCCGACTGGGTCAACCGCAGCACGCCGTCGCTCGCGGGCTGACCGGCTGAAGCGGCCGAGCAGGCCGACAGGAGCAGTTGCCGGGAACGCCGAGCCCGTTCACCTGCCTGACGATCTGGTGCGTCCGCCGAGAGCCGGGCGCAGTCGCTGTTCGACGTCAACGCGACGGTCGTGATCGCGTCGGTGCCGGTCGTCACATCGTCGTGGTCGTCCGGGATGCCGATCCGACGGGGACGTCGTGCATCGCGGGCCGGAGGCGGTGAGGCATCGCCCACCCCGTCCGTGCCGCCCCACCCGGCGACACCTGTGCCGCTCCGGCCCGCGAGCCCGCGACCTGACCGACCCGAGGGGGCAGTCCAGTCAGGCCCGAACACCGCGCCGCCAACCGCGGGCACACGGCCCGCAGCGCGGCGCATTCGTGCGCGTTCATGACGAACAACGTCGTCGTCACGACGGTGCGATAGGTCTCGGGTTCGACGACCGCGTTCCCGAGCCCGTCGATCGTTCCCAGCCACTCACCGTCGCGCAGGACGCGGCGCAGACCGACCGCCGAGGTCGCGACGATCCGGCCGCGCACGATCACCGCAAGCTGCGCCGGGCGCTCGCCCGGCCGGCTCACCAGCCGCCGGGGCGTGACCTCGACGATCGTCCCGATGCGTTGCAACGCGCTGAGCTCCCGCTTCGAGAGATCGCGGAACAACGGCGTCGTCGCCAGGGCCTTGATGTCGCCGGGCAGTCTGCAGAGCATCTCGTCGCCTCCGGGGTGGGGGTTGGTACGACGAGATCGATTCTGCAAGTGCCCACTCGACCGGCACTCGACCGGCCCTCGACGGGCGCGGGCGCGACCGCAGTCAGCCCGGCGCCGCTCCGTCACCCACCGGCGGTTGCGGACGGTCCTGGCGGTTCCTGTCCCAGTTGTCGAACTCGTCCCCGCTCAGCGCCGGCCGTGATGTCGTTGCCACGCCGAGCTGTTGCAATGCCCCGATGAAGTCGATGTAGCGGTAGTACTCCCAACCGCCGGGACTGGCGGCGCAGGCGTGCACGAACGTCGTACCGCGCAGTTCGAGCTCGATGTACGTCGGCGGCACGCCGAGGAAATCGCCCGTGTGCGTGCAGCGGTAGACCCACGGCACGACGACGAGATGGTCCGAGGTCGCGAGCGCGTCATTCGCGTCGAGCCCGGACTCGTGGAGCTCCGGACTGAACCCGCGGGAGGTGACCATCCCCGCGAATCCCTCGACGACGTCGGCTTCGACGCTGCGCGAGGCCTGCTCGATGACATTGGGTTCGAGGGGACCTTCCGGGCACGACATGTCGCCTCCGTCCTCAGGGCTTCGCGATGGGCGCAGCGGGCGGGACGTACCGGCGGGGATCATCGAGCACCCCGCCCTCCCGCTCCGCCGGTGCCACACACTCGACCGACGTCTTGTCCTTGGCGACCCACACCACCTTCGGAATCTGGATCTGTCGGTAGCCGGCGCCAACGGTCGACAACTTGATCGTGCGCGTGTAGTCCTCGTGGCCGACGACCCACATTCCTTTCTCGAGGCCCGCCCGCTTCGGCGCCCGGCTCTCGGGCGGATGGGCGTAGTCCTCCGCGGTGTACGCACCTTGGTTCGCGTGCACCGGACGCGTGATCTTCGCCGTCAGCGGATATCCGTACGCAGCCGGCGTCGTGATCAGCAAGCTCACGTGACCTTCGTCCTTGGCCGCCTCGCGCCACAGGACCCAGCACTGGAACCACGGTCCCTGGCAGATCCAGTACACGTCGATCGGCCAATGCCGACCACTGGATGCCTTCGCGTCGTCGGGCACCGGATCGCCGTGCTCCAGACCGAACGACATCTCGATGGCGCGGATCATCCCCTCCCGCATGATGATCTCGGGGTTGCCGTCGAAGCCGACCCAGAACATCGGTTTCGCACCGATGCCGAACCAGTCTTCGTTCAGGTGCTTCTTGCGGGCGGGCTCGTCCATGTAGTCCTTGTCGAGATTCGCGGAGTCGAACCCGACGAGGTCGGCGAGCGCGACACCGGCACGGAGATCGCGGAGGATACGGGCGCGCGTCGCGGGTTGGGCGAGCTTGCTCTCCATGACGCTGAGGTACGGACCCTTCTCGACGAGATAGGGCATGAATCCGGACATGGGCACCCCCGCCGACGAACGTCCGGCCCGTCCCAAAGGCCGCGTGCGCGCCGAACGTAACGCCGCGACGCGCGCGCCGCAAGGCTCCAACCTGCGGAACAACGCGCGCCTCACACGGTGGGAATCACGCGCAGGACCTCCACGGGAACCTGCAGTCCCTTGAGGCGGTGCGCGCCGTGTGGCTCGAACGCCCAGTCGAGCCCGCGCGCGATTCCGGCGACGTCGGAAGTGACGAGCACCTCGTCGGGCCGGGCGAGCTCGAGCACCCGGAACGCGAGTGTGACGGCGAGACCGATGAGATCCCGCTCGATCATCGTCGGCTCTCCGGCCGACAACGCGATCTTGACGCGCAGTGGTCCGGCCCGCGCCGATCCGAAGTCGTGTGCCAACGCGCGCGCGCAACACAACGCCCCGTTCACGGAGAAGAACCACGCGCCGATGCCGTCACCCGTGTGCTTGAACTCGACACCGTCGAACTCGTCGAGACGCCGGCGGATGATCTCGTCGTGTGCCCGGAGGCGCTCGACGTATTCGCGGTCGCCGAGGCGATCGTTCAGCGCCGTGGATCCGACGAGGTCGGTCACGAGGAGCACGCGCGTCGCGGGACGAGCTTCGTGCTCGGCGCGCGGACTCGCTCGGCGCGCGCTCCGTCTCCGGCCGGCGGCGGGCACGGGATCGGGATCGGAGATCGACGCCCGCGCGTCCGCGGCTCGGGTGAGCAGTTCCTCGGTACGGGGTCCGTCGATCACGCGCGCGTAGTCGAGTGCGGTGCGCGCGACCTCCGCAGTCGCGTGCGCGTCGTCTGCATCATTCAGCGCGCGCTCGAACCAGATCTCGGCGTCGACGCGACCGCTGCTCGCGAGACCCAACGCGATGACCCGGGGGATGAACGACGGCCAGCCGATCGCGAACCGCATGCCGCGCTCATAGGCCTCGACCAGGACTTCGAGCAGATCGGGGACGAGATCCGGACGACCCGCGAGCGCGGCCAGCTCGACCTGGGCCGCCAGCGCACCGGTCAAGAACGCGTCGGTCGGTTGCATCCCCGCGAACACGCGGAACGCCGGGCGTTCCAGCGCGTCATGCGCTGCATCGACACGTCCGACAAACGCGTCGACGAGCGGCCGGTAGCGGCGACCACGCGCCGCGCCCAGCGCGTCCCACATGTCGAGTGCTTCGTGCGCGCCGGCCGCGTCGCCGCGATGGGCGCGCGCGGCCGCGAGCGCGGGGAACACCACAGCAGGGGTGAACGGTGTCTCGGCTTCCCGGTAGGCGCGCAATGCCCGCTCCGCATGGAGCTCGGCGGTCGCGAAGCGGCCCTTCACCGCCGCCACCGCCGTCTGGAACGCATCCGCCATCGACAACTCGCGCGGATTGTCGACGTGACGCGCCGCCTCGCCCGCATCCGCCAGCAGCTCGTCGGCGCGATCGAGGTCGGCGGCCGCATACGCAGTGACTCCCAGGCGTGACGTGCACCAGATGTGCGGGTTCGGGTCGGCCAAGGTCTGCGCGAGAGGGAACGCGCGCTCGAACCAAGCCTTCGCCTCGGGCAGTTCCACACTGCCGAGATGCTGAAGACCGCGTGCAAAGGCGATCCGGACGCGCAGCTCCGCGTCCTCGGCCTCCTCGGCGCAGGCCTCGGCCGCCGCATTGTGACGATTGGCGGCTCCGAAGTCACCGAGGTCGAAGTACAACTCGGCCTCGAGCGCGTGCACTTCACCCCGCAGTGCCGGATCGTCGCTTCCGAGATCCAGGAACTCGTCCAGGCTCGCCAGACTGCGCGCAACCGCCGGCTGCAACTGCAGCGTGCCGACCCGCTCGCGCGCGAGATGGACGAGGGCGCGCCCCCAGACGTCGGCCGCACCGCACGAACGGGCGCGTTCGGCCACGGCCTCGAGCTTCTGCACGGCCCCCACGTCGCGTGCGAGGTGTGCCGCGTGCGCGGCGCGGAACTCCAACGTGGTGAGCTCCCGCTCGGAATGCGCCATCTGCTCGGCGGCGTCGACTGCGACCGCCGCGTACTTCGCCGCGTCGCGCCACGCACCCACGGCCGCCGAACGATCGGCTGCCTCACCGCAGACGCGCAGCAGGCGCGCGGGTTCCGCGAGCGCGCCGGCGCGGACCAGGTGGTGGGCGATCATGCGGACGTCGGTGTCCTCCGGCTCGAGCCGGTCGGCGAGCTGCAGATGACGAGCCGCGCGTTCGCTGGCGGCGGGCCAGTGATACACGAGTTGGCGAAGCTGCGGATGCGCGAACCAGTACCGCTCGTCGTCGGCGACGAGCAGCTGCTGGCCGGCTGCTTCGTCGATCAGGACATCGAGCTCGTCTGCATCCAGCGCGCACGCGGTTGCGAGGAGCTCGAGGCGCGCTCCTCCGCCCAGGAACGCGGCCGAGAGCAGCATCTCTCCGCACGCGTCGCCCACGTGCTCGACGCGCCTCCAGAGCTCGTGATCGAGATCTGTGGGTCCGACCAGATCGGCGACGGCAGAATCGGTGATCGCACTTCCCAGATCGTGGAGTCGACCGAGCGTCGAGCGCAGCACCAACGGATTGCCCGCGGTGGCCTCGAACAAGCGACTACTCGTTGATCGCGACGGGCGCGCTCCCAACCATTCCGCGGTCAGCTCGCGACATTCCGGCTCGGTGAGCGCGTCCAGATCGACGCCGACGGTGCGCGGTTCGCGACGTAGGCGCGCGATGAGCGTGGCCGCGGGCGCGTCCGGATCGGGTGGGCGGCTCGTCAGCACGATCAGCAGCCGCGTGCGATCGAGCTCACCGTCCTCGCCCACGACCACGAGCGTGTGTCGTAGGAGCGACAGCGTCGCGTCATCGACCCAGTGAAGATCCTCCAACAGCAGCAGCGTGACGCGTTGGCGCGCCGCGGTGAGGAGCCAGCGCGTCGCCGCAAGGAACAACGCGAGGCGCGAGCGATCGTCGTTCGCGCCCGCGTTGCCGAATGCGACCTGCTCGAAAGGATTCGGCATCGAGTCGAGGGCCGCGAACGCGCTCGCGAGCGGGAGGTACGGAACGGCGTCGTCCTCCTGGCATGCGCCCGCCAGCACCTGCACGCCGCGCGAGACCGCGTGGGGCGTGAACTCGTCGAGCAACCTCGACTTGCCGATGCCGGCCTCACCCGTGATCAGGACGATCTGCGGAACACCGTTGCTCGCAGTCTCCAGTGCGCTCTCGAGCAGCTGCAGCTCGGCCGCCCGGCCGACGAAGAGGTCGACGTCGTTCGCCCGCATCGTCGGGACGGAACGCAGCAGTGCCGCCGGTCGGCGCCGCCGACCCTGGACCCGTCCGGTCGCGGCGGGATGCGCCGACATGCTGGAGGGAAGCGGGGCCGAGCCGGCCGGGGGCGCGTCGGCCGGCGCAGTCGCAGCGGCCGAACCCGGGGCGAGGCCGAAGCCGCCGAGGTCCGGCCAGTCCGGCAGAGGTTCCTCACGCAGGATCGCGGTCTCGATCGCGTTGAACGACGCGCTCGGGTCGACACCGAGCTCGTCCCGAAGCACCTCCCGCAGACGGGTGACGACGCGCAACGCCTCGGCCGGCCGACCGTCGCGCGCGAGCGCGATCACGTGCAGGGCCCACAACGGCTCGCGTAACGGGTTGCGGCTCGTTGCCGCATCGAGCTCCGCGATCAGTCCTGCGGTCAGACCGGTGCCGATGGCGCTCACGGCCCAGGCTTCGAGCGCGTCGAGCCGCAGCTCCTCCAGGCGAGCGGCTTCCGCAACCGCCCAGGCTTCGTTCGCGAACTCCGCGTACGCACGCCCGCGCCACATGTCGAGCGCGGCCCGCAACGCGTGCATCGCAGCCGCCGGATCGGAACGCGCGCCCGCGCGTGCTTGACCTGCCGCGCGTTCGAACCGTTGCGTGTCGACATCCGATCCGTCGACCTCCAGCACGTATCCGGCGGGGGTCGTACGCAATCCTTCGATCCCGTACCTCCGGCGCAGCTGGTAGACGAAGGTCTGCAGGGTCGTCGTCGCAGAACGCGGCGGCGCCCCGTCCCAGAGATCGTCGATCAGGCGTTCGGCTGACAGCGTCTCGCCCGCGTCGACGAGGAATCGAGCGAGCAGCGCGCGTCGTTTCGGCCCGGTAACCGTCACGGCTCCGCCTGCGGTCGAGACTTCGAGCGGTCCGAGGACTCGGAACTCCACGCAGTGCCGCCTGTCCGAGGCGTTGTCGCCGCCGGAGAGTGTAAAGCGAAAGGCCGGACGGGTGCGATGAGTTCTCGGCCCGCCGACGGTCTTACCGGCATGACCCTCGACATCGCTCAGCCCGATATCGCTCATCTCGGTGAGCTCGCCCGACAACTCCGGGCGCTCCACCGGATCGGTACTCCTCTGGTGCTCGTCAACGCGTGGGACGTCGCCAGCGCGAAGCAGATCGAAGCGGCGGGATGTGCCGCGATCGCAACCTCGAGCGCCGCGTGCGCGGCGGTGCTCGGGATGCCTGACGACAACACGATGGCACCGGAGGTTGCGCTCGGGATCTTCGGTCGCATCGCGAGCCACGTCTCGGTGCCGCTCACCGTCGACTTCGAAGGCGGTTACAACCTCTCCGCGGACGAGCTGGTCGAGGGTCTCCTGAGCGCCGGCGTCGTCGGATGCAACATCGAAGACTCCGACTACGCGGGTGCCGGTGCGCTCGTCGATTCCGACGTCCACGCCCGGCGCCTCGCCGACATCCGGGGCGCCGCCCTGGCGTCGGGCGTCGATCTCGTGGTGAATGCGCGCATCGATACGTTCATCCGCTATCCCGAACGCAGTATCGACGAGTCGATGCAGGACACGATTCGCCGGGCGCGCGCATATCTCGACGCCGGCGCCGACTGTGTTTACCCGATTCGCGTCACCCAGCCGACACTCGTCGGCGAGCTGGTTGCAGCCCTCGACGCGCCCGTCAACGCGAACATCGACCCGGCGGTGGGGATCGAAGCGTTGGCCGCAGCGGGAGCGGCGCGCGTCTCGGTGGGTCCGACCGCATTGAGCGCCGTCATGCGCGACCTCCGACGACGGACCGCGCTCCTCCTCGGTGGCGACGTCGGCGGCTTCCTCGCCTGACGAACGCGCGCAACGAACGCGCGCGACGAACGCGCGCGACGAACGCGCGTGCGCGGCTAGGCGGGGAGCTGTTCTACGACCGACGTGGAGTCGGCGACGGAGTAGCGCTCGACCGTGCCCGGCATTCGCCGTAGTGGCGGCGGCGGATCAGATCCCGCGGACCCGGACCCGCTAGTCCTGCTTGAGCTCCTTCTGCTTCGCGTCGGCGGCGAGCATGAGATCGTCGAGCGTGCCCGAGGCCGCACTGCGGACCATGCCTGCAGTCAGGGTGAGACCCGAGAGCGACGACAGATCGTCGCTGAGCGCGCGCACGCCGTCGATCGCAGCCAAGGCCTCGTCGGTGCAGTCGGTGAGCAGGACCGCGAAGCGGAACGTGTCGATGCGGCCGACGAGGTCGCTCGCCCGGAAGGCCTTACGCAGCTGGCCGGCCATCATCATCAACACACGGTCGATGGTCGCGTCCTGCTCGGGCGAACGAGCCGAGTCGGCGTGGTCGAAGTCGAAGTACGCGAGCGCGATGGGAGAGTCGCGGCGCTGACACGACACGTACATCGGTGTCGCCGCCGCGACGAAACCGGCGCGGTTCCAGACGCCGGTGAGATCGTCGATGCCGACGGTCTCCGACGTGTGACCGTTTGCCTGACCATTCACTCGGGTTTTCGTACGGCTCACGACTCGCCTCTCCCTCATTGCACGCTCCGATGACTCGAATCGCCGGCTCCGGACGCGAGCGGTCGCCGGTCCGGGACGTGCACATGAGGTCGGCACGTTGACGCGCACCCTTGATTGCGGAATACCCACAGCTGGATTGCGGGGCCGACGAACACGACCCGAATAGGCAACCGCGCGTTCGCGGAATCCACTGATATCGTCACAAACAGTTGTCATGTTTCGGCATGGA
>JAODBI010000083.1 GCA_025463875.1 Actinomycetes bacterium
GGGGTGGGGTGCACCGAACCAGGGCGCCTGGCCCCCCAACGCGCCGGTCGCGCCCGCGGCTGCCTCGGCGACCCCGACGGGACCCACCCGGAGGCGTCGCGGTCTCGCACTGCTCGCGGCGCTCGGACTGGTGCTCGCGTCCGCGGGTGTCGGTGCCGGTGTCGCGGTCGCGCTGCACGACAACTCCAAGAGCCGCACCTTCGACTCCGCGAACACCGTTCCCACGATCCCGTCCGACAACGGCGGCTTCGGAGTACCCGGAGCGACCGTTCCCAGCTTCGGCGGCAACGGCGGAACCACCACTCCGTCAACTGGCGCGCTCGACATGAACGCGATCGCGGCGAAGGTCGACCCCGCGCTCGTCAACATCAACACGACGCTCGCACAGGGCCGCGCGGCCGGCACCGGGATGTTGATCTCGTCGACCGGTGAGATCCTCACGAACAATCACGTGATCGCGGATTCCACGAGCATCAAGGTCACGGTCGGCGGTACCGGCCCGACCTACACCGCCAAGGTTGTCGGCTACGACGTGACCGAGGACGTCGCACTGTTGCAGATCACCGACAAGGTGTCGAAGCTGCCCACCATCACGTTCGGAGATCCCTCGAAGGTCGCGGTCGGCGACCCCGTCGTCGCCATCGGCAATGCCCTCGGCAAGGGCGGCACGCCGCAGGCGACGCAAGGGCACGTCACCGCGCTCGATCAGCAGGTGACGGCCGGCGACAACGCGGGACAGTCGGAGACGCTCCAGGGCATGATCCAGATCAACGCACCGATCCAACCCGGTGACTCGGGCGGCGCCCTCGTCGACGCCAATGCCCACATCATCGGCATGAACACGGCCGCCGCCGGCGGTGGGCGGTTCAACGCCCAGGCGTCCAACATCGGATTCGCGATCCCGATCGACAACGCGGTCAGCATCGTGAGCCAGATCCGCACCGGTGTCGACACCGACAAGGTCCACATCGGCGACCGCGCCCTGCTCGGCGTACAGGTGCAGGACGTCACCGGGCAGAACGCCCCGGTCAGCGCCGGTGCATTCGTGGTCGGAGTTCAGAACGACACCGGGGCGAGCGCGGTCGGTTTGCAGGCCGGTGACGTCCTCGTCTCCCTCAACGGCAAACCGATCGCCGACCAGCAGGCGCTGCGCAATGCGCTGTACCCCTTCCACCCCGGAGAGTCGGTCAGCGTCGGTTGGGTCGACTCGTCCGGAGCGCGCCACAACGCCGACATCAAGCTGATCGTCGGTCCGCCGCTCTGATCGCTGCCGATCACGCTGCCCCCGGGCCTTTGGGGGCTGTCAAGTACGCGAACCTGTTCGGATGAGCCGCCCGCGATCGACCCCCGCCCGCCGCGGGCGCCTCGGTCCGGGCGAGCTCGCGGAAGCGGTCGTCCTCGCCGACGTGTCGCTGGCCCTCACCGTCTTGGGCCAGGTGGTCCCCCTCGGCAGCGCGCTGCTGGTTGCCGCGGTCGTGCCGCTCGCGGTCGTCGCAGCCCGGCACCGGCTGCGCGCGGTCATCACCGGGACCATCGCCGCGTCCGCGGTCGGCTTCTTGGTCATCGGGAGTGCCGCGTTCACGTCGATGGGTGCGTGCGCCGCGCTCGGCGCGCTGGTCGGTGCGGCCGATCGCCGCAACTGGACCCGGCGGCGAACCATGGTCGAGGGGATGGCACTGCTGTGGCCGCCGACGGCCGTCCTCGCCGACCTCCTACTGCTCGTGTTCGCCAACCTGCGCCGCCTCACACTCGACCAGGTGCGCAACGGTTGGAACGGGTTCTTCCACGTGCTGCGCAACCTCGGGCTCGTCCGCGTAGCGCGAGTGGGTGAGCACTTATTGACGTGGATCGTGCGCGAGTGGTGGATCAGTGTTCCGCTCACACTCTTCGTGCTGTTGTGGTTCGGCATCTGGCTCGCGATCGGGTTGTCGACACCGGCGTTGCGACGAGTGCGCGACGCGTTCGGCGCCGCGGTGGTCGAGGAGGAACTCCCGGACACGACCGGTGCCGGTACCGACGCCGTGCCCGAGCCGCTACCGGTCGCATTGCGCGACGTGAGCTATCGCTACCCGAACGCGCACACCGACGCGCTGGTCGGCGTCAACCTCGAAGTGCACGCCGCCGAGCTCGTTGCGGTCGTGGGTTCGAACGGCTCGGGAAAGTCGACGCTCGCGCGTCTGCTCGCGGGACGGCGTGCTCCGAGCAGGGGCGAGCTCGCACGGCCGGGCGTCGTCGGTCTCGGCCGCGAGGGCGGTACCGCAATCGTGTCCCAACGGCCGGAGGCGCAGGTGCTCGGCGTACGCGTGCGCGACGACGTCGTATGGGGCATGCCCGATCCGGCGCGGGTCGATGTCGACGCGTTCCTCGAGCGCGTCGGATTACGCGCGCTCGCCGACCGCGAGACGTCGACGCTGTCGGGCGGTGAGCTGCAGCGACTCGCGATCGCCGCCGCGCTCGCGCGCGCACCGAGACTGTTGATATCCGACGAATCGACGGCGATGGTCGACGCGACCGGTCGAGCCCAGCTCGTCACGCTGTTCGACGACCTCGCGCACCGCGACCGGCTCGGTGTCGTGCACGTCACGCACCGCGCCGCGGAAGCCGCAGTCGCCGATCGCACGATAACGCTCGCCCGCGGCCGGATCGTCGACGTGCCGGCGCGGCTGCGCGCCGAGGAGCAGATTGCGACGTCCGAGCATCGAGCGGCCGTGCATATCGGTGGGCCGCTGATCACCCTCGAGGGTGTCGGCCACGTCTATTCGCGCAAGACGCCGTGGGCGAACCGCGCGCTCTCCGACGTCGACCTGACGATCCGCGAGGGTGAGGCGATCGTCGTCGTCGGCCACAACGGCTCGGGCAAGTCGACGCTCGCGTGGATCTTGTCGGGACTGCTCACGCCCAGCGAAGGGAGCGCGCGGCTCGACGGGAAACCGATCTTCGACCAGGTCGGCCGGGTCGGCCTGTCGTTCCAGCATTCGCGCCTGCAACTGTTGCGCCCGACCGTGCTCGACGAGGTGCGATCGGCCGGAGGAGTCGACGAGGCCGAGGCGCGCGTCGCCCTGAAGGCCGTTGGCCTCGATCCGTCCCGATTCGCGAGCCGCCGCGTCGACGAGCTGAGCGGCGGTCAGATGCGGCGCGTCGTCATCGCGGGCGTTCTCGCATCGCAACCGCGCGCGATCATCCTCGACGAGCCGTTCGCGGGGCTCGATGCCAACGGTCGCTTCGAGCTCGACACCTTGCTCACCGACTTGCGCCAGCGCGGCGAGCTGACGCTCGTGATCGTCTCGCACGACCGCGACCTGCCCGACGGTCTCGTCGATCGGATCGTCGAGCTCGAAGCCGGACGCATCACGCGCGACGAGCCGCTCGAGGACGCGCGCCCGGGATCGCAGCCGTGAGCCGCGCCGAGACGCTCACCCCGACGCGCGAGCCCAAGGCCCGGCGGGAGACCGAGCTGACATTCCTGCGGCTCGTGCCGGGCACTTCGCCCGTCCACCGGCTCTGGGCCGGGACCAAGCTCCTCATCGCGGCCGAGCTCGCCTTGATGCTCTCGATCGCGCCGACGTGGCCGATGGTGGCGGTCACCGCGGCGGTTGTGGTGTTGGAGCTCCTGATCGCGCGGATCCCGCTCGGCGCGTTCCCCCGCCTACCCAACTGGATCTTCGTCTTCGTCGTAGTGAGTGCGTTGCTCAGCATGTGGTCGAGCGAGAAGCCGCTGGCCGACGTCGGCGGGATCACGCTGAGCATCGGCGGGCTCAACCAGTGGGCGTTGTTCACCAGTCTCGCGGTCGTGCTCGTGGTTTCGGGGGCGCTCGTCGGCTGGACGACTCCTCTCGGCGACGTCGCACCCGCGCTCGAGAAGCTGTTCCGTCCCCTCCGTTGGCTCCGCCTCCCGGTCGACGAGTGGATCATCGCGATCGGCCTCGCGATTCGTTGCCTCCCGCTGCTCATCGAGGAGATCCGCATCGTCGCCGCGGCGCGCAAGCTCCGCGCCGACGACGACAAGCCGGCCAAGGAGACTCCGCGGGCGGTCTTCCGCCAGGTGCTCGCCGAGACGCACGATCTCATGGCCACCGCGATAGTCGTCTCGATCCGACGAGCGCGCGATCTCGCGGACGCGATCGTCGCCCGCGGTGGCCTCGGCGCGGCGACGAGCCTGCCCGGCGCGCGATTCGGCGTCACCGACGCGCTCGCGTTGCTCGCCACGACCGCGTTGTGTGTGGTCACGCTCGCGGTCCTGCATCTCTGACCCGCCCGGCGACTTTCGCCCAAACAGCGTGGGCACGCGGGGTTATCGTGCGCGCCATGGCCGACATCGCAGTTCCGTTCTTCATCTCGCTGCCCGCCGCGCCGCCGCCGTGGCCGGGGATCGTCGTCGTGATGGAAGGCGACGGCATGAAGCCCCAGTTGTTGCGCGTCTGCGAACGGCTCGCGGCCGAGGGCTACGCCGTTGCCGCCCCCGACCTGTACTGGAGGTTCGGTGGGAGCCGGCCCGACTCGAAAGACCCCGCTGCGGCCGCCGCGATGTTCAGCCGGCTGCAGCACGCCGACGGCCGCTCCGACATCGTCGAGGTCGTTGGACGCCTGCGTGAGTTGGGCGCCTCGTCGGTCGGTATCACCGGCTTCTGCATGGGAGGGGGCTACACGTACTTTGCCGCCACCAGCGGCGTCGACGTCGACGCGGCCGCGCCGTTCTACGGCGCCGGGATCGCGCAGCATCTCGGCGAGCCCTCGTGCCCGTTGCTGTGCTTCTTCGGCGGTCGGGACGAGTGGATCCCGCGCGCCGACATCACCACGGTCGAGCAGCGCCACCCGGGCCACGTCGTCGTGTACGAGCAGGCCGGCCACGGATTCATGCGTGACGAGTCGGACAACTACGACGAAGCTGCCGCGACCGATGCGTGGAGTCGCCTCCTCGAGTTCTTCGGTACACACCTCCGCGGCGCGTCCTGATCGCGCGTACTCGGGAGCCACGACTGCGCTGCTTACTGGTGTCAAGAACCTGCCGGCGCTGATTATGTCGTCCGAAGGCGCGCTCTTCGTCGGAGACTGGAGCACCGGAACCGTGTACGGAATCGCGAGAGCATCGGCGGGCCACGCGACGAGTTGAGTCGAACGGGCAGGTTCTTGCGCCCGTCAACGAGAGTTCGCGACACCTTCACACGCGAGATACGACCTATCGTCGGTGGCCGCCCTAGCGTCTGCAGGGACGGAGCAAGATCCAGAGGATGGGCGAATGCAACAATCCAAACTGCCTCACGAACGGGCTGTGCGCAGCGGGATGAAGGATCATCCCGCGGGCAAGGGTCTACGTCGGCGCCGGCGCGCGAGCGCGAACGCGGTCGCGAGCCCGTCTCGCTTCGGACGTCAGTCGTCGTCGCGCCGAGACGACAACACCGCCGAGATGGGCGCGATCGGAACCGCACCCACGTCGCGCGGCCTCGAGGAACCGCGCGCAGTCGCCGAAGGAATCGAACCGGTCGAGCGCGCCTTCGCGTTCCTCGACCTGTGCGGCTTCACGGCGTTCATGGCCACCCACGGCGAGCACGCGGCGATCGACACCATCAGCCGGTTCCGCTCCCTGGCCCGCGACCTCACCGTGCGACGCGGTGTCCGCGTCGCAAAGTGGCTCGGGGACGGCGTCATGATCATCGGTGTCGAGGTCGGCCCGACGATCGCGACCGCGGCGGAGCTCATCGCCCGGTACGACGGACGACCGCTCGCCCTCCGCGGCGGCGTCGCCCATGGCCAGGTGCTGATCGTGGACGGCGACGACTACATCGGCCGGCCCGCGAATCTCGCTTCCCGCCTGTGTCAGATCGCCCGCCCCGGGGAGCTCCTCGCCGTCGGCTACCACGCCTCCGTGCTCCCGCCCTGGATCACCGTGCACGGCACCCGCAGTGTGATGGTGCGGGGCATCGGCCGGCTCCCACGCGTGCAGCAACTCGGACTGGTCGACGATGTCGAACTGCCGAGGCTCACGCTGCCCTTGGCGAAGACGTCCGACCACTCCAACTGACGCGGTCCGCACATCACGACTACACGCGATCACGTAGGAGCGGTTCGTTGCTCAGCACCCGCCCGAGGTGCGCGCACAGCGATCGCGTGACCTCGAGGGCTTCGACCGCGTCGGCGCGGGCCGGACGCCGCCGGCTAGGGAGGAGACCTTCGCGCAGCACGGAGTTGCGGCGGTCGACACAGCGCACGTAGCGGATCCAATCCGGCCAACGCGTGATCCGGTCGTCCGACAACGCCGCCCAGGACGCGCGCTGCGACTTGGGCTTGAGATTGACGGTCTTCTTCGAGCGCAACACCTCGCGGACCTTGCGGGCCTGCCCGTTGCCCAGGCGCGGCTTCGATCGTTGACCGTCGGCCTCGAGGAAGCAGTGGAGCGCGTACGACGCGACGGTATCGCACGCACGCCCGCTAACGACGATGACGGTGCACCAGTCGACCGGATCGTCCTTTGCGTCGTCGAAGAGTCTCCCGGCCAGGTCGACCAGACGATCGTGGTAGCGACCCGCGTGCAATTCGTCGAGGTCGACAGGGTGCCTTCTCACCGTGCCGACGGCCGAACCAGATCGCGCCCGCTCCTGCGTTCGGCGCGAATCCTCGAACGTTCGTCGGAGTTGCAGCCGCCCCAGATCCCGACCAGCTCGACGTATTCGAGGGCATACTCGAGGCACTCCACACGCGCCGGACACCTCGAACACGTCGCGCGCGCGGCGATCGCGGCCCGGCGCGTTCCGCCGAACCACAGACGGGTGCCGGCCTCCCGGCAGGCAGCGCGGGCATACCAACCCGGCGGTGGACCGAGCAGGGTTTCCCACGACAACACGACCCGCAGGTTCGCGATGTCGTCCGACAGGTCGTCGCCGGGCGTCGCAGACATATCGAAAAGCTACGAGCCGACCATGACGAACAAGCGACGAATCGTCGACGGCTGCACCACAACCGGAAGACGAACGCGCGTCAGTCGAGCAGCGCGGCGCCCAGGGCCGCCGGCGCGCCACCCGCGCCGATCGACTCGGCGTACTCCTCGAAGCCGCCGTAGTCGCGCCGGATCCCGGCGATGAGCTCCGCCATCGCCTCGGGGTGGGCCGCCACCATTGCCGGAGCGACCTTCGAGAGCCGCTCACTCGCGTCGGGGTACGAGCGCCGGTAGTGCCCGATGAGGTGTTCCATCGCCGCCGCGCTCAGCGCATAGTCGGCGACGATCGTCTCGTCGGGCACGCCCAGGAGTCCGAGCAACAACGCGGCCAGAACACCGGTGCGGTCCTTGCCCGCGCTGCAGTGGAACACCGCGGGGTACGCGCTCGGGTCGGACAGGATCTGCAACGCTTCGGCGATCGACGCCCGGCCGCCGTCGAGCATGCCCCGGTACTGCGCGGCAACGACGCTCGGATCGATCCAGTCCGGAAGCGTGTCGGCGTCGGGCAACACGTCGATCATCGAGAGGTGGTGCTCGACGACGTTCGGCAGCACCGCGAGGTAGCAGCCCCGCTCGCTCACCTCCCGCGGCGTGCGGAGGTCGACCACGGTCGCGAGCCGGAGACCGTGGAGCTTGCCGACATCGGCCGCGCTCAACGCGTGCGGGCCGTCGGCGCGATAGAGCCGCTGGGTCCGAACGTGGCGACCGTGGACCGTCCCGTAGCCGCCGACATCACGGAAGTTGAAGCAGCCCTCGAAGCTGATCCGGCGTTCGAAGTGATCCCGGTGGACTTTCGAGAGGCGCGCCTCGGAGGAGTGGGCCTGCACGTCGTCACGCTAGGGCGCCGAAGTCGGACTCACCGCGAACGAGAGGTGAACATACGCGTTCGCCGGAAGTTCCCTGCACACGGCATGATGCGCACGATGCTCGAGCTCGTGGAGACGCCCCGGCCTTGCACGGTCCGTACCGCGGACGGACGCCTCACGGGCTACTACGAGTACGGCGACCCGGACGGCCGAGCTGTGATCGCCCTGCACGGCACTCCCGCGTGCGGGGCCGGCTTCGCGTGGGCCGACGGGCGCGCCCGGGCGCGCGGTATCCGTCTGCTCGCGCCGGACCGCCCGGGAGTCGGCGACTCCGACCCCTGGTTGCCCGGAACCGGGAGGACGGTCGCGGAGTACCCGCCGGCATTGCAGTCGTTCGCCGACGCGCTCGACCTCGCGACATTCGCGGTCGTCGGGTATTCGGGTGGAGGTCCGTACGCGCTCGCGGCCGCGTACGCGCTCGGCGACCGGATTCCGGCCGCGGCGATCGTGTCCGGTGCCGGACAGGTCGGCGTCTGGGCGTCGGTCCGGGATTTCGAGACGACCGACCGGATCCTCACCCAGCTGGCGAACCGAGTGCCTTTGGTTGCGAACATGGTCCTGAACGTTTCCGCGCGCGCCGCGAATCTCGCGCCGAGGACATCGCTGCGATTCGCCAAGTTCGAGATGTCGCGCGCCGACACCGCGGTTATGGCGCAGTTCCCGTCCGCCCGCGCCGCGCTCGCGGTGTTCAGCCAGTCGTGCCGGCGCGGCGCGCGCGGCGTGGTCGACGACTACGCGGCGTTGGGCCGGCCGTGGGGCTTCGCGGTCGAGGAGATCGCGGTGCCCGTGCGCTGCTGGCACGCGACCGCCGATCCGATCGTCCCGCTCAGCCACAGCGAAGAGCTCGTACGGCGCGTGCCCCGCGCGCACCTCTCGGAGTGGGACGACGAGGGTCATCTCGCGATCGTCGACCACATCGGCGAAGTCCTCGACGACCTGCTTTAGCCGCGAGCCGGGAGCGGCAGCGACCAGT
>JAODBI010000103.1 GCA_025463875.1 Actinomycetes bacterium
CCGTAGGAGACGAGGCGCAGGTCCTTCACCGACGAGCGGCAGAGGGCGCGCACCAGAGCCATCGGCTTGCGGCGCGAACCCCACCCGCCGATGCCGACGGTCATGCCGTCGTGGACCTCGTCGGCGATCTCGTCGATGGTGACGCGTTTGTCCGGAACCACTCGCTACTCGATTCTGACGGGGTGGCAGATCGTAGGCGCGTAGGCGTACACCCGGTCCAACGGCCGATCGGTCGAGCGATCGGTTCCGGGATCGGTTCTGCCAACGGTTCGGGTGCTCGTGGGCGAGGTGCCAGAATGCCCGGCCGATGGACGAACTTCGCTTCGACGGCCAGGCCGTGATCGTGACCGGTGGTTGTCGGGGTATCGGTCGAGGTATCGCGCAGCGGTTCGCGCAGGCCGGCGCGAACGTGCTCGTGTGCTGCCGCAATGAACCGGACTCGCTTCCCGAGGGAGTCGCGTTCATCGCGGCCGACGTGCGGGAGCCCGAGCAGATCGACGCGGTAGTGGCGAACTGTGTCGACCGGTTCGGCAGTCTCGACGTGCTCGTGAACAACGCCGGTGGATCGCCGCCTGCCGATTCCGCGACCGCGTCGCCGCGGTTCACCAGCGGGATCATCGGGCTCAACCTCGTCGCTCCGATCGTGTTCTCGCAGCGCGCCTACGCGGTCATGCAGATCCAGGAATCAGGGGGCACGATCGTCAACATCGCGAGCGTCAGCGGCGTGCGACCGTCGCCCTCGACACTTGCGTACGGCGCGGCCAAGGCCGGGTTGTTGAACGCCACCCGGACGATGGCCGTCGAGTGGGGCCCCAAGGTGCGCGTCAACGCGGTCGTCGTCGGCCTCGTCGTCACCGAACAGGCTCACCTCTTCTACGGCGACGAGTCGGGCATCGCCGCGGTGGGCGCGACCGTTCCGCTCGGGCGCATGGCCGATCCGACCGATGTCGCCGATGTGTGCCTGTTCCTGGCGTCACCGTTGGCGCGCTACGTGAGCGGCGCCGAGGTACTCGTGCACGGTGGTGGTGAAAAGCCCGCGTACATCGACGCGGCCGAGGGAACGGTGCGCGACTGATGCGCATCGTCGTGTTCGGGGCCGGCGCGGTGGGTGGGGTGATCGCCGGGCGTCTGTTCGAGCACGGCAACGACGTGATCGCGATCGTCCGCGGCGCGCACTTCGAGGCGATGCGCGATCACGGGATGCGACTCGTCGACCCCGACCACAAGGTCACGCTGCCGGTTCCGGTCGTCGACGATCCGGCGCACGTCGACTGGCGCCCCGACGACGTCGTCGTCATCACGACGAAGACGCAGGACTCCACCGGCGCGCTCGACGCGCTGGTCGCGGCGGCCGGCACGCAGGTTCCGATCGTGTGCGCGCAAAACGGGGTGGCCAACGAGCGGATCGCGCTGCGGCGCTTCGAGCATGTCTACGCGATCTGCGTCATGCTGCCCGCGGAACACCTCGAACCGGGAGTGGTCGCGGCGTCATCGGCGCCGGTGAGCGGCCTGCTCGACATCGGCCGGTATCCGGCCGGTACCGACGAGGTGGCGACCTCGGTCGCGGCGGCGTTGTCGGGCGCGACCTTCGAGTCGACCCGGCGGCCCGACATCATGCGGTGGAAGTACCGAAAGTTGTTGATGAACCTCGCGAACGCGGTCGAGGCGCTGTGCGCACCCGGTGACGATGCGATCGAGCTCGGCCGGCGGGCCCGGCGCGAAGGCTCGGCGGTATTGGGCGCCGCGGGCATCGACGTCGCTTCCATCGAAGAGGACCGCGAACGGCGCGGTGACCGGCTCACACCCCGCTTGGCGCGCGGTGGTGGTTCGACCTGGCAGAGCCTGCGGAGGGCGACCGGTTCCCTCGAGACCGACTACCTGAACGGCGAGATCGCGCTGCTGGCGCGCCTGCACGGTGTCGCGTGCCCCGCAAACGAGCTGCTGCAGACGATCGCCAACGACGCGGCCCGGCGCGGTCTCGCGCCGGGATCGGTCCGGGCCTCGGATCTGCTCGCACAGCTCCCCGCGCCGCTTACCCCGGAGTGAACGCACCCAAATTCCTGCCAACAGTGGGCAGGAATTCCGGCGCCTCGCGCCAGTTTTCCTGACAACTGTTGGCGGGGTTTTCGGGTCAGGGGTGTTGCGAGCTGACGGAGATGACCTCGCCGGTCATGTAGGACGCGAGGTCGCTCGCGAGGAAGATGATCACGTTCGCGACCTCCCACGGCTCGGCGGCGCGACCGAACGCCTCGCGCGTCTCGAGCTCGGCGAGCAGCTCTTCGGTGGTCACTTTGGCGAGGAACGGATGCATCGCGAGTGACGGCGCGACCGCGTTCACGCGCACGTTGTGCTCGGCGGCTTCGATCGCGGCGCACCGCGTCAATGCCATCACGCCCGCTTTCGCGGCCGCGTAGTGCGATTGACCTTCCTGCGCGCGCCAACCGACGACCGACGCATTGTTGACTATCGCGCCGCCGCGCTGGCCGCCCATGTGCCGCAGTGCGGCGCGCGTCATGCGCATCGTGCCGGTGAGCGTGACGTCGAGGACCGACGACCATTGCTCGTCGGTCATCTCGGTGAGTCGTGCAGTGCCGCCGAGCCCGGCGTTGTTCACGAGCACGTCGAGTTGGCCGCCACCGAGCTCGACGGCGGTGTCGACGAGTCGTTGCACGTCGTCTTCGACCGTGACGTTGCCGAGCACCGCGTGCGCGTTCGACCCGAGCCGGTCGGCCGCTTCCTGCAACCGCCGTTCGTGGATGTCGCTGACGACGACGCGCGCGCCTTCTTCTACGGCGCGCTTGGCCGTGGCGAAGCCGATGCCCGTTCCCGCGGCGGCCGTGACCAGCACGGTCTTGCCCGCGAGCAGGTTCCGGCCCGGCGGGTACTCCGGCAGACTGGGAGGAGTCGGCGGCGCGGGCACGTTGGTCATCGGGGCTCCTTCGGCAGACCCAGGGCCTGTTCGCCGATCACGTTGCGTTGGATCTGATTCGAGCCGCCGTAGATCGTGTCGGCGCGCGAGTAGAGGAACAGCCGCGCCAGGCGGTCGTCGTCGGGACTGCCGGCGACGGCGTGCGCGCCCAGCACGTCGACGGCGAGCTCACCCAGCCCGCGGTGGAACGACGCCCACAACAGCTTGTGGATCGAAGTGGCCGGGTCGACCGTGCCGTGTTCGAGCATCGGGAGGGTGCGCAGCGCGTGAAAACGCATCACGCGCAAGGTGATCCACGCGTCGGCGAGACGCTGACGGAACACGGGATCGTCCGCGAGGCCGTTTCCCCGGGCGAGCTCGGTGATCGTGACGAGCTCGCTCTCGAACGAGAGTTGCTGACCGAGTGTCGACGCTCCGCGCTCGAACGCGAGGGTTCCCATCGCGACCCGCCACCCCGCGTTCACCTCGCCGACGACGTTCGCGGCGGCGGTGCGCGCACCGTCGAAGAACGTCTCGCTGAACTCGCTGTGCCCGGTGATCTGCACGATCGGACGGATCTCGATGCGGCCGGGCTGATCCATCGGCACGAGCAGGTACGACAAGCCCTTGTGCTTCGGCGCTTCGCGGTCGGTGCGCGCGATGACGAAGATCCACTGCGCCCAGTGCGCGAGCGACGTCCATACCTTCTGGCCGTTGATGACCCACTCGTCGCCGTCGAGATCGGCGCGGGTCTGGACGTTCGCAAGGTCGGAACCGGCGTCGGGCTCGGAATAGCCCTGACACCAGATCTCCGTGCCCCGAAGGATGCCGGGCAGCACCTGCCGCTTCTGGGCGTCGCTGCCGAAGTGCACGATCGTCGGGCCGAGCAGCCCCTCGCCGACGATGCCGACGCGCCCGGGCCCGCCGGCGCGGGCGTACTCCTCGTAGAAGATCACCTGCTCGAGCAGCGTCGCGCCCCGACCGCCGTATTCGGCGGGCCATCCGAGCCCGATCCATCCGTCGCGCCCGAGCTCTTGTTCCCACTCGAGGCGTTCCTCGAAGAGCTCGTGCTCGTCGCCGGGACCGCCGCGCCCGCGCACGGTCGCGAACCGACCGTCGAGACGTTCGGTGAGCCACGTCCGCGCCTCGGCGCGAAAGTGTTCCTGATCGGCAGTGAAGCGCAGGTCCATCGGAAGACGTGGCACGCTATCGCTCATGGAACCCAAGGGCACTGCTGTGGTGACCGGCGCGAGCCGGGGAATCGGACGCGCGGTCGCGATCGAGCTTGCGGCGCGCGGCTTCGACACGATCGCGTCGATGCGCGATCCGGCGGCGGGCGCCGATCTGGAAGGAATACGTGTCGAGAAGCTCGACGTCACCGACCCGTCGACCATCTCGCTTCCCGACGGTCTGCGTGTGCTCGTCAACAACGCGGGAGTCGAGAGTGACAACGAGCCGCTCGAGCACATGCCCCGCGAGTCGTGGGAGCGCCTGTTCGCGACGAACGTGTTCGGTCTCGTCGAGGTGACACGGCGGGCGGTGCCGCTGATGCGGGAGGCCGGTGGGGGAGTCATCTGCAACGTGACGTCGTCGTCGACCCTCGCGCCGGTGCCCTTCCTCGGCACCTACCGCGCGTCGAAAGCGGCGGTGACCGCTCTCGGCGAGTCGCTCGCGGCCGAGGTCGCGCAGTTCGGGATCCGGGTCATCGAGATCATGCCGGGCCCGATCGAGACCGACATGCTCACGGCGTCCGACCGTCCGCCGATCGCGGCGGAGCATGCCGAGTACCGAGAGCTCGCGAACCGTCTCTGGGAAGGCCGCCAGGGAATCCGGGACCAGTACACGCCCGCGAGCGAAGCGGCGCGCCGCATCGTCGATGCAATCTTCGACGACGACGGTCCGCTGCGCTACGGCTGCGACGACCTCAGCGAGGGGATGCTCGCGGGCTGGAACGGCACCGACAACGCGCGGTGGGTCGGCGGGATGTTGAAGTCGTTCTCGTGATCACGGGTCTCGCGCACACTGCGTTGCATGTTGCCGACGTCGACGCCACGGTCGACTGGTATCGCGACGTCTTGGGGCTGGTGGTGCTGTCACCGCCGTATCGCATGGACGGCGATGCCATCACGCGCGACATGGGCGAGCTCGTGCCGGCGCCGGTTGTGGTGAAGGCGGCGATCATCGGCGTCGACGACGGTTCCGACCGCGTCATCGAGGTCATCGAGTATCCGTCCGTCGACGCAGGCGCGCCCGCGCCGCCCGACGTGACCCGGTTGGGGTACACGCACATCGCCCTGCTGTGCGACGACGTCGCGGCGACGCGGACCGAGCTCGAATCCAAAGGGGTGCACTTCCTCGTCGAGGGGGTCGCGGACGTCGCCGGCGTGCGGACGACGTGGTTCTGCGACCCGTGGGAGAACGTCTTCATCCTCGTGCAGAAGGTGCGCCGGCCCGACCGCCCGTACTTCCGCCAATACTGACTGGGTTACTGGGCCGATGGCGCGCCTCGTCCTGCTGTGCGGACTCCCGGGATCGGGCAAGACGACCGCGGCGCGCGCGCTGGCGGCGGAGCTCGGCGCGCTGCGTTTGTGTCCGGACGAGTGGATGTCGACCCTCGAGGTCGACCTGTTCGACGAGCCGATGCGGGCGCGCATCGAGGCGCTGCAATGGGAGCTCGCGCAGGAGCTCTTGCAGCTCGGGCAGAGCGTGGTCATCGAGTGGGGGGTGTGGTCCCGGTCCGAACGCGACACCGTGCGCGAACGCGCCCGCGAGCTCGGCGTGCCCGTCGAGCTCCACTACCTCGACACGCCGCTCGACGTGTTGTGGGAGCGGGTGCGGGCCCGCAACGAGAACGGGCCGCCCGGAACCGCGATCATCAGCTACGAGAACCTCGTCGACTGGTCCGAGCACCTCTTCGAGCCGCCGACCGCCGAAGAGCTGTCCCTGTTCGACCCGCCGACTCCTCGTCCCTGAGGCCGCACCCGCGAATCATGCGCGTCAGAGCGGGTATTCGAACTCGATCTCGTGGCGGATCGGGATGTCGTGCGCGCCCCGCTCGGGAAGCTCGGGCTTGAACTTGCGCGCGTCGGTCACTGCGTCGCGGTGCCATGCGACCCAGTCCCAACCCGCACGTTGATACAGCCGGATCGAGTCGGTGTTGTCGTTGGTCGTGATCAGCCAGAG
>JAODBI010000125.1 GCA_025463875.1 Actinomycetes bacterium
TCAGCGCCGAGCTGCTCGAGCGTGACGACGAGACCGAACCGGCTCAGGTCGTGCCGCCGGTGGTCGCCGTCATGGTCACGAACGACGCCGGTCCCTGGTTCGAAGAGAGCCTCGCGGCGCTCGGAGCCCAGGACTATCCGGCGCTCTCGGTCCTGGTGCTCGACAACGGATCCACAGTCGATCCGACCGACCGGATCGCAAAAGCGCTCCCCGGTGCCTTCGTCCGGCACTGCGGGGAAACCGGCGCGTTCGCCACCGCGGCGAACGAGGCGCTCGCTTCCGTCGAGGGCGCGGTGTTCCTGCTCTTCTGTCACGACGACGTGGTGCTCGATCCCGACGCGGCCCGGCTGATGGTCGAGGAGGCCTATCGGTCGAACGCGGGCATCGTCGGCCCCAAAGTCGTCGACCATGACAATCCTGACATTCTTCTCGAAGTCGGCATGTCGGTCGACCACTACGGGGTTCCGTTCTCGGGCCTGGAGCCCGACGAGGTCGACCAGGAACAACACGACGGCGTCCGCGACGTCTTCTACGTGTCGCACTCGGCGATGCTCGTGCGCGCCGACCTCTTCCACGAGCTCGGGGGCTTCGACCCCGCGACGGCTCCGGGCTCCGACGACATCGATCTCTGCTGGCGTGCCCGGCTCGCCGGCGCGCGGGTGATCGTTGCACCCGCGGCCAGAGTCCGACGTGTGCGCGCGACTTCAGCCGAGGCGCGCGGCACGCGAACCGCGGCGGAGCTGCGCGACGAGAACCGGTCGAGAATCCGCCTGCTGTTCAAGTCGTACTCCGCGCCCGCGCTCCTCTGGGTGTTGCCCGTCGCGTTCGCGCTCAATCTCTTCGAGGGCGTCGGCTTGTTGTTGACCGGCCGCGTCGCGCGGGCGCGCGCCGTCATTGCCGGTTGGGCGTCGGTGTTCGTCCGTCCGGGCGAGCTGCGCCGCGCCCGCGCCGACGCGCAACGCCTGCGCCGCATCGACGACGGCGACGTGCGCGACCTGATGATCCGCGGGAGCTCGCGGGTTCGCCGCTTCCTGCTCGAACGCGTGCACGCGGGGGACCGGCTCGCCGACGTCTCCTCCCGGACCCGCGTGCGCATGGACGAAGCCGCGCGCCAGATGCGCCGCCTTCCCGCGATCGTCGCGATCGGGTTGGCGATCCTGGTGCTGTTCACCGTGCGTTCATTGCTCGCGGGCCATGTCCCCGCGATCGGTTCGTTCCAGACCTGGCCGGGAGTCGGCGCGGCCTGGTCGACGTTCACGGGTCCGTGGCGGACGACGATGATGGGCTCCGGGCATCCCGCGACCCCGGCGTTCGCGCTGATGGCGGTGATGAGCGCCGTGCTCTTCGACCATCCGGGTCTCGCCCAGTCACTCGTCATCGGTGGTTCTATTCCGGTAGGCGCGTTCGGCGCGTACCGGCTGCTGCGCCCATTCGCGTCCTCGTCGTTGCCCGGTGTGGCGGCCGCGGCCGCGTACGCGGCGAACCCGATTGCCCGCAATGCAATCTGGCAGGGCGAGCTCGGGCCGCTCGTCTGCTTCGCGCTTGCCCCGTTCGTCCTCGGCGCGTTCGTCCGGGCAACCGCCGACGCCACCGGCGGCGCGGGTTCCCGGCGCTCGAGCGCCGTCGACTGGTTCGACTACGGAGCGCCGAAGCGGAGCCGGCTCCATCTCGCGTGCACAGTCGCGTTGCTCATCGCAGTCGCGGGCTCGGTCTGGGCGCCGGCTCTGCTACTCGCGCCGGTCGTCGCGATCGCGTACTGCCTGTCGATGCCATTTGTCGGAGGCGCTCGCCGCGCGGTGATCGCGGTCGTCGGGGCGGTCGTGGCGAGCGTCGTCGCCGCGCTGTTGCTCGCGCCGTGGTCGTTCTCCCTGATCGGTGCGGACGCAGCCACACTCGGGGCGCAGCCGCGCGCATCGCTGTCCTTCGCCGAGGTTCTCGGGTTCCACACCGGGCGCGCCGGTGCGGGGATCGCGCCCTGGGGCATCGTCGCGGCTGCGCTCGTCCCGCTTGCCTTCGCGACCGGACCGCGCCTCGCGTGGGCGACGCGGGCCTGGGTGCTCGCGGCCATCTCGCTGGCGGCCGCGTGGTTGCCGGGGCGACTGTCGAGCGACACCGCGGTCCTCTCGCCGAACGGCATCCTGGTCGGCGCCGCGATCGGACTCGCGTTCGCGGGCGGCCTCGGCGTCGCGGCGGTGCTGGACGACCTGCGCCGGTTCCGGTTCGGTTGGCGCCAGGTGCTGATGTTCGTCGCGTTCGGTGGCCTCGCCCTGGCGGTCGTCGGGCTCGCGGCCGACTCGCTCTCGGGTCGGGCGGGGCTGAAGGCGAGCGACTGGGCGACGACGGACACCTGGATGCGCGACACCGCGCCGGCCGGCGGGTTCCGCGTGTTGTGGGTCGGCGACCCGACCGTGTTACCTGCCGACGCCAAGATCGTTGGCAAGGTCGGTTTCGCGTTGACGCGCGGTGGCGTCGGCGACGCGCGCGCGTCGTGGGCGGCGCCCGAGGGGCACGCCGATCGGGTGCTCGCCGGCATGATCGACGCCGCCGCGAGCGGTTCGACCGTTCGTCTCGGCCACCTCGTCGCACCCGCGGGCGTGCGCTACATCGTGTTTGTCTCGCGAGCCGCGCCGAAGAGCGGACCGTCCGGACGCGATGAGCGGGCGATCAGCGATGCGCTCGGTCGCCAACTCGACCTCACGTTGTCGCGGGTCGACGACGACGGGGTCGTGTACGACAACGATGCGTGGATCCCCATGCGCGCGCTCGTCCCGCCGGGAGCGACGACCGCACAGATCGACGGCAAGGATCCGATGGCTGCTGCGATCAGGTCGGAGCCCGATGGCATCACCGGCGTTCCGTCGAGCGCGGGCACGACGGGTCCGATCGGCCCCGGCACGCTCCTGTGGTCGGAGGCGGCGAGCTCGCATTGGACCGCCAAGGCCGACAAGCTCTCGCTCGCGCGGCGCGATGCCTTCGGGTGGACGAACGCGTTCGCACTCGACGCGAACGCGCCCGTCCACGTGCGCTATTCGGGGAGCGGCGTGCTGGGCGCCGCCCGGTTCGCGGAGATCGTGCTCTGGCTCGGGATCGCCGTGCTCTGGTTCACGACCCGGCGGCGGCGCGCCGAAGCGCGTTCGGTGCGAGCCGTCCCCCGCGCCGAGCCGGAGCGCACGCCCGCGGACGAGTCGTTGGTCGGCGCATGAGATCTCGGCGCCTCATGTTCGTCGTCGTGCTCGGCGCGCTGCTCGTCGGCGCCCTGGCCGCGGGAACTGCGTCGAGCAAGTCGACGTCCGGGCCCGCGGCGGTCAACGTCGCCCCGAACGCGGCCGCGCTCACCGCCTCGAGTACGGCCTGGTTCTGCCCCGGCCTGCCACCGGTGTTGGCGCACGGCGGGGGCCGCGTCACCTTCGCCAACGTCGGCGCCGTCGCGGCCGACGTCGTGGTCACCGACCTGGCCGACAAGGGAGCCGCGACACACGTTCCGCTCTCGGTGCCTCCGAACACGGTCGTGACCAGGACGCGAGACCAACTCGGTGGACCGGGCGCGCTGACCGTCGAGGCGTTCGGCGGCCGCATCGTCGTCGAGGAAGGGATCGAGGGCGCCGGCGCGCTCGAGACGACGCCGTGCGCCACGCAGTCCGCGCCGCACTGGTACTTCGCGGCCGGGACCACGCCCCGCGGCGTTCAACAGTGGCTCGTGATCGACAACCCGTACGCGTCCGACGCCAAGGTCGACGTCACGCTGCGTACGAGCAGCGGAGTGCGCAAACCGGACGCTCTGCAGAGCCTCGACGTCGCCCGGCGGTCGCGTGAGGTCATTCCGATCCACGACATCGCGGTGCGCCAGGACCGCGTCGCGGTCGCCGTCGACGTCTCGGTCGGCGCCGTCGTCGCCGCGCAGACGATCGTGTACACCACCGCCGCCGGTCCCGCGGGCGTGGCGCATTCGCTGGGTTCGCCGGTCACCGCGCCCGACTGGACGTTCGCGGGCGCGGTCGGTCACGCGGGCTCGACCGCAGTCGTCGCGATCGTGAACGTGGGAAACGACACGGCCCAGGTCGACGTCCAGGCCACCCCCGACTCGTCGAAGGAGGTACCGAGTCCCGCGACCCTCACCGTTGCTCAAGACGACGTGGCGTGGGTGCAACTCGGCCACTGCACCGCCGCTTCCACCGGTACCGGGACGTCGGCGAAGGCGTGCATCAGTGTTCCCGACGGTGTCCCGTACAGCCTCGACATCCGATCGGAGCAGAACGTCCCCGTCGTCGCCCAGACGCTGACGCACTTCGACGACGCGCCCAACGTCGTCGGCGCGGTGACGTCGCCGGGCGGGATTCAACCGGCACGCGCCTGGACGTTCGCCCGCAGCGTCGTCGGCGGTGAGCGCACCACGACCCTCTCGTTCTTCAACCCCGGGGCCGAGCCGTCGATCGTCAAGATCGCGTTCGTGCACGAAGGCCAGGTCGGCCACCCGCCCACCGTGCAGCATCTGACTGTCCCGCCCGGTCGGGCCATCACCGTCAGCGTCGTCGGCGGTCGTAAGCCGCCCACTCGCGACGCGGCATTGCTCGTCGATGCCAGCCAACCCGTGTTCGCGCAACGATTGATCGTCGCCGCCGACGAGGTGTCGAGCTCAGTCGGCGTCGTCGTCGGCTGAGTCGCCCGGCCCGCGCACGCGTGCGCGTTCGCGGTCCTGCTCGAGCGCGCGCAAGACCGCCTGGAAGATCTTCATCGCGTCCTCGTCGAGGTGCTCACGCGCCAAGAACAGGATCCACGCGCCGACGTATACCGGCGGCGACACGATCAGGAACGCGATACGGAGGTTCCACACGTCGGCGAGCGCGCCGACGATGAGCGGGGCGGCCGCTGCACCGAACAGGATCGACACGAGGTTGAACGCGCCGAATCCGGCGCCGCGCAGGTGCGCCGGCACCGCGTCCGCCATGCCCGCGCGCAACGCGGGGATCGCCATCGTGATCGAGAAGATCCCGAGCAGCTGAAGTGCGACCGAGGCCCACGCGGGACCGGGCAGGTACGACGCGATCAGGATCGTGTTGCCGACGAAGATGCAGTAGGCCGGGATGACGACGCGCGCGCCCTTGATCCGCGTCGCGAAGCGGTCGGCGAGCCGGCCGCCGAGCAGGACGCCCGGGATCCCGCCGAAGATGATGAGCGCGCCGACCGCACTCGTCGCCTGTTTCTCGGTCATGCCCGAGAACCGTTCGTGGAACTGGGGGAGCCAGGCGCCGATACCGGCGACCGTGAACATCAGCGAGCTGACACCGACGAGCGCGTAGCGCAGCGTCGTGATCTGCCAGATGGTGGAGAAGTCGTCGCGCAGGCCCCGCATCATGTCGGCGACGAACTGCCGGAAGCCGTGGTCGAAGAGCGCGGCCCGTTCTTCTGACGGATCGGTCGCGCCGACCGCGTCGCCACCGACGTGGAGTCGGTCGCCGAGGCCGCGCGGCGGCTCGCGCAGCGCGAACGCGAGGAAGGCCACCAGGATGCTCGGTGGTCCGACGACGAGGAACGCCGCCCGCCACCCGAACGCGTCGCCGACGGCGCCGCCGAGCGCGATCCCGAGACCGAACCCGATGAACACCATCACCTGCTGGTTCGAGAAGACCCGGCCCCGCTGTTCGGTGGGGTAGTAGTCGGAGAGCAGGCTCGCCGCGGACGGTTCCGTGATCGCCTGTCCGAAGCCGAGCAACGCCCGCAGTCCGAGGAGCGTCGCGAAGTTGGTCGCGGCCGCGGTCAACATCGTGATGATGCTCCACCCGAGCACCGTGTTGCCGATCGTGCGCGTGCGATTCCAACGGTCGGCGAGATAGCCCGCAGGGACCGTGACGAGGCCGTTCACGAGCACGAAGGCGGAGAGCAGCAGCCCGATGCCCGCATCGCTGATGCCGAAGTCGTGCTTCAGCTGGTCGACGACTCCGCGCACGACGTTCTGGTCGATCTGGTCGACCATGATGACGAGGCCGAGCACCCACATCGGCCACGTCGACAGTCGCTGAGGTCCCCGCGGATTCTCTCCCACCCAGGTTCCAGTCTCGCACGGAGCCGGCGGTACCGTCATTGTCATGTCGATGCCGACCGCACGGGCCTTTCGGGTCCGGCTCGCGCGCAGGTGGTGGCCCCGGTGATCCTGCGCCTCGTCATCGCAGTCGTGCTGTTCGGCGTGCTCGCTGCACTCGCGTGGTGGATCGAGCGACGGCGGAGCATCGAAGCACCGACGCAAAGTCCCGGAGTCGCGCCGACGCAGTTGGACCGGGCCGATTTCGCGCGGCCCACCGCACCGTGGCTCGTCGTGTTGTTCACATCGAAGACGTGCGACTCCTGCGAAGGGTTGTTCGACAAGGCCGCCACGCTCGAGTCGGACGAGGTGGCGGTCACCGAGGTCGAGTATTTCGCGCGCCGTGATCTCCACGAGCGGTATCACGTCGACGCCGCACCCATGACGCTGATCGCAGATTCCGACGGTGTGGTGCGCGCGTCGTTCCTCGGTGCGTTCGCCGCGCCCGAGCTCTGGACCGCGGTGGCCGAGATCCGCGCCGAGTAACTCCCGTCCGGGTGACGCCGGACGGTTCGGCGCGTTGGTCGGCTAGCTCGGGTCGAGCGGCGTGTCGCTCGCGAGACTCGCGCCGGTGTCGAGATCGCCGAGCAGGTCGTCCTCGGCCGCGAGGTTCGGCTGCGCTTCGACCTCGGTGCCGTCGGCACGCGTGATGAGGCGGGGACCGCCGACTTTGCGACCCATGGCCTGGTCGACGATCGTCTCGACCTCGACGCCACTCAACGTCTCGCGCTCCAGGAGCGCCTTGGCGACCCCGTCGAGACCCGCCCGGTACTCCGTGAGCACCTTGCGACACCGGTCTTCCTCGTCGCGCAGGATCCGCTCGACCTCTTCGTCGATCACGCGGGCGGTCTCGTCGGAGTAGTCGCGTGAGTGCATGAGGTCCTCGCCGAGGAAGACCGCGCCCTGTGATCCCCATGCCATCGGACCGATGCGATCGGACATGCCCCACTCCCGCACCATCTTGCGGGCGAGCTCGGTGTTGCCGACGAGGTCGTTCTGGGCGCCGGTCGACTGGTGCCCGAAGATCAGCTCTTCCGACACCCGGCCACCCAGGCGGACGACCAGCGAGTCGGCGATGTATTCGCGCTTGTAGATGTGCCGTTCCTCGGTGGGCAGCTGGTGGGTGACACCGAGCGCCATACCGGTGGGCAGGATGGTCACCTTGTGCAACGGGTCGGCGTGCTCGAGCACGTACGCACAGACCGCGTGACCGCCCTCGTGGTAGGCGATGATCTCCTTCTCTTCCTCCGACAGTGCCAGCGATTCGCGCTTCAGGCCCATCAGGACGCGGTCGCGCGCCGCGTCGAAGTCTTCGCGGTGCACCTCGTTCGCGCCGCGCCGGACCGCGAACAGGGCAGCCTCGTTCACGAGGTTGGAGAGGTCGGCGCCGCTCATGCCCGGCGTCCCGCGCGCGACGACACCCACATCGACGTCGGGGTCCATCTTCTTGTCGCGCATGTGGACCTTGAGGATCTCGACGCGCTCGTCGAGCGTGGGCAGCGGCACCATGATCTGGCGGTCGAACCGGCCGGGCCGCAGCAACGCGGGATCGAGGATGTCGGGACGGTTCGTCGCCGCCATCATCACGATGCCCTCGGTCGCCTCGAAGCCGTCCATTTCGGCGAGCATCTGGTTGAGCGTCTGTTCGCGTTCGTCGTGGCCACCACCGAGACCTGCACCGCGCTTGCGCCCGATGGAGTCGATCTCGTCGACGAAGATGATCGCGGGGGCCTGCTTCTTGGCGGTCTGGAAGAGGTCGCGGACCCGTGCCGCGCCGACCCCGACGAACATCTCCATGAAGTCGGAGCCCGTGATGGAGATGAACGGAACGCCTGCCTCGCCGGCGACCGCCCGCGCGATCAGCGTCTTACCGGTGCCGGGCGGACCGACGAGCAGCACACCCTTGGGGATGCGCGCGCCGATCTCCTTGAACTTCGCCGGCTGCTTCAAGAAGCCGACCACCTCGGTGATCTCTTCTTTGACGGCGCCGTAACCGGCGACATCGGCGAACGTGGTCTTGGGCTTGTCGGTGTTGTACACCTTGGCGCGGGAGCGCCCGATGTTCATCACCGCCCCCATCTGGCCCTGCGCGCGGCGTGCGATGAAGAACCAGATGCCGCCGATCAGGACGAGGGGTAACAGGTAGACGAGGAGAGTGCCGACGATGTCGCTCGAACGAGGCTTGTAGTTACGCGCGACGTTGTGCTGGTTCAACAGGGTGATGTCGGCGTCGGGCAGCTGGTTGATCTGGCCCTGCGTCGTGAATTCCTTCTTGCCGTCGCGGGTGAATCCGTCCTTGAACTGACCCGTGATCTTGCCGCTCGACGCGTCGTACTTGATGCTGGAGACGTGGTCCTGTGCGACGAGCGTGCGGAAGTCGCCGTAGTCGACCTTCGTGCTCGACGTGGACGACGGCGGTGCGGCGCGCCACACGAGGAAGCCGACGACGATCAGGCCGATGATCAACCACGGCATCCACTTGGGCCGGTTGCCGGCCTTGAGCGGACTACCTCCGGGCCCGCCCGGACGCGGTGAACGGCCCGGCGGAGGTTCCGGCGGTCGCCACTGATCTTCGGGGCCTGGGCTCATGAGCGATTCTCCACGGCAGTCGTTCGTCGCCCATCGTATGGCGGACGGGTGACGATTCCCGTTCCGTGTCGTTTCGGGGCGAACCCGTCTGCCAATCGGCAGCTACGACGTGCTCGATAGCCTGCTCCGGTGGATCCCGGATCTTCTGCGCCGTCGCCGGAACGCGTGCCGGCGCCCGGTGCGAACGTGGTCCGGTGGGGTCTCGGCGACTTCGTTTGGATCTACTTCGCCGGGATCGTCGCCTCGGTAGTCGGCGCCTCGATCGGCTTCGCGATCACCGGTGACACGTCCGGCCACATCGGTGCCGTCACGACCGCGCTGTCGACGCTCGGGCAGTTCGGAACCTGGTTCTTCTGCATCTCGTATGTCGCGCGTTCGAAGGGCCGCTCCCTCCGGGACGACTTCGGTTTCACGCTGCAGGTCCGCGACTGGTGGGCGCCCTTCGCCGGGCTCGGGCTGTTCCTGGTCGGGAGCGTGTTGATCCTGCCGCTCGTGAACATCGCGAACGCGCACCAGCAGGTCGTCGACGACCTCAACAAGGCCGGCGGGGCCAAGCTCGCGGTCTTCGCCGTGGTCGCGGCACTCATCGCTCCCGTGTGCGAGGAGCTCCTCTTCCGGGGCCTGCTGCTGCGAGCGCTCCGCCGGCGCATGTCGCCGACGGCCGCCGTGATCGTGCAGGCCCTGGTGTTCGCCCTCGCCCACCCGATGCTCAGCCCGACCCTCGGCGACTTCGCGGTGGTGCCGGCGCTCTTCTTGCTGGGCATCGTCTCGGGCACGGTCGCGGTCCGCAAGGGCGACCTCTCCGCGTCGATCATGATGCACATCGGGTTCAATCTCGTGACGACGCTCTTGGCGCTCTGAGTTCGCGCCCGAATTTCCCGGTGCGGTCCGACGAGTGCTACTCGCCACTGGATCTTTTGGCCCTCTGATCCCGTACCGGTCGATTTGATCAGACGACGTGAGCCCAACCTTTGCCCAACGTGGCAGAAGTCACGCCCGCCGCGCTTCAGTCCGTGCACTTCGATGCCGACCAAAAGCACCGGCGCGGTGTCAGGGAGGCACGGAATGCTGGTTTGCACAGGATGTGCCAAGACGGTGCTCATCACGATCCGCATGCGAGTCGCGGGCCGGGAGATCGTCTTCCATCGTTGTTCGAAATGCGAGGCCAACACGTGGCAGGACGACGCGGGCGTCCTCTCACTCACTGAGGTGTTGGAACTGGCCCGCGCGCCGCACTAGTCGGGTTTCCGGGCTCGCTCCGCCAACCGCTCGGCCAACCCTTCGGACGACGGGGTGAGCCCGGGGTCGAGGCGCGGTCTGGCATCCTTTCCTCCGGTGGCAGCTCCCACGAAGGAAACCCCGACGGAGTCCGAGCCCGAGACGACCGTCGCCCCGCCGGCGCCGTCGCGGGCTCACGTGGACCTCAACGAGGACGACCAGCCGCGCGCGCTCTGGGAGCGGGCGGTGGGTTGGGCGGTCGTCGCCGTCTGTACCTGGTTGGTGTTCTGCATCATCGATCCGGCGCACCACTGGACGCTCAACGGCAACCTGCGGTTCGGCGACCTGTTCCGCAACACGACCACCAACGGTGGCGACATGGGCGCGCACGTGTGGTGGCCCAAGTTCCTCATCGACAACTGGTTTCCGAAATTCCGGCTCTCGGGTTGGGCGCCCGACTGGTACGCCGGCTTCCCGGTCGGGCAGTACTACTTCCCGATTCCGGCCTTGATGATCGCCGCGCTCAACCTCGTCATGCCGTACAACGTCGCGTTCAAGCTCGTGACGGTGAGCGGCCCGCTCATGCTCCCCGCCGCCGCGTACTACTTCGCCAAGGGCATGCGGACGCCGTGGCCCGCGCCGCCCGCGTTCGCGATCGCCGCGTTCGGCACGCTCGTGCAGACGCGCAGCGAATGGCAGATCTACGGCGGCAACATCGCCAGCACGCTCGCGGGCGAATTCTCGTTCACGATCGGGCTCGCGTTCGCGCTCTTCGGGCTGGGCGCACTCGCGTACACGCTCGACACCGGACGGCGGCGCTGGCTTCCCGCGTTGCTCATCGCGCTGGCGATCATGTCGCACATCGTGGTCGCGATATTCATCGCGATCGCGGCGTTCTTACTCTGGCTCACGCGCCGTCCGCAGCGGACGTGGGCGATCGCCTTGCCGGTCGGAGGGGTCGCGGCCGCGTTGAGCGCGGTCTGGCTCCTCCCGTTGCTCTGGCAACAGGGATTCACCCAGAGCATGCGGTACACGAAGCTGCTCCCACGCGGCAACTACCACTTGCCGTCGTGGTTGCCGCTCCCCGGTCCGGTGCGACACACGATCGAGGGCCTCTGGAACGCGGTCGGGCGTCCACCGCTCGACACCAACACCAACCCCATCAAGCACTTCTCACCGACGCTGTGGCTGCCGTGGTGGATCTGGCTCCTCGCCGGCGTCGCGATCATCGCCGCGGGCTGGTATCGCCGACGCTCGACGCTCGTGCTCATCGTCCTCGCGCTGGTCATCGGCGTCTTGTTCATCGAATGGCCCGAACACGCGATCTGGAACACGCGCTTCCTCCCGTTCTGGATGCTCTCGTGGGCGTTCCTCGCGGCGATGGGTGCGACCGAGATCGCGCGTCTCGCCGCCCTGCTCGTGAAGCGCGCACACATCTGGATACGCGACGGTGACCTGCGAGACGCGCGCGCCCGCGCCTGGGCCGTGCTCGCGACCGGCAGCGACGACGACATCGTCCCGATCGATCCCGAGCTGCGCAAGGAAGCGGCGTGGGCGTTGGCGGATCGTCGTTTCGACCGTGGTCCGGACGGTTGGAAGCCGCCGCCCCGCCTCTCCGGTCGGTCGATCGCCAGATCCGCCCGCCGCTACAGCGCGATCGCGCTCGCGGTCGTCGTCGCGATCGCCGGCATCTACGCCATGCATCAGGGCTACCAGGCGCGCGACAACAATCCCGACATCGCGATCAGCGGTTGGGCGGCGTGGAACTACTCCGGCTACGAGGCCAAGCCGACCTATCCGCAGTTCCACGCGATCATGACCGGAATGGAGCAGGTCGCCGACACGCACGGCAACGGCCGCGCGCTGTGGGAGCCGTCGTCCGGCAATCCCGACGCGATCAACAGCTACGGAACCAGCCTCGCGTTGATGCTCCTCCCGTACTTCACGCACGGGAAGATCGCGTCGATGGAGGGCATCTATTTCGAGTCGTCGGCCACGACCGACTACCACTTCCTCACCGTCGCCGAGTGCGCCCAACATCCGTCGAACCCGGTGCGCGGGCTCGTCTACGGCAACCCCGACTCCGACTTCGACCTCTGCGTGCGACATCTCCAGATGCTGGGCGTCCGCTACTACATGGCGTGGACGCCGGAGATGCAGAAGCTCGCGGGTCGTAGTCCGCAGCTGACGCTCGTGAAGGACATCGCGCAGGATCCGCCGATCGCCGGTCCCTCGCCCGACACCCAGTTGAAGGACTGGAAGATCTACGAAGTCGCGAACAGCGACCTCGTCGTCGGCATGAACCGCGAGCCGGTCGTCCTCACCGGTCTCCCGAGCGGCCGGCCGTCGTACTCGCAGTGTTGGAACACGACGTGGGACAAGGCGTCGGGTGCCGAACCGCGGATGCAAGACGGTTGGGAGTGCACGACCGCGCCGTGGTGGACGAACCGCGACGTGCTCGGTACCTCGTACGCACAGACGGGTCCGAAGGACTGGGTGCGCATCGATGCGAAAGACCTGCGGCGCGCGCAGCCGCGTACCGTCACGCCGACGCGGGTGAGCAATGTTCAGACGACGGTCGACAAGATCTCCTTCGACGTCTCCGAGATCGGCAAACCGGTCGAGGTGAAGGAGTCGTTCTTCCCGAACTGGAAGGTGTCCGGCGCGAAGGGTCCGTACCGCCTCGCGCCGAACCTGATGGTCGTCGTGCCGACCCAGAAGCACGTCGAGCTCAGCTACGGATTGACCGCAGCCGACTGGGCCGGACGGGGAATCACGATCGCGGGCATCGCCGGACTCGTGCTCCTCGGTCTCTGGACCGGTGCGCGCCGGTTCGCGGCGGGAACCGACGACACGGGTGAGACGTCTGAGAATGCGGACGACGCGGGCGTCGACGACGCGCTCGACGTGCTTCGCGACGATCCGCACCGGTACCGACGTCCGCGCGGACGCCGGCCTTGGAGTCGACGACGGGATCGCGGGGGAGAACGTGCACACGATCCGGATGTTCCACCGGACGATCCGAACGGCGCCGTGGACGGTCTCCTGCCGGGTTCGTCCGACGACGAGCCGCCCGATCGGACTGATTCCATGCCGGCGCTACCATGATCCGGCTCTGAGGCCGGAACCGCTGGCGGGAAGTGGGTAGGAGCTGACGTGTCGCTCGACGGAATCTTCAAGGCGTACGACATTCGCGGCGTCTACCCCGACGAGATCGACGAGGCGCTGGCGCGCCGCATCGGGAACTCGTTCGCGCACTTCACGGGCGCGCAGCATCTCGTGGTCGGCCACGACATGCGCGCGTCGTCGGAGCCGCTCTCGGCGGCCTTCATCGAGGGCGCCACGCTCGCCGGCGCCGACGTGACCGACGTCGGCCTGGCGTCGACCGACCTGGTCTACTTCGCTTCCGGGAAGCTCGACGCGCCCGGCGCGATGTTGACGGCGAGTCACAACCCCGCGCAGTACAACGGCATCAAGCTCTGCCGGGCGGGTGCGGCCCCGATCGGCGAGCAGACGGGGCTGCAGCAGATCAAGGAGATGGTCGCCTCGGGCGTGACGTCGCGCGGTGAGGTCGCGGGCAAGGTCGAGCGCGTCGACATGCTCGAGGCGTTCGGCGAACACGTGCGTTCCTTCGTCGACAAGTCGGTCCTGAAGCCGCTGACCGTCGTCGCCGACACTGCGAACGGCATGGGTGGTCTCGTCGTCCCCCGTGTCTTCGAAGGTCTTCCATTCTCGTTGACCGTGTTGTTCGGCGAGCTCGACGGGTCGTTCCCGAATCATCCCGCCGACCCCATCCAGACCGAAAACCTCAAGGACCTTCAGCGCGCGGTGCTCGACCTGAATGCCGACATCGGGCTCGCGTTCGACGGTGACGCCGACCGTGTGTTCCTCGTCGACGACAAGGGCGTGCCGATCAGCGGCTCGACCACGACCGCGATCGTCGCGGCGGGCATCCTCGACCGTCATCCGGGTGAGACGGTGGTCTACAACCTCATCTGCTCGCACGCGGTGCCCGAGATCATCCGCGAGCACGGCGGCATTCCGGTGCGGGCCCGCGTCGGTCACTCCTTCATCAAGCAGATCATGGCGGAGACCGGCGCGATCTTCGGCGGCGAGCACTCCGCGCACTACTACTTCCGCGACAACTGGCGGGCCGACTCGGGCTCGATCGCCGCACTGTTGGTGCTCGAGCAGCTCGGCCGCGCGGGCATACCGCTCTCGGAGTTGCGCAAGCCGTTCGAGCGGTACGTGCAGAGCGGCGAGATCAACTCGCGGGTCGACGATCCCGCCGCGGTCATCGAGAAGGTCGCAGCCGAGTATTCCGGGTGTTCGCAGGACCGGCTCGACGGGCTGACGGTCGAGTGCGGCGAGTGGTGGTTCAACCTGAGGCCGAGCAACACCGAGCCGCTGTTGCGCCTCAATCTCGAAGCGCCCGACGCGGCCTCGTGCGAGACGCACACCGCCGAGGTGCTCGCCCTCATCCGCGTGGCCGAGCACTGACTCGCCGGCCGTCGCGGCCGCTAGTCTGCGCGGCATGGCGCTCGACCCGAAACTGCTCGAGATCCTCGCATGCCCGCAGGACAAGGGTCCGCTCTTGTACTTCGCGGACGAGCAGTCGCTGTACAACCCGCGACTGCGGCGGCGCTATCGCGTTCTCGACGGCGACATTCCCGATCTGTTGATCGACGATGCCGAGACCGTCGACGACGCGGAGCACAGCCGGCTCACCAAGAAGGCCAAGAGCGACGGCATCAAGCCGACGTTCGAGCAGTGACCGTCGACTCTCTCGGCTTTCTCGACGCCGTTGCCGGTCTGCCCGAACAGCTCGCGCACGCCCACGAGGTTGCCGGAGAGGTCCACGCCGACCGGTTCCCGCGCGGCGATGTCGTCCGTAACGTCGTCGTGCTCGGCATGGGTGGCTCCGGAATCGCCGGCGACGTCGTCGCCGCCGCGTTCAACGACGAGCTGCCGGTGCCCATCACGGTGCTCAAACAGATCCGTACGCCGGCGTTCGTAGGTCCGGAGACGCTCGCCATTGCGGTTTCGTATTCGGGCGACACGGAGGAGACCGTCTCGATGGCGTCGAGCGCGGTCGAACGCGATGCGCAGCTCGTCGCGATCTCCTGCGGCGGCCGGCTCGCCGAGGTCGCGCGCGATGCGGGTGCACTGCATCTGGCATGCCCTGACGGATTCATGCCCCGGGCCGCGATCGGCGCACTCGTCGCGCCCCTACTCGTCACGTTGTTCCGGTCCGGTCTCGCGCCGGGCGCGCACGCGAATCTCGTGACGGCCCAGGTGCAACTCGCACATCGCCGCGACCGTTGCGTGCCAAGCATCATGGGCGCCGCGAACCCGGCCCGCGAGTTGGCGCGGCGGATCGGTCGCACCATGCCGATGATGTACGGCGGCGGTGCGCTCGGTGGGGTGGCGGCCTATCGCTGGAAGTGCGACATGAACGAGAACGCCAAGACGCCGGCGTTCTGGAACCAGTATCCCGAGCTCGACCACAATGAGATCTGCGGCTGGGGCCAGCACGGCGACGTCACGCGCCAGCTCATCTCGCTCGTCGAGCTGCGGCACGGGTTCGAGCACAAGCGGTTGCAGCCACGGTTCGAGGTCACCCGCGACATCATCGGCG